>JACQPN010000002.1 GCA_016207515.1 Euryarchaeota archaeon | reverse complement strand
GTCGCGCCAACACGTTGGGATCATCGAACACGGGCTTCACCAGGACCACCGGTCGGGGGTCAGGGTCGACGGGTTTTAGCCCGTTTGCCCGGGTCGTTTTTGGAGTTACAAAAGGGGCCGGTTTAGGAAGTTACAGCACAGTTTACGCTTGCCCAGTATAGGCCGTTGGTTTTGTCATTGGTTCGGTCGCTTGGTCCGGGCACGAGTCGACTTTGGGTGTAGAATGATCTGGTGGGATAACCTGGGGCGACGGTGTCCGCGCACCAACTGGTGTAGGTTGGTTCCCAGAGGCCGCGACTCATTTGTTTGTTGGTGGCGTTGTAGTAGCGTGTCACGCCGTCCTGGGTCATGGTGAAGTTTGCGTAGAGGCTCGCGTTCGTGCTTGCGGTGGGATTTGTGGGGCTCCAGACGGGTTCTTGGTCTGGGACGGAGTAGTACATTTTCCAGTCCTCTATGTTGGACCGGTATCGGATTGGGATCGTGGTGTTGAACTCGTTGGTGGTTCGGGAGTCGCGGGCGTCGAGTCCGATGAAGGTGGTGGCTTGGATGCTGAAATTTCGAATGAGGAGCTTCTGTTGTAGGGAGTCTGCTTCGACTCCTGCGACGCTTGGGAAGTAGATGATGATGATGAAGAGTGTGTCTGGTCCGAGTGGATTCATGGTTGCGTTTCGGGTCTTGAGTTCGTGGGTTTTGGTGTAGTTGTAGAAGCCGTCTGGTTTGAGGGTGGCGAGGCCGAATTCGCACACGACGCACTCGTTTTCGACGAGGTTTTCCGTCTGGACTGCGGCGATTTGTTCAAGGCCGAGTGGCAGGCCTATGGCGTCCACGCGTAGGAGGGTTTCTTTGCCGACTCCGCCTGATTCCGCAGCCGTTTGGAAGATGTTGAGGACCGACGCGGCGTAGTTGTAGGAGTAACGGGGGTCGACTCGGAGCTTGCCGCGAGAGACGTTTGCGGTTGCCTTCGTTGTCGTGGTGATGAGTGTTTCGTTTGCGACGGTGTCGTTGGTTGCCGTGTCGATTTGAATCGTGAGTGTGGTGTTGGGTGCTTGGAAGGCGACTTTCCATAGGGTTCCGTTCTGGTCTTGCTGATCCGGCATCGGATTCGCGCCCATGATTTGGAGCCAAGTGTTCGGTGGTTCTAGAATTGTTAGGTCGATTAGTGGTTCGTCGGTGGTTTGGATGGTGATGGTTTGGTTGTAGCGCATTCCGGGGTAGACGTTGTCGGGTGCGTTTTTTGTCACCGTGTAGGTCGGTTTTTCGGTTCCCGGGGCGTCGGTGATGGCCACGACCGTGTGTTTGTCGGAGTGACTGATATTGCTGTTGTCTGGGAGGGTTGCGTTGAGCGTGGCGTTGGTCGTGACGTTGGAGTTGTTTTGGGCGGTGGAGTTGAGTCTGACTTGAATTTCGATGGTTTTGTTCGTGTTGGCTTGGAGGGTGTCGAGTGTCCATGAGGGGCCGTTGCTGGTGTTGGCGGCGGGTTGTTCGGATGCGGACAGGAGCGCCAGAGAATTGGGCAGTTTTTCGAAGAGGGTGACATTCGTGAGGTTGTTGGGTCCGGGTTCGATTCGGATGGTGTAATTGTAACTGGTGCCGGGTGCCGTCGTGTCGGGCGCAATTTGGTAAATCCGTGGGTAATCGTTGGCGCCCGTGTTGTTGAGGACCGTGGCATTGTGGGGGTCTACTTGGGTGATGGCTAGTGGGCCGCTGATGTTTGCGACGGACAGATTTTGGAGGCCGAGCATGAGCGCTTCGGTGATCAGCGGGTTTGCCGTGCTCACGATGAGGGCGCCGGTGTTTTGTGCGAGGATTTCAGCGTCGAGGCGGTACTGGACGTATTCGTTCGCGGGCAGCGGCACGCTGTAAGCCATGAGTCCGAGGACTGGGGCTTGGTCTTTGGCGCTGACCAGTATGGCGTCTGTGGTTCGTTTCCAATCTTGGTCCGACGCGACCCGGGATGAAGCCACGGCTTCCGTGAGTATCTTTTGGATGATGGTGGCGTTGTTTGTGAAGTTCGGATGCTTCTTGACGGCCTCGAGAAGGGCATTGTCGAATTGTACTCGCTCAACGCCCCCAGGCATGACCAATGAGGTGTCGTCAATCGTGCGGCGAATTTCTTGGCAAGAAAAAAACGTTGTCGGTAGCATGGTGGCGGCGTTGAGCCCGGTGCACACCTGGGGCGCGGAGAGCACGGCAGACATGTCTTGCCCAGGAACCATTATGCCATCAGGAGTCACACTTCCGTTGAACCGCTTTCCCGTCAAGATTGATGCTGCCCGTTGCTGCAAAGAAAGATTCAGGCCCGCGTTGAACGCTGCCGTAATCTGATCAGTCGTTAGCAAGTCCAAGTGAAACAAGTAATCGGCAATCGTGTCGTTGTCCGCCCCATTCTTGATATCCTTGACGGCGTCCGTCACTCGGTCGATGGCGTTATCGGGTGTGCTCTGTAGCTCTTGCGCGCTCGTATCGAAATGGAACCAGTCGAGTCCGCTCACTCGGTCGGTGAATCTGTGTAAGATGGCTTGCGGTTCCGTCACGTCTTGCCTGGTGGAATTCGCTGGTTTTGCGAGGGTCAGGACGGACGTCAGCAATGTGGAATTCAGGTCCCGGAGCGCGGTTCTGATGTTGTCCTCGAGTTGTGTTTCGTTCGCTCCCGGATTCTGTCGCTTCGCCCCATCCAAGAGTCCGCCCACAGTGAAACCGACCGATTCGGGTTTCTCTCGCAGCGTCCGGTTGGCGCTGTGGATCCATGGCACGACGAGTTCCTGTCCGACGAGGGTCAGGGCGAGGGCGTTGCTGAGATTGCGCGCGGCACTTGTGAATCGCCTGTACGATTCGTTTTCGATGCAAGCACTCGCATTCCCCGTGCTGCAATGGGCGGACGCGTTTCCGGCGGCATTTCGGAATTGGTTGCAAGCCATTTCCGTGTCCTCATCAAGACCAGTGTGTGGCTCACCGATGACGCAAGCGGCGAGGCTCCTCAGAGCGCCTGCTTCCTCCGAAGCGTCTTCTGGTAGGAGGGGCGACCCGCAACCGGGGTATCGCAGGCTGGTGCCCGTGTCGGAGCCGAACTTTTGTACGAGTTTGCATGCGACGCCTATGAGATCTGGGGCGTCGATGACGAGACCGAATTGGTGGAACGGCCCGAACCAGTCCCCATAGACTTCGAACGCGGGGAAGTAGTCGCAGCGCGAATACAGACCGAAACATTGCCAAGGGTCCTCGAAACTCCGATCCCACAGTATCTCACCCGTGAAGGGTACGGGCGGCAAGGCGTCATTGTAATCAATAAGACTCAAGTCATCGATGTAAAACCCGGAGGCATTGCCCGTGATCAATTCCAATCCTATGAGGCGCACCGTGTAATAGGAGACGTTTGCGAGCGACCCATTCTCGAGCGTATAGTTGATAGTCCCATTTGGAGGCGTAATGTTGATGATCGCGCCGTTGGTCAAAGTGTCATTTACCCACGGTCCCGGGGTATCGGTAATCACGAATTGCGACCAATAATCCACCATCGTCGCATTCTCAAGCGACTGCCGCGGGAACCCGAGCGTGACGGGCAATCCAAGGTTTCCGGCATCTTGGTTGAAGCCATTGTCCAAGGTCCAATCGATGTAATCGGGAACCCACGGGGGCACTTGGGCGGGCGCAGGAGGCAATTCGACGCCATCCGGCCGGCTGACCAACGTGAGGTCCGCCGGATCGACCCAATACGTCCAATACTGTTCGATTCCGCTGCGGTTCACGGGAATCTCGCGGTCTAGCCACCAAAACGCCCGGAATTTCAAGGGAAGACGATCGTTCGTCGACGCATTGTAATCGCGAGTAATGTTAGTCTTGAATTGAAGCGTTCCATTGACTACCGGGGAACCGATAAACCTGAGTTCACTGTGGATTGATCCATTGACGTGAGCCGCGATGATGGCGCCGGGCGTTGAAGTGTTCACGTGGACAGAGTAGTTGCCGTTTTCGGCCGCGTACGTCGTGTTCGCGGCTAATTCTCGCGACCGGATCGCTTGCACGTACCCGTCATTTAATAGATACCACTGGCGCGGCATGGGGAAGATCCCGCGCATGCTCTCCGAATCGTACTCCCGAATGGCGCCAGGATCATCATCAACAGGCACAGAAGCCGTTTCACGTGGGTCAAGGGCCGTTGGATGCGGGATTAGCCCCGCCTGGAAATCCCGGACGAGCCTGTTCACGTCCCAATCCAAGTCCCCCATTGGGGCCTCCAATGCGCCTCCTCCTGGACCCACGACGGGGTACGTCGTGTTCAACTCGTTTGCAATCGCGTAACCGTACGGCATGTACAGGACGTAATTCCCCGGGAAGAGGTTTGGCATCGTGGCCAATCCGTTTTCGTCCGTGAGCCCGCCTTGATAATTGAGGCGCGACACCATGCTGGCAAGCAGCGTGGTCAGAAGCGGGTTCGTGACGTTCGTGAGATTGCCCGTGGCTTGGACATTGGACGAGTTTGCTTGAAGCGAAACGTCGTAGGCGCGTGCCTCGAGCCCTCGTTGGAATAATTCAAGTTGGTTGCGGAATGTTTGAGCGAAGTTTGAGAATAACGTGCTCGTGGATTCATTAACGGCGGCGGACACATTTCCAATGAGCTCGATGCGGCCAGTGATCGCGTCCAACTCTTGTTGGGCGAGGTCGGATTGATTCACGATCAATGGAATCTTGCTTTGGTTTACCGTGACGTTCGCGTTGAGCACGATGTTGTTGAAGATGCTCGGGTCTTGGTTCCTTAGAAGGACTTCGTTGAATGCGAGAGGACTCGTGTCCCGGTACGCCGCGTCCACCACGAGCGTCGGATTGTTCCAAAGGAAGGAGGGCAGGGGGATGGTGACGTTTCGCCGCAGGACTTCCTGACCCGTGAATGGGTTCCGTAGTTTCACGTCGTGGCTCGTCATCGTCGCTATGCCAACGTACAGGCCTGCGGGGCTTGCACTCGTGCGACTCGGTTCGGTAAGGAGGCTCGTGACGCCGCTGGTCCCATCGGTCCTCGTTATTGGAATCGCAAGCCGCGTGACCTTGTCGTCGACGAGTTGTTTTGCCCGATCCAAAAGCTCAATGGTCTTGTCGAGCACGATCGTGGAGTTTTGCAGTGCTGCTTCTTGGGGAACAAGGCCCATCGCCGTGAGGCTCGCGTTCACAGCGCCCCCCAGAGCCGTTTGGTTCCAACTTCCCGTCCACTGTTCAGTCGCGTTCAGGGCACCCCATGGAAGCGCCTTTAGGTCTCGCAGTTCGGACGTCCGATTCCGCAGGTAGCTAAGCGAGTCTCGAACATCGTACAGGCATCCCAATTGGCCGCCTTGGCTCTTCAAGAACTCCTGGTTACCGTTCGAAATAATCGCCTTGGAATTCGACGGGAGGGCCGCGATGTAGACGTTGGCCGCGGGCGCTTTGGACGTCCCGAGCAAAGTCGACGCTTCCCCATTCAACACGCCTAAGACCGCGTCCATCGCAGTGAACACGCCGTAGACCGGGACGAATTTTGTACAATTGAGCGAACCGGACACGATTTCCAAGTATGCGGGCCCGCTTCGCTCGGGCGCCAAATAGTACTCTTGAGGAAGCCATGGTTCAAGAACATCGCGAACCGTGGAGACGTTGTCAGCAGAGACATTTTGGAGACTTGACGGCGCATCGACGAGACTTACGTTCAACAGCCTATCGTAGGCACCGTAGAGGAAGTCATCGTTCAACAGATCCATGAAGTAATAGTGCGTCGCGTTCAACGTCACATTCTGCCCGTTCTCAGCGGAAACATTCGCCAGAGCCCAAAGACTTGACACGCGCTCATCCAACGGCGTCCCAGTGTAACCGGCTTCCTGAAGCAGCACCCTGTAACTATCCATAGTCGCGTTCAGCAAAGCGTCGAGATCGATTGGTTCAAACCGCGCGACGCCCTGGATTTCCCTGTTCACCACACCAAAATCTACTTGGAGGCTTGCGGGAAGCGCGGGCGTGTCGACCGCCACGTTGAGCAGGGTCGCCCCGACCCCCGCACGGATCATGGCCGAGGGCGGAAGGACCGCCCCAAGTATTTGGCGGGGCGTGCTGGCATTCACTTGACCCATGGAAAGGTTCAAAGCGCGACCCGCGGCCTCAATCACTTGGAGGTCCGTCTGATTCGTATGCGCGGCAGTGTAGTTGACGAGGTCCGCTGTGGATGAGGGGACGGTGAGAAACACGCTGGGGTCGAGAGCGCCAAAGCCTTGCTCCCAAAACGTTGCCGCCGCCCCCGATTCGCCCTGGACTGGAACTGCGAAACCGGCAAGGACAACGCGAGCAAGGTCCACATGATGGACTCCGCGAAGCGCAACCGCTTCCACGTAAGGGAGGGCATTCAACAAGCCGCCAAGGCCAGAGGACGTTGGGGAGGGTGCAATGAAGTCGGGCTTAGGAGTCATCCCCGGGGTCGGCCCAAGCCGCGACCATGGGGCTACGCCGTTGGACGCGTCTCCGACGCCGATGGTAATCACGCGGGGGCTTCCAGCGAGGCCACGGATAGTCATTAATTTGTCTTGGGGTTTCCAAGCGTGTGTCGCACTCGGGAGTGTTCCCGCCGTTGTGAGGATGATGACGCCGTACTCGTCAGCCGCCTGACTTACGGCATCCGCGAGACGCGGCGTAAGTGGAACGTCCTCGATTTCCACGCTGATGACGCCCAATTGTGATTGGAATGCCGTGATGATTGATGCGATTACGGAGGCTTGGCCGGCCTTGTCGATAGGGCGGCTGAGGGAATCGTGGTCGGGGATTTCGAGAATCAGTCGTATGTAACCGGTCCGGACCGCTTGGTCGTAGGCGGTGGGACTGTACCTTTCAAGCGTCTCATTGAGGGTCCGGGTGGTGTCGTGGTTCGTGCTGTTCGCGCTTGCCTGGAGCGGATCACCAACGATGACGTAACTCGCCTTGAGTTCTGGGCCTTCCCGGATTTCGACGGTCGTTAGAAGATTTGTCAGGAACGTGAGATTGATGTCGTTCAACGGCAGTAATTGGCAGGTAGCGTTGTTGTCGTCGGCGATTGTGAGTCGGGACAAGTTGCCAAAGTTTTGACCTGTTCCGTTGCTTTCGCCAGTCCAGAATTCTCGCGCGCACGCGTTGATGTTGAGGGCCTCCGCTTGGATGGGGAAGCCAACGTCGAACAGGCTGGTCCTTGCGGGCGCGGTCGACGTATTCACTAGCGTGAGCGAGTGGACGCGCGTCGCGTTGCCATTAAAGTTTGTCGTGAAGTTGCGATTGTCGTTGTCCCATGCGACTATGTTCCCGTAGCGGTCGCCGGCGTAGGCGACGGTCACTGGGTCTGTCGTGAAGAATGGTTTTTCGTCGCTTACGATGAAGCTGAGTGTGTCGTTCTTCAGATCGCCGTTGAGCTCCCGGTATTCGGACGTTACGTTGATGCGGACCGGTATGAAGGACAACAGTTCGGCTACGGCCACTCGTGTCCAACCGGCCGTCTTATCGTAAACTTCCATGCTGTCGAGTCTTAGGTTTGCCTTCGGGCCGTACCATTCCAGATTGGTCGCGCTATGGAGCTGACTCGAATTGAGGATTGTGAAATTGGGTTGGAGCGGCATGCCGGAATCGTTGAGGCGGATCGCAAGGTGTCGGCCTATGGCTTGCAGGGTCGCGTTGCTGCTCTCGCCGATGGCAGCTTGCCGAGCCTCGTCGCTCGTTGCAGAATAATAGTGGCCTATTCCCGTGGCGAGAGCGTCCAATTCTCCTTGGTGGTACAGGCTTGTCCAGTTGGTGGGCTGTGGGTCGGACAAAGAGGTGCAGGACTTGCTCCAATCCCAACCGCCGCTGAGGACTTCCACGGTCTGCGCGATGTGCAGAGGTTCGTTCGCGTGGCTGGTTAGAGGGTAGGTGGATTCGCTTGTGCACCAATAGTAACCTACGGCGTTTGGTTCCTTGAGCAGGGTTGGGTCTTGACAATCGTTTGCTTCGAGGTCGGGTTGTGCCAATGGGTCGCTTGATGGCACGAGTATGCAACGAAGGGTGGCGCTTCCCGCGTAGTGTGTGCGGAGCGCATCGGTCGTGGGTGGCAGGATTTCTGAAAGTGCATCGATGGGGGCAAGGCTTTCGGCGTCATGGGGTCTTGATTCGAATTTGAAGATGGTTGCATCGAGTCCGTGGATGCGATCGAAGGACGCGTGGGTCAAATCGGTTGGAAGCTTCATGCGCCATTTGCTCGCGTGTTGCGCATATTCACTGTCGGCCCACGTGATGTCGAGCCCAAAGTCGAAGACGCGGGGGATGGCCGTGCAGGGAGTCGGTGTTCCCGTGATGTAGAGTCGGCAGAGCACGAACGTGGTCCACGTTTGGTTGAGTTCGTCTCGGGTCGAGTGGTTTCCTTTGGATTGCCAGGTTTTCTTGATGCCTGTGTCGATGAAGCGAAGTTGAACGGTGCCGAGGAGCACATCATTTTCGACGGGGACGGTCCACGTATTGGCGGGCGCCGTGTCGCCCGGGTCGAAGAATTCGGAGCGGAGACACGAATCTGGTTGGCCTTGGCAAGTGTCGAGGCGCGTGATGTAGGCGGCGTAATCGCTCCCGGGTAGTGGGTTGAGTGCGGCGAGTACCGCATAATCGAGTAGGGTGTCGATGTACTGCGCCTGGCACGTGGCGCCCGTGTCAAGGACGCACTCCACCGGCGGCGGTGGTGGGGGAGGGCTCGGGCCTTGAGCCCGAGCCGACGAAGTGAAAAAGTCGAAGAAGGCGCGGACGGGGGCGATGGCGCACGCGAACCACTCACAATTCAATACCGTCACGTCGAGGCTTTGAAGCGCATAACCGGGCGGCGTCCCCTTCTTGAAAGTGTCGCGCGCCGCCTTCACGTCCTTAGTTTCAAGCACGGGCGCTGCCGCGTTCCTAATCAACGTGAGGTCTTGGGGGTTTCCGCCGAGCGTCATGGCGGCCCCGTTCGTCATGTTGATCATGTTGTCGCGGATGGTCCCGTTTTGGAGGCCGAGGCTCCAGATACCGTGAGTGCGGTTTCCCGTGATGGTGTTGTTGTGGATGGTGAGGTTCTTGGGCCAGACTGCTTGATTGAATCCCGGACCGATAAGGAGCCCCGTCGAGCCGCTGCCGGTGATGGTGTTGTGCGCAAGGGTGCCTTTCTTGGGTTTCAACATGATGATCGCGTGTTGGGCGCCTGTGAAGGTGTTGTTCTGGATCGTCGGGTTTTTCGCGTCTTGCGAAAAGATGTTCGCGAGCCCATTATTCGAGAACGTGCTGTTCTCGATTATCCAATTCGTGCCGGTCCCGTTCGCGAAAAGGACGCCGGTCCAAGCCGTATCGTGGATGTTCACGTTCGAGATACGAACACCCGAGCTCGCCCCGAGGGCGACGATGCCGCTCGAAGGGTCCGTGGTCCAGAGGAGGTCGTTGTAGTTTCGGATTTCGAGGCCGGTCACGGTTAGGCCGGTGACGCCGTCTGCGATGCGGATGCCGTGCCTTGTCCCGGTCAGAAGCGATCCGTCGAGGATTGCGCCGGGGTAGGCGTGGAGCGTGATTCCATTCTTGTTGATGAGGGTGGATTCTGCGTAGACGCCGGCACAAATCTTGAGGTGCGTATTCGCGGCCGAGGCGTCAAGTTTGGCTTGGATGCTCATTCCTGGGTGGATATCGCAATCGTCGCCAGGAAGATGCGCTTGGACGAATTCAGTGGGCAGACTGGAAGCGAGGAGCAGCAGGAGAACTAGGGTTGCGTTTACTCTCGCGATGAGCCTCCCTCTTTGTACCAAACGCCCGCTCCCTTCCTTCGGCAAGCCTTTGGCGCAAGATAACGGTTGTTCAGGAGAGTCTATTCCAGCAACCACACCCTTGCATGGCCGCAGACGTCGACCGGTACAAGGAGCGTTGATTTCGTCAAGGGCATGGCTTCAATCTATGTAATGCGCAGATGATTGCCGGAAAGAAGTGAAATAGCTGGTGAAGTCGCACTCCGCAACCCAGGGTTGCGCCCGCACATTGCTCGTGAACCGAGGCCTGGGCCCGCCGCGCGCCCGCGAAGGGCGTTGAGCCGCTGCCGCCATCATGCTTCGAGCCGAAGCGTCCCCCGCCAGGGGGCGAAGCTTGATGAGCGGCAAGGCGGCAACCGAAGCGGCGCGCGGCCGCAGAGGGCCTCCCTCTTCACGCGGTGCACTTCCTTGGGACCCAATGGTCCGTATTTATTTGTACGCCGACACGGGTAAGGGATGCTGCCTACAAAAAAATGCAGCGTATGTGCCGCAGCGACGATCTGTGATCAGTGCGGCCAACGGTTTGAAACCGGCTTGTGCATGCACGCGCGCAACCATTTCTGTTCGGAGAAGTGCCTGGACGATTGGCTGGAAGAGAATGTCTTTCTCTCACAATCGGTCTAGGGATAAAAATGGGAATGGAGCGCTGGGCTTGCGGCCAGCGCCCCCAGGCGTTGTCTACTTGTTGTCACGTACAACTGAAAACGGCTTCTTGGTGCCGTCGGGCAGGTGCTCAATGCCTTCGTGCACGTGCGTCGAGCCCGTGGCGTCGAATGGGTTCTTTGAAAAAATGTCCGTCTGCACGCCACGCCTTCCGCGGATGTCCCGGTTTGCCGACTCCCAATATTCGCCATCGTTGTCGACCATGTATCACCGGCGGGAAAGCAACAGGTCGGATGAAAAGGCTTTCCCCGATAGGAGCGGATCATTGTCGGGCCGTTGACGCTTACGACGGCAAAAAGTCAAGAATCAGCGTCTGGGCGCAAAACCTCGCACGCGTTGTCAACGTCGCGAATATGGTTTAGAAAGATAACGACCCTGTGGAGTCGGTCGGGAACGATTGGGCCTCGCGGCTCTTCTGCTACGTCCGGCGCGAGCGCTGACACCCGCGGGTGTCACGGACGAGCGAGCGGGCGGTCTTTAGACCCACCGAGCGAGGCGCAGCGGGAGGCATATTTCAACTTCACTCGTCCACGACTCGACGAGATCCCCTTGGTCCATGCGGCGCGAAGCGTGGAAAGTCCTTTATCCCGCATTACGCTTGCAGTCGCATAGCGGCTCTACGGGGTTGATGGGTTGGCGCGACGAATGCGGTGGGTGAGGAAGGTCGAGCGGGAGAGCATCTACCAGTTGTGGGTCAGTTTGACTGATTCCGAGCCCGTGATTTGGAGGAAAGTCCTAGTAGATAGTTCGTTCACGTTCGCGGACCTTCATGTGGTAATGCAGATTCTCATGGATTGGACTGATTCGCACTTGCACGAGTTCGTGGTGGGCAAGACCCATCTAGCGCACCCGGAGACGATCGCGGAGGATTTGACGGATTCCAATGCGGAGGATTCCAGCATGTTCGCGATTCGGGACATGGTGAAGCGGGCTGGGACGCGGTTCACCTACGTGTACGATTATGGGGACATGTGGGTCCACGATGTTGTCTTGGAGAAGATTCTGCCAGTGGATCCGGAGCAGATCTACCCTGTGTGTATCGGCGGCGGGAGGGCCGCTCCGCCCGAGGATTGTGGTGGGATCGGGGGCTACGAGAACCTCGTGAAAATCCTCGCGAACCCAAAACACGAAGAGCACAAGGAGATGCTCGATTGGGTCGGGGGCGCGTGGGATGCTGACCGCTTCGATCTGAAGGTCATCAACACGAGTCTTGCGCGCCTTGGCATGAGCGTTCGCGCGGTAAGGCGCGCCCCTTGAACACCATCGAGTGCGCCGTTGTCTCACTCGGGGCCGGGTCGTCCAGCGTATGGCAAATCGTGTTTTTTGATTTCCCAAACCTTGCCCTTCTCGACTAGCGGATCCATCTCGGCCGTCGTCCAGTAGCCCCATTCTTCCTCGTGGCCTTGGACCAGGCCAAAATACTCGCGGCCTGGGACGTCGCGGCCGTCGATAACGTATACGTCTTCGCCGTGGTCTTCGGTTGCGAACCAATACCATCCCGAGAATGATTCCCATCCTTTCAGGACGGGCTTGCCGTCTATGTAGAGCGCATCGTTGCGCCCCTCGAACTTTGCCATGAAAACACCTCCCTATTCTTGCGCCAATCCATTGGACTGGCGCGCTAGTTGACGCAAATGACGATAGATGGAACGTCGGCTCGGACATTTGAGATCGGCCGCCGTGATTGCGTTGCGAACTTCCATGAGACGCGGGCGAGTGCCACCCTGTGCCAACTGTGCCACCACGTCGTGCCAATCGCGTGCCACTTTGGCACTTGCACGCCCCAAAGACTCGTTTACGGCCTCAGGAACGCTTGGCGTTGATTCTGTGCCACTTGTGCCATTGGCACTGGCACTTGGCATGCGCGTCACGTGTTCGTCCGGCACCGCTTGGAGCGCGAAAAGGTCGTCCACGGTGCGTTTCAATTCCTTCGTCACCGAAAAGAACTGAACGACCGCTTCAGACGCGGCGTGGTGGTTATGCAGGGGCGGACGAAATGCGACGAACGTCGAGCCGTATTCGGGATAATGGAATGCGCCTTGGCCCTGCTGGAGCTTCGGGATCGTTTTCTGGAAGTCGGAGCCGAAGGTCTGGGCGGCGCGTTTCAGGTCTTCCCCGTAGTGCGTGTTCATCTGGATGACTGTGGCGCAGTTGTTCCTGATGGCCGGCGGTAGGTCTATGGCGTTCTGGGAGACGGCCATTAGTCCGACGCCTTTCGCCCGCGCAGTTCGCGCGAAGAGTTCGAGTGTTGGTTGAAGTTTCTTGTCCCGAAGATAGCGGTGCGCTTCTTCGAGAACGAGGAGCAGGCGCAGCTCCTTCGAGTCCGGCCAAGTCTTCATTTTCTCCAAGAGTTCGCCGAGAATCTGGTCGACCAGGCCGGCCTCTTGCTCGTCGGTCAGGTTCGGCGAGGAGAGTATCGTGAGGCTTCGCCGTTCCATGACTTTCTCGATTGTCGTGTCCCACGAGTCCCGCACTTCAAGCTCGAACGGCCGCGCCATCTCGGGCTTCATCGAGAAGCGTTCGTACTTTTTCAATGCGAACGTGGACGCGGGCACGAGAAAACCCGTCCACGAGCGAGTCGGGTCCATGACGAGGACGGGAATCTTGTTGAGAAGCGCGCCCTCGACGATCAGGGAAGCGGTCACGCTCTTGCCCGATCCGGAGCCGCCTATGACGGCCGTGTGACGAGGGCCCTGCTCATCCAAGTTGTAGAACATTGGATGCGTCGTTGGTCGCAAGCCATTTGACAAGGCGAGGCCCAGGTACGTCAACCGCGGACCCTTCGTGTGCGCGGGCGACGGAAATCTGTCGAGCGTGGGGATCTGCATCGGGGGCGGTGCTTGACCCAGAAGTCCTGATACCATCTTTGACAATGATGCGTTCGTGACGTCGCGGGGTTGGAGATGGAAGGCTGTTTCGATGGCGCGGTTTAACTCTTGGGCTACGTGGTTTTCATTGGCGTCGGATCCAGGAAGACTTGCTGCGAAGATGGACGAAAGGGCAAGACGAGGATCAGCGTCGCCCATTGTCACGCCTGACGCGTCCAGTTTTGCTCGAAGGCTCTCCGTCTCGGACAGCACTTGGTCAAAGGCGCGACCGATTGCCTGATTCTTCTTTCCTCGTGCAAGGATTGGGCCACTTCGGATAGTCAGGATGGCGGCGACCCCGATTCCTTCATCCAATGCCGTTGCCGCGTCATCGTCTCTAGCGCGGGCGGTCTTTCGCTCCGCCTCAATGTCTTTCACCAGGCCGGCGCGTTTCTTCTCTAGTTCTTGGATGCGGTTTCGTCGCGTGAAGTCTATTCGTTGCTTGAGGGTACTGTGCCGCTCTTTCGCCCGGTCTCGTAGTTCGTCGAGGCGGAACCTGTTGACGGTTTGGGCGTGGCTCGGAACGTAGTGGCTGGCGACGGCGAAGTGGGGTTCTTGGAGGTTCGAGACGATCTTTTGATTCAGGTCGAAGATCTCTTCGCGGCGGCGGTGAAAATGGTCCTTCGCTTCGTCTAGGTCCCTGACGCCCTTCCATTCATCGTATTCCCGTTTCTCCTTGGCCAAGTCCCGGTCTAGCTTCTTGAGCGCGTTCGCGAGCCAGTCGAAGTCCTGAGTCCGGGGCGGCGCAACCCGTTCGACCATCGGTATGGTGGCCTTGGTCGTGTGTATCTCAAGGTTAGTGTTGTGGCCCTGTAAGAGCGTTGAGAGTTGCGCGTAGTCGATGCCGTTTTTGGGATTCGAGGGCTTGAGGACGAATTTCTTGAATGCCTGGATGACCGAAGGTCCGTTTGCACTCAGGGCGGATATGACGACATCGTGTTCGGTTTCAAGGAAGAGGCTGACCTTGACGGGGTCTCGTCCGTAGTTGCCGAGATACGTGATTCGCAAAAGAGTTCACCTTCATGGTTTGCCCCCCGCATGCGAGCGCATGGGGACGCACGAATACTACAATTGGACCTTATCCAGGATTTTGGATGACCGGTCCTTCTTTTCCGTCCCGTCCGTTCGTCTAATTGTTTTCCTTTTTTTCTTTGTTCTCTTGGTTTCTTTCTGTCTTTCTCTTCTCACTCTTCTCTCTTCCTGCTCCTTTCTTCGTTCCCTTCCCTCGATCCATTCCCTTCGTTTGTTGTTTTCTTTTCCTTCGTTCTCCTGGCGCTGTTTGGGTTGTTCGCTTCGTTGTTTCCTCTCTGGTGTTCTGGTTTCGTGTCGGTTGTCTTCGCCGTCTCCCCGTTTTTCCCGCTCTGTCCGTTCTTCGCAAGTCTGTAGATCAGTGGTACGTTGCTGAAGGTTCTGATTCCGTATTTTCGCGCTGTCTCCAATGCTTGTGGTGAGTAGTTCGTGTTCGTCATGAAGAAGGCTCGTCCGAGGTAGAAGTTGTTGTCTGCGGTTGCCTTGGCGAGTTCCTGGTGGAAGCGTTCTATTTCGTATGGTCGTACTGGTCTTCCGTCTGCCCGGTATTTTGCCTCTACGAGGACGACTTGTGCGTTGAGGCTTGGGTCTCGTATCACGAGGTCGAATCTGGTTCCGTGCCATGGGTAGCGGATTCCAAGGATCCAGTAGCGTCTGTCGAGTAGGTAGGATGCGCAGCTCATGAGGTATGGTAGTTCGATGGTTTTTTGCCCGCGTGAGCGGAGGTAGTTTGGTTTCTTGTGGGAGATTCTGATCACCTTAGAGAGTTTCGATTTCGAATTCTGCGAGCGAGGGTACTTCTCGTTCGAGCACTTGATCGACCTGGCGCGCGACGCGCAGCGGAGGCCTCTTCCTAGTCCACTCTTCGTCGAGTCTTTTTAGGCTCTTCTCCGTCGCGCGTTTCGGCAAGAGTTGGTATCGGTTGTTGGGGTCGCTGTGCCAGTAGGTGACGTCCGTGTCGCGGATTGAGAGGTTCTTGGTTCCGTCGAGGTCGGCTTTGAAGTGGTACGGGTCAACGATCTTCGTGATGGTCGCGAGTTGGCCGTCGTGGGGTCGTAGCTTGGCCTGATACTCTCCGGCGAGCGCGACGACGAGTCCGGGATAGTATTTCGTGACCGGAATCTCGCGTTTGTCGCGCCAGATCGTGTATTGGCCTGTGAATTTGGGCGGCTTGCCGTAGAATTCGTTCGCGCTGTAGATGAGGCCTTGCGGCCTGGGGATGCGACCGTGCTGGACGTCATCGTGAAGGAGTTGGTGTTTGGTTCGGTAAACTCGTACTTCGCTGCCGTAGGCTCGGCATTCGGTTCCAAGTCGCCAGTATTCGCGTCCTATGACGGTCGTACGCAGCTTACGCGCAAGGAGTTGTGCGAGGCTCTTGTTGTAGTCATTCTTGTCGCCGAAATCCTCGTAGAGGGTCCATTCGCCCCGCTCGTGGGGGTTGTGGAATCCCTCAGGGCTGCCGATGTAGCGGTCCCTGAGTCCCTCGTATTGGGTGCCGTCGGTGATTGCCATATTGGACTTCTTTTCGAAGCCACCTCTTGAAATCGAACGAACATGGACGATGGACGGTGGCTACATTGGCGTTCTTAAGGTTCTCAAATCCAAGATTCGGGGCGATTGCCGTTTGCGGGGGAAGTTCTTCATGCATTATGGACAAGTTTCATCCTTCCGGGGAAAAGCTTTTTGCCGGTCGTGGACGAACATCGCATGGCATCGAGGCCGGACGCTGCGCGCAATGTTTTCACGGGTATCGCGGGTCGCCGGGGGCGCATTGGACTATTTATTGTTATGCTTCCAACCTGAGGCAATCTCCACGCGCACCAAGGGATGCACGGGAACTCGATTTGGAGGTTTCATAAGCGTTGGCGGTTTAACGCGGCCTACCGCCCCGGGCCCGGGGCACATGGAGGAATTTTCACGCCGTCGGTGAGTGCCATTTCCAAGGAAACAAAGCTAGAGGACTTCCATTACGTTGCGAATGGAAAGGATCCGGAATTTCGTGGGGCTATCGATGCACTTGCCTTCGGACTAGGACGGGACGGCGTTGACTCGCTTTCCAGTGCATGGCTGGTTGGTCAGAGCGCCGGAATTGCTCCCCCTCTTTCCGATTTTGTGGTTGCGTACAAGACGAAAGTGGTCTCTGAACGGATTTGGTTGCAAGCGGGAAGCAAGCCGTACGCAAGGCGCTCCCGCGCTCTGAGCCCTGATCCGCAGTACGACGCATTCGTTCGCCTTGGCGTCGCGCTGAGGAGATACTCGGCTGCGGACTTGGACCTTCTTGGGCGCTATTTGCTCAGTGAAACGTCCGTTCATGAGGCGGACCGTGGTCGCGCCAGGAGTGCGTTAGAAGATATACGGCGCTCGCTAGCCGCCTAGAGCGTCAGCGACGTCAAGATTTCGTCTTGGTAATCCTTCAGGGCTTCCCCCACGGCCAGGTGAAGCGCTTCGATGTTGCCCTCAATTTCCTTCGCGCTTGCCTCCTTGTGGGGTCCGTACATTCGGATTGGAACAACTATTCTCGTCAGTGTCTTGTATTGAGGCGCATAGTCCCTGAAGCGCCGCGTGTCTTTCGAGTTTACGTCGTAGATGACGTCGGAATTCAAAAACGTGCCAAGCTCAGGGACCTTGAGGCCGATCGGGCGAATATTCTTTTCCAGGTCGAGCTCGACAGTGATGCCGGTCTCCTCCCTAAATTTTCGCATAAGGGGTTCGAGAAGGCGGGTTATGTCTTTGATTTCGCTTTCGAAGCTCTTCGCTTCTTTCACAATTCGGAACGGAATGCCTACGCGATGGTCTGCAACGGTCTTGAGTGATTTTCGTCGCCATCGGAGCGTTTCCAACGCTTCAAGCGCTTCGTCCAGGCCCGCGTGACCTTTTGCCTTTTCCTTCAGGAATTCTGCGAAATTTGTTTCGTCAATCTCGAAAAATTGATCGTCGTCCTTGATGAAGTCTCTTAGTACGTCGTTTACTTTTCCAAGTCCTTTACCCGCCGTTATGTCGAACGCTCGGACGGTCTTATGAAGATAAACGTTGTTGTACATGAAGAACATCGCATTCAATGCATTTACCACGGCATCAAGAGATTCAGATACGTAACAGAGACGACCGTCGTTCACGACAAGTGAGTCCAAAATTCGGTCGACGTCGATGGTACCGTACTCTGGGGTCCCGGCATAGTACGCGTCGCGCAAAAGGTAATCCATTTTGTCGGCATCGAGAGGCCCGCTGATGATTTGGGATAGAAACTGGAGTTCGGTCGGAAGAGGGTACTTTCCGTGTTCGCCGCCTTCGATGATCGCGGCCACGACTTCAGCATCTTTTTGGTCAAGTAATGGCTTCCCGGTGTTTGGGTCTGCTGTCGTGAGGCGCTTCGTAATGATTTGAAGGCCTTTCTCTTCGTGGTCGAACCTTTTCGCCTTTCGTCCTTGTTTCGCTAGTTCTTCGTCGGACACCTTTTCCTTGGACGCGTATTCGAATAGGTGAGAGAAGGGACCGTGGCCGATGTCGTGTAGCAGGCCCGCGAGTCTTACGTATTGGACGATATATGCCGGGATGTCGTCGTCGGCGGCTGGCTTGATACCGAGTTTTTCGAGGCCTTCCTTGAGCGGCAGGTCGGTTTCGCATTTCCAATTGCGCCGTTTGGGGTTGTCGATGTAGGTCAGGGCGTGGGATTTCCTGTCGATTACGCTTTGGTACTGTTGATGGAGTATTCGGCATATGATTCGATGAGCGAGGTGCATCGCGCCGAGGCAATGGACCTTCCGTGGGTACTGGGCGCCGGGGTAAACGAGGTGTGCCGAGTGCATCTGCGAGATGTGGGCAAGGCGTTGAAAGTAGCGCGAGTCTACGATCCGACTTTCGATTGTCGTAAGTTTCACGTAGCGGTGGATTGGATCCCGGATTTCGCGGTCAAAAGTAGCCTCCTCGATTTTCATGGCCTGCGCCCGATTAAAATCGTGGCTCTCATATAGACGTTTGTCAAAGGGTTAAAGCCCCAGGGGTTTGGAGGGCGCCCACGCGGCGTCAGGCAGAGTCGAAGGGTCATCGTGTTTTGGGCTCCAATGACTCTTGGCCGCCTCAATCGGGCCTCCTCGTTGTTGTCTCCGTGCGGTGGTCATTGGTATTTAAATAGTGCCCTGGGCAAGGGTTGGTTCACGGCCGAGCTTGGCGCCATTTTTTCGTTGAGGCGCTTGGTTTTGAGTCTTGCAAGGGGGAGGGGATGGAGCATTGATAACGAAGCAGTGTGGGGAATGTCCAGAGATGGCGGTGTTGACCGACGTAGAGCCGACGCGGGACGGGAGCGGGTTGCGGGAGGTGTATGTCTGTGCCGACGGGCATCGAACGTACCGGCAACCAAGGAACAAGGCCAGAAAAGCGAGGCGAGCGTCATGACGGACCAGCCAGAGAATCGTGCGGAGTCGTTGGATCGCGTTTTGAGGCTCTTGGACGAGTGGGAGGGGAGAATCCGTGACCGTTCGTAGTCCGTGCCAAGGCGAGGACGATCGGTGCTACTTCCTGGTCCAATTCCATACGGGGTTGTTGAGGAAATTTGGTTCGCAGGTCTTGATGGATCGCGTGATCATGAAGAAGGCCTTGTGGCGGTATTTCTCGTGGTGGTGGCGCTACGATAAGGAGCATACTCGTCGAGTCTTGGGAATGCTGACCATTGCGTACCCGGGAGTCGTTTTCTCGTGTCGGGGTCTGAAAATCCCGAGCGGCCACCTCCAAGGCGAAACCGGCCCGCGCGTCAGTTACGAGGCGACGGCACGCGACCTACAAGAGGAGGACGAAAACGATGAGCCGCTGGATGATGAACCCTCGGTGGATCCAGACGGGCCGCTCGATTTCGATGGTCCCTTTGATCAGGCGGCCGCTGGTGGCGTTGATGGTGTCGGTGGATGAGCCGATAGCGGGACCCGGCCTTCCACCGTTTCTTGGCCACTGAATTTGTCGATCAGGCCGGGGTCTTCGAGGATGCGTGCCAGGAGCGGCAGCTTGGCTTGCAGTCTCGCCATGAGGTTCTCTTCGCGCAACCTCTCGGCTTCGTCGAGTGGTAGCGTGCATTTGGTGCAGTAGCGGCTCGTGGGACTATTCGGGGTTCCGCAGCGTTGGCACGTTCGCGTTTTCAGTGGGTCGGGTTTTGGTTGGTCTTCCCCTTTGAGGAGGCCAGCTTTTTCGAGTAGTTTGCGGTCAACATCGTCTCCGCCGAGGTGGACGTAGACCTTGGCCATCTGGCTGCCGCCGGCCCAGCCAGCGAATACCTTCAGTTCCGCTTCGCTCAATTGTTTTGCGAGTTCAGTCAGGCGTGAGTGGCGGAAGAGGTGCGGATGCACATGCTTGTTGATCCCGGCGAGTTTGCAGGCGTTATAAACGATTCGCCACACGCCCGTGTAGAGGAGCGCTTGGTACCTGTTTTGGGCGCCCCAGGAGACGAAGAGTGGGCCCTCCGGATCCTCCTTGGAGGGGTGTGTTTCTAGCCATGCTTGTAGGTCTGGAACGGAGTTGATGAGTCGGACTTTGCGTTCGCCGGTCTTGCCGCTCAGGGTGATGCGTGCGCCGTATTGGTCGAAGGTCACGTCCCCGATCCGGGCTGCGATGAGTTCCGACGCTCGCGCTGCCGTCTCGTAGAGGATAAGCACGAGTGCTCTGTCCCGTAGGTGTGTCGTTGCGGCGGCGATTCTCTTCACCTCGTCGAGCGTCAAGAGATCCTTCGGCAATTTCGAAGACTTGAATGGGTTTCTCAATTTGATCCATGAGACGAGTTTCGGGTGGCGGTCTTCCTCGGGGGCGAGGAGGTCTTTGTAGAAGCTCTTCAGGAACCGTTTCACGTTCTCTTGCGTGTTCACCGCGCTCGTGGGCGTCACTTGGGCGAGGAACGTTTCGATGTCTTCGCGGGTCGCGTCTTCGAAGGGTTTCTTGAGGAAGCGGGCGAATTGTCGCGCCATCTTCGCCTTAAGTTCGCGCGTTCGTTGCGCGAGACCGTTTGTCGCCCACCGCCGATCCAGGCGCGTGAGCGTCTCGTATTGCTCCTTTGAAAA
Source organism: Euryarchaeota archaeon (assembly GCA_016207515.1). NCBI lineage: Archaea > Methanobacteriati > Methanobacteriota > Methanobacteriota archaeon. The sequence continues at coordinate 317,496 of JACQPN010000002.1, read as the reverse complement.
GTGCTGGGGCGCGAGTTCTCTTTCGAGGTCTCGCTGTCGCTGTTCTTCCAACCAGGGTGCATCCATAAACTACCTATTCCTCCGGACACCCCTTAAACCCGAACGCGCAAGCCTTGCCCCGCCAGCCCCTGTCTATTTAAAGACAACGAGCGGCGCAAGGTCAGCATTAATTTGGATGTCCTATCTTGTTGGTGGGCCCAAGAATATAAAGCCATCTTTACAATCAATGTTTCACGGATTGAGTTTTTAGGGGATTACAACGACTGAAACTACGGGTGGTGGGCTGATGGCAAAAATTGGAACCAGGTTCAAGGCGGCTGGAGCCACGGCCGAGGACGTCGTCGAAGTGGACATCAGTTACGACATTATCCGCCACGTCTCTGCACAACTCTACTCCAACCCTCGCAAGGCGATCGAGGAGTTGATTTGCAACAGCTACGACGCGGGCGCGACCACGTGCCACGTATCTCTTCCTGCGGACAGCAAGGGCGCTCTTGCGGTGCTCGACGACGGCAAATCGATGGACCTCAAGGGCCTCAAGAATCTTTGGCGAGTCGCGGATAGTCCGAAGGTCAAGAAGGGCGGCCAGGCACGAATCGACAACAACCGTATGCAGATTGGGAAGTTCGGCGTCGGCAAGCTCGCCGCCTTTGCGTTAGGCGCCAGGTTAACGCATGTCGCGTGCGTCGGCGGCAACGTACGGGTCGTCTCCGTCGGACAAGACGAGATCAAAGAAAAGAAGGGCGGAAAAGCCCCGACATTTACAGTCTTTCGGACGACGATCAATGAAGCGAAGCCGCTCCTTGAACCATACTTGAAGGAGTTGCCAAAGCCCTGGGAAGAAGGTTGGCCGAACTGGACGCTAGCGCTCGTTGAGGAGATTGACGAGGACCATCTGGGACGCGCGCTAAAGATCGGAATCCTCCGACGCATGATTGCGACCGCCTTGCCGATCTCGGCCAGATTCAAGGTCCTTCTCGAGAAGCAAGAGGTCCCGCGGAGAGACATCGCGGCAGACGAAATTGAAGTCAAGGTCGACATGATCGATCTGGGCTTTCGCAAGAAGCTGAAGGAGGCCCTTCAGGCTTACTGGGCCGAGGCTCTGGGAGAGGCAAAGCCCGAGGATGTGCCTGAGAAGTATTTCGACTTAAGAACTGAAGGCGTCCCAAACCCACAGAACGTGCAGCAAAATGTCAAGGGGCTCGTGATCCCTGAACTTGGGCCTGTCATAGGAAACGCGGTGCTCACGAAGAATTCTTTGACCACGGACAAACTGATTGAGAGGGGTTACACCAACAACGGATTTGCCATTTACGCCAACGGGAAGCTAATCAACCCCGAAGATGAGTTGTTCGGAGTTACCCAGCGCAGCCACGCGTACTGGTCCAAATTCTTGGCTCGTGTGGAGATACCAGGACTCGACGGGGTTCTCCTCGTTCAGCGTAACGCCGTTTCGGAGAACACCCACGAGGCGCAGATAGCAAGGACCGTGATGCGGACTCTCTTTAACTATACTCGAGGCAAGGCCCAAGAAATCGAGAAGGCGGAGGAGTACGAACCGCAGGCCTTCGGCCGCAGAGTGAAGACGTTTTCGCCGATTCTGGGCCAGATGGCGCTGGCCGGATTGACGCGCGGCGACACTGCTGCAAAAGGGCTCGAGTCGCTGGAAATCGAGTTTTCGACGCTTGGAGAGTCGGGACCGGCGGCCAGATACGATCCGCAGGCCACGAAAATCCTCGTCAACGAGGACCACCCGCTGATTACGGCGCTGGATGAACTGGGGCCGAATTCGAAACAGCTTCGGCAGGTAATCGGAGAAGTGCTGGCGGGGACGCAGATGGCCACCGGTTACCTGCGTTCCGAGGGTGTCGACGAGCCGATCGTGGAGCGCACCGCCGAAATCATCGACGTGGCCGTCCGCAGCGCCGCTGGCTTCGTCATCGACGAAGTGGAAGAGCACATCAAAGCTATCGAAGAGGCCTCGTATGCGGGTGATACGCCATTCGAGAAGGCGATTATCAGCGCTTTCCAGAGCTTACGGCTCGTTGCGCAGCACCTAGGAGAATCAGACCAACCGGACGGTATCATCGAGATCCCTAAGCCAGGGGCGCCAAATCTGAAAATCTCAGTGGAGGCGAAAGGCAGCAAGGGCGTCATCACACATAAGGGTCTCGCGGAAGCGGAGGTTACTCGCCACAGCGAAGAGAACGGATGCACGAACGCGATTGCGATTGCCCGCGAATTCGCCAAGGATGGGCTCGGAGGAAAGGACGCGGCGCTGTTGCGCGAAACGAAAGGAAAGGTTCCGCTCATCACGGTTGCGGGCGTAGCCAAGTTGCTTCGGCTGCACAAGCGGCGTCCATTCACCTATGACAAGATTGAGAAAATCCTCACAACTTGGACCTATCCGGATGATTTGGAGGCCTTCATTGAAGAAACGTGGCGCGAGATGCCGGACCTAGGCGTCATGAAACTGGTTCTTCAGGTCGCGCACGAACAGATGACAAAGGACGACACGAATGTTCCTGAGCCCGGAATGATTCTGGCCGACGAAAGGATCCGCAAGCGGAAGCTCAGGCGGCCGGAACTAATCCACATCCTGGAGACCATACAAATCACGACTGGGATGATCTACATCAAGAATCCCCAAACTTACGAATTCGAGCTGAAAGCCCCGCCGGAGACAATCCTCGATGCGCTAAAACGTGACCCGACTGGGGAAGGCGTCACGGTCGCCCCGCCTCCGCCGAAGGGCGCCATACAGGGCAAATTACCGAAAGGTTGACGTCAAGGACGCCACTCATGGGTAGTCACATGGTACCAGACATAAACTTGCTTGAATGGGAGGGAGGTCACGGACATAGGTTCACCCACGACCTTTTTCGCTTCCCGGGCAAGTTTCACCCACCCCTTGTGGAGCACGTTCTTCGGTCCGCAGATCCTAAGGCCGTCATCGACCCCATGGCTGGCGTCGGGACAGTGGCCGTCGAGGCCAAAGCCGCCGGAATCCCGTCCCTCTCAATAGACATTGATCCCGTGAGCGTGTTCTTCGCTCGCGTAAAGACCACTCCAATTTCTGAAGAGACGCTGGCCGCAGCTTGGAAGGACCTGTCGGACGCCCTCCAGAGATTCCGACGCAACCAGGATGAGATTGAGATCCGGAAGTTCCGAGACATTCGGCACGACGTTATGCGAAAGAGCCTTGCCCAGGTGAAGGCGCGGGACCTAGAGCGTCTGACCTACTGGTTTCGCCGCTACGCCCTCGTCGACTACGCGCGGATTGACCATTCTATCTTCAACGGCGGCCTGCCCCAGCGAGGAAGCGACGTTAGGAGATTCTTCTGGGCCTGCCTCCTGAGCTCGATTCGCCGCATCAGTCTGGCTGACCCTCAACCGGTAAGCGGGCTCGAAATCACGAAGCACATGAAGGAGAAGATTCGGGAAGGATACGAGATTGATGTGTTCAGCGAGTTCGAGCGCCGGGCAACGTTGGGCCTCCAAAGGATGGGCGAGTTCACTCAGTATCTTCAAGAGAACAAGACGCGCCTAACGCCTTCTACCATATCACAATCAGATTCCGCCGGCCTAGGCACGTCAAAGCGAGCCGCAAAGCTGGAGGCAGACCTCATCCTTTTCTCTCCACCGTACTGCAATGCAATCGAGTACTGGCGGCGACACCGTCTCGAGTACTTCGTCGGCCGCTTTTTGGACGAGGAACAAGTAGTCGTACTAAAAAGGAAGTTTGTCGGACGGACCATAGTCGGAGAGACCGTCCAGGTTCCGCCAGCACTCGGATTCCGTCCACTTGACGGACTAATCGAAGGCCTGATCGACGAACAGCGCTCCCACAAAGCGCGCGTTCTGTGGCAATACTTCAATGATATGAGTTCGCGGCTGAAGATCTTTTTCGACTACCTTCCTTCCGGCGGCCATTGCGTCATAATAGTCGGCAACAGTACGACGGGAGGCCGTACCGTTCCAACCGCGAAGACCTTGACCTGGTTGGGGGAGGAGGTCGGGTTCGAGCATGTTAAGACCGCCCGGTACGACATCAAGAACCGGGTAATGCAGTATCCGACGAAGCACAACGCTAAGATTGAGAAGGAATCCATCATAGTTTTGCAGAAGTCTTGATGTAGCCTCGATCATCCGGTGGGAGGCAAGACTGATAATGTGGGACCACGCTTCGGCTCCGGCTTTGATTCCCTTGTTAACGGTCTTTGCTGAGAATCGACGGCCCGTGAAGCAGCGGGGCGCTTGTCGTCAAGCTGCCTACCCAGGCGGTAGGTTAGTGCGTCGATGGAACCAATTCTCATTTTGCGCTGAAAACGTAAGAAAATCCAGAGTCCGATTGTAGTACGTCGAGAAAAGAGGATCGTCATCGAGTCTTCGCAACAGGTCGCCCACGTTCTCCTTTCGTGAATCTCGCCACCGGCGAGGCCAATCAACGACAAGCCCGGGCACAGCTGCTTCTTTTCCGGGTTTCACATGGCTTTTGTAGGCCGTAAGGCCATCAAGGTAGAGGCCGCGATTATAGGGTGTCTTAGCGATCGATGGCCCAAAGGAAATGCCAATCCATTCCTGGGCTTTCTCGGTTTCAGCCGCCTCAATGAGCGGCTCACCGAGATACAGGCGCTCCTCGTTATCCATCTCTGCCAGTCCAATCGTAATCGCACCGCGTAGGGCTAGGCCAATCTCTAAGGCCGAACAGACTGCTTCGGCACAAAGCTCCGTAAGGCAGGATAACGAAATAGGGTTCCAAGGTACCCAAAAAAGGATGGTGTCACTAAATTGCGTGTGTTGAGGATGAAACCAACCGATTGCGGGGTTGAATGACCCCTTGCCATTTGGAACGGGCTTGATGACTAGACCGCCTTCAGCTTGCTCATCCGTCAGGGCAATAAGCCGTTTGTAGAGATGAGCCATTCTTGTGGGTCCGTGCCGGCGAAAGGAGTTCCCAAAGCCAAGAATGTCCATCATGGCAATGGCCAGAGGTTTTGCTTCGTCCGTATTGGACTCCATCACTTAGAGAGAACAGGTCGCGACATGAAATAGATTCGTTTCAAGGAAGGCGATTTTCGCTACGAAAAGGAGGGTGATCATGGGCACGGCCCACCCAGTTCTACTCATTACACGACCAATGTTGTGGACAGCCTTTCGTTCTCCTTTTGAAGGCTTCCTCTGGTGGTGCGCACCAATTTCTTAAAGGAAGAAACGAGGGAGTGATACGTGGCACTGGTGTCGGAACTGCTCAAGCTGCCCAATCTCCGACTACGATGAGCGATACGATAAGCCAACGTCCGGAGAATTGTGCAATGAGTGCAAGGCGAAGCAAGATAGCGGTACCTGTCAAAGCTAGGCAGCGCGATTCCGCTCGCGACCAAGCCGCCGCGGAATAGGTCGACGTCGACCGTTTGGGACCTCTTTGTCTTCTCACGTAGTCTGGGGTTTCTCGGTCTCAAACGTGTAGGCGCGCCATCGGCCCGTTCGAATCTCGTTCAGAGTCGTGACATTGACTGCGATCATGGTCCTCGTGTCGAAGCTGTGCTTGGCGGTGATTTGGAGGATTCTGTTGAGGGTGGTGTCGTCGGCGGCTACAAAGTGTGCCTCTCCTTGGAGTTCGATGGATTTGGTGACGTTGATGAGTATCTGGTCGTTCTTGTTGGCGCCGGTTTCGATCTCGATTGCTCGTTCGTGGCCTTCGGCGGCGTAGAGGAGGTCAAAGTGTCGGTCCGGGATTCGTTCGACTCCGAGGATACGGGTTACTTCCTCGACGAGTTCCTTGTGGTCCGCTGCGGCGGCGTGGATTCGATCTGGCGACCTTCCGGCTTTCATCGTGTAGGCGTCGGTGCCGTAGGGGCGTAGGAAGTAGATGCTTGGTGGTCTCCCTTCGTTGGTTTTGGCTTCGAGGTAGGCTACGAGGCCGAGGTTGATGAGTCTCGTCAGACTGGCTCTGACGGCGCTTTGGCTGCGCTTGAGGAGTTCCCGGATGGCGCGTGGGCTGATTGCCCGGGACCCGGCGATGGCGTTGAAGACGGCCCAATCGCGAGGCGTGAGCCTTGTGAGGCGTTTTTCGACTTCGTGGCGCTCCGCATGTGTTGGGGACCGCTCTTCGGGGTTTGGGACTGTTTGGGACAGGTCAACGTCCCTTACTTCGGGCCGCTGGATTTCGGGGATTTGGACGAGATTGAGCGCGTCCGATCGAACGAGGGCTTGTCCCACGCCAAGCCGTGCTTGGGCGTCCTCCGCGTCGTCGTTTAGTCGGAGTAGAGCGGCGGCCGTGTGCTGGTCCTGTGGTCGGATGAGTTTGTGGATGATGGTGGTGTTGACGTTTGCGAGGGCGTGTTTGCTGAACTCGTTCGGCATCTGGGTCACGAAGACTAGTCCGACGCCGAGGTATCGTATTTCCCGACATGTGGTCGTGAGGACTGACGTGGATTCTTGCCCGAGTGCGAGTAAGTGTTGGGCTTCTTCGAACACGATGAGGTGTCGTAGGCCTTCCGTTTTTTCGCGTTGGAGGCGGTCGCGTATTTTTTGGAGAAGGACGCTGACGAGAAGCGCGCTGCCTGCGGGATCTCCGAGGCCGTCGAGTTCTACGACCGTTACTCCGTTGAGGAGTGCTTCGAGGGCGATTCCTTCTCGAACGCAGAAGGCCTGTCGAGTGGTGCCGATCATGAGCGAGCGAAGGACGCGTAGCGCCGACGAGCTCCATCCGGCTTCCCGGCCGCTCGTGGGCCTCTTTTCAAGTGCTTCTATGAGGTCTCCGATGTGTGGGTAGTTGACTCCGTCTTCGTAGATGCCTCGTTCCCGGTAGAGTTTGTCGAGGGTTTCGGCCACGATGTCCTTGCTTCCGACAGCCGGGACGTAGCGATTGATCACTTCGCTGAAGATCGATGAGAATTCCTTGACCCATTGCGCGGGCGGGCCACTTGGTTTCAGGAGGTTGTGGGTGAGGAGGTTTCGACCGGTGAAGCCATAGACTTTGGCGTTCAGAGAAGCGTGCAGGGTTCGGTATTCTTGTTTCACGTCGAAAACGAGTATCCCTTCGACTTGACCGTGGGTCTCTTGGATCATGCGGAGGACGGTGTTCGTCTTTCCTGCGCCAGTCGTTCCAGCGACCAATACATGATGGTTCAGGGCGTCAAGAGTGAGGAAAGCGGGCCCGATGGGTTTGCCGTTGATGGGGCTCAGAATTTCGCCCAGCTGGATTGCCGCGCCATGCGGGGGCGTCGAGGACTCGAGCGGAAGAACCGTTGGCGCTGCTGAGAGAAGACCCGGAAGAGTTGGTAGCGTGAATCGCGTTAGGTGCTTGGGTCGCAGCGTGTGGCCGGCCGCGACGGCTTCGAAATCTTGGGACGTGATTTCTTCGAGGTCGCGGAAGAATTGACGAAGCACGTGGGGCACGGGCCGCTCCGTGGCGACGGCGAAGCTCGCCAGATGTCCACGGTCTTGAACGAGTAGGTGGAGGCGCGTTTTGATGCCGAGTTGGAGTAGGGTCATGCAGGCTTCCGGGAGGCGGTCGTTCGAGTACGTGCACGAATAGGCGTAACGGAGGTTCGTTTGTGGTGGCGCTTCGGGCCTGGCGTGAAGAACGTAGTCGCTCGACAAGGCTTCAATCGCGCGTTGCTGGATTTTCCCGTTCCTTTCCCGCCCGAGCAGGCCGGTCCGCCAGAAGTCGAAGTAGAGCCGCGGCACGCCATCCAGATCAATCGTCAGAATCCAGTCGGCGGGGATCCAGGGAACCTTGTGCTGGGCCTGCTTCGGGTTGAAGCCTAGGATTCTAGTCGGTCCCGCCAAGGTTGCCTCCGAAGCGTGCGAGGACCGTGATTACGAGGACGATGACGGCGATGACGATGATGAGGCTTCGCCAGAGGTTCTCGATGTTGAAGGTGAAGGCCATGATGAAGTACGTGAGGACTAGGATCAGGAAGAACGTGAGGATCTTGACGTGGGGCGAGTAGTCAGCCACGCTGTTTCCTCCACTCGGTTCGCCACGCGTACTCCACATGGTAGGCCAGGGTGACGACGCCGACGAGTACCAGTAGCAGTATGTTGAACGTGACGAAGAAGCCGACTAGGAGGCCGACGATGAGGCCTTGGCCAAAGACATGCCACCAGGGAAGTAGTCGCACGTTGGCCGGAATGGTCTTCATCGTCGATACCTCTCCAACCACTCCGTCTTCCCCACGGACGCCCATGCGCAGAAGATGAGGAACAAGGCGAAGGGCCACACGTAGACCAACGCGAGCAACGCCAAAGGAAGGAGCAACGGAACTCGCGTCTTCAGCATGAGGTCACCCATCAGTGCGAAGGTGAAGAGGAACTGCGAAGCGATTCGGTCGACGATACCCGTCACGTCGATCCCCCGCAAATCTCGCATTTGGGGTTCGGCTTGTAATCGTAGTTGTAGAGGGTACTGCGGGCGAGGTCGAAGTAGACGTACGAGTGAACCCGTTCGCCGCGTACCAGTTTTAGGAACTGGATCGCCTGCAAGCCTGCGGCCATGTTTGCCGTCACGAACGTGCTTGGAATCGGGTCGCTGGAACAAGACGCCTTCACTGCACTCGACTGGACCGTCGGAAGGCACCCTTGGCACGCGGTCTTGCCTGGGATGATGGTTTTAATCGCGCCCCAAAAGTTCTCGATTCCAGCGTCAACCAGCGTCTTCCCGCCGGTGACGGCCATGAAATTGATGTAGTGGCGCGCTGCGACGTTGTCGAAGCAACCGAACAAGTAATCCGCGTCAACGGGTCCCCGATAGTCCTCAATCCGGCACGCGACCGGCGTGACGCGGAGCGCTGGGTCGATACGGTGCATCCGCTCGGCGAGCGCGAATGCCTTCGATTTCCCGAGGTCGCTCTCGTCGTAGGCCTGATTCTCCAGATTTTGCGCTTCGAGCCTGTCGGGGTCGATGATGGTGATCGCGCCAACGCCTAGTCGGGTGAGCATGGTGACGAGGGCGGACCCAATGGCGCCCGCCCCCGCCACCAGCACCGAAGCCCGGCTGATGGCCGCTTGGTCCCATCCCTTGATAAGCGTCTGGCGTTCATGCTTCACTCTGAGCGCCTCCAGTAGTGGTGCGGCAGTTGCACGACCTCGTCATTCGTGACGCGGTAGAAGGCGAACTCCACGCCCCGTGGCCTGAACGGGTCGATGACGAGTCCAACGTAGTCCGGGTAGAGGCCCTGGCCCTGCGATTGGAACCGTTGATCGGTTCCGGACATGAAGGCGGTGTACGTGGGATGCGAGTGTGCCCAGCCCACGACCATGCGACCGTTCCCTGTCTTCGCGCGTGCGCGCTCGAAGTCCCGGGGCGTGAAATCAATCTCGGTTGCCGTTCCCACGTTCTCGGCGCGGACCAGGTCATGGATTTTGAGGAATCTTCCATCGGGTTGGCCGATGAGTAGGGCGCCGACCTCGTTCTTGGGATGGTTGGCGGCCCAGGCGAAGATGAGCGCGACCACGGACGGATCGATCAGGATGGTGTCCGTCTTCGCGAGTTTGGCGAGGTCGGTTTCGGCGACCGTCGTCGGGTGCTCCTTGAGCGTGATCTCCGTTACCTTGTCGTGTTCATTTCGCTTTTTGAGAAGTTGAAACCCGGCTAGAACGAGGCCGCCGATGAGGAGGCCCATGATGGCGTTATATGCGGGTGAGGGCACGCCAAAACCTCCCAAACCCCAGGTCCATCGGGGGCATCGCGTCGAAGTTCAAGGGGTGGTGGTAGTTCGGGTTCTCGAGGAGCCATTCGAGGCCACGGTAGACGCTCACGAGGTTGTGGACGGGAGTCCACGAGTCCTGCAAGTAGTTCAAGCACACCCAGCCCTCGTCGCTCACGTTCGGGTGCCGTGGGCTAGGCTTCGTCACGAACGTGACCATCGGCGGCCGCGCCGGGTAGTTGTACGGGAGAAGGATCGTTATCTGGAAAGTCTGGTGCCTCCACCGTCCCCGGCCCGGTAGCGTAGCGGTCCATTCGAGGGGCGTGACCGCGCGGAGCGGGATGCGGGCGTCGTGGATGCGTTGCGCTTCGACTACAAGCCTGTTTTTCAGGATGTTATTGGAAAAAGGAGAAGAGGGGCCCACTCCATTGAGGCCCCCTTTGGGATCGCGTGGGATGACGCTGAGGCTGTCGCCTTCCTTGAGGCCACAGTTCTTCACCGTGGCACCATCAGGAAGCGTCTGGTCCTTGTGCGCAAGACTGATGGAGTCCGCGTCCACCGCCTGAATCTCGGCGACGCGTCCTTTCAGTTGCCGAACGGTCTCCAGGGCTTCAGCATCCACCTCACAATCCTTCCCAACTCCAATGCTCGACGATACACGCAGTTTCACGTTTTTTCAATTCTCCGGCCCGAGATGGGCAGGAGGAGTTTGCGGCTTCTTGATACAAAAAGGATGCACGTCGCCGTCGTCAGCATCGCCGAGATTTTGGGTAAATTTTTCGGGATGAAAATCCAAGAAAACGGTACCCATATTGCTTGACCGGCATCGCCTTGAGGCTGGTTCCCTCGGTGATGCCGGCGTTCTGCAACGTCGCGTCAAGCGGCAGCTTCTCTCCCTTGTGGACGAGTTCGATTGAGTCGTTCTCGACCAGCATGGTCGTTGCCGCCTTGTCGCGCACTTGTCGGACGGAATCCAAAGGATTCACGTCCAACGGTACTGGCTCCGTGTTTCCGATTGTCGGTGTTACGACGATCTTCGTGCATTCACCATCTGCCCCTAGCGGGCAAAACAATTCGTGTTCGCCCAGAGGTTAGAACCTTTGCCCCGGGCTCATCCGAAGCGCCCTAATTCGGGTCGAAAAGAAGGGTCGCTGTTTCGAACCATTCCGAACCGAGCCGCCAAAGGGAGCGATAAGACCAGACCGATGTCCAAGCGGTGAAGGCGGGAACGTACGGGCTTCGCTGTCCGCGCCTAGGATGCCACTTTCTTCATACCGGACGCGTCGGCATGAAGGTGCTCCATCCACGCAAGAATGTGGCTAGCTTTTCCGCTTTTCATGTGTTTACCTATTATCTCACAGGCGATGTCAGCGGACAGGACCACAACCCAAGGGTCGGCCTTTGACGATTCGGCCGGTTCAATTCGGAGCATATCTCGCCCCTTCACCTTGTGGCGCATCTCGACCTCTAAGAACTCGTTGAGGGCACTGTCGGCGAGCCGAGAGCCGACTACCAGCACACAATGACTCTTGTGGCCTTTTCGGTAGGTTTCCTTCAGGGCTTCTGCAACTGTGCTCCTATGGCAAAGGATCCAAGGTTGATTTGGTTGGCGCACGGAACCGTGCAACTTCCAGAGGACGCGTGTAAGTGTAGCCGTCTGGTTCCCAATAATGACCTCCGGTAATTTTCCTCTCAGGATCGCGGCGCTCGCGATTTTTTCGAACGCCTTTTCGAAGAGGTCGTCCCAATTTGTGGTGGCTACGTGGTCTACGACCCCTCCATACTGCCATGCGCTTATCCAATCATGTGCCCGTGTCGGGTTGCATTCCTCGCTGGCGTTCTTAAACTCAAGTTGGAATTGTTGTTGAAGACCTTTCTCTTCAAGGGCACGGCACCACGGTTCCAGAAGATGCGGAGAGGCGGGGTCACTTTCGACTACGTCAATCCCTAGGCCTTTCGCGCAGGAGCGCACCATCTCCGGGTACGCGATTCCGACGCCAGGCCCGTATGAGATTCCCGCGCCGGCAATGACGAGACCCCCGTTCCCATCTAACTGGGTCGCAACCTTGTACAATTTCGCTCGGTCTTGAGTGACGTACCGTTGCACAAGCAAATCAATAAGGAAGACGGATGGAAGCTGGGGATACTTTGGAAGGTAATTCATGAGCAACGAAGTGTCAAACGCAGGTTCAAGTTCGGAATCGTCTGGAGGTCTGTTTTCCATGTGAGCCTGGTAAAACCGTGTGGCCGTACGAACAACAAAGAAGTCAACAACCGCTTCAAAGAACGGATCTACGCTTGCCTCCGTTTGATATTTGTTAAGCACGTCGCCCTTGACGGTCGCCATGGCAGCTTGGAAGTCGGTTGGGTCATTCGGTGGACTGGGCGGAATCATACGTGGGACACAACTTCAACCATGCGAGGTCAGCGAAATCGTTCTTAAGCGCTCCCCGCCGCTCAAAATATTCTTGTTCTGTCAAGCGGCCGTCATGAAGGGCCTGATCGAGCCCTTCGGCTTCGCGTTTCAACTGAGGTTCCCGGATTGCGCGGTAATCGTCCGGTGTCAGTGTGGCGATGGCATTTAGGTCGATGTTCTTGGCCTTCAGTCGGCTTTTCGCGCGGTGTCCATAATCACACAGAACGACTGCGCCCCTGACGCGGCAAGTAGGCTCCTCTGCGACCAGATATTCAGCAGCGCTTTCAATTCCTCCTCCGCCGACACTAAGGTCATAAACAATCGCAATCTGGTCACCTGGCTCGAGCGGCGCACCTTGGAGCTTGTGGGGTCTTTCGACCTCGCGCTCGCGGAACACCATGGCGGGGCGTTCGAATTTTGCGGCAATGTGGCTTGCCAGTGACAACGCCCCGACCGGCCCTTTCCTCTTGGCTATCATGCAAATCTTATCAATCTTTTCGCCGTTTTCGGCCGTCATCTTTTCCTCAAGAAGGCGAAGCTTCCACACATAAGCGTCGACGACGGCCTCAATTTTCTTTGGATCGGCAAGCGCCGAGTCTAGGTCAAGATAATAAGGATAACTGTATCCCGAGACCTTGAATGGCCCGGTGATTGGCGCGAGATATACCTTTACCGCGACGCTATCGTGGTGGCTAATTGGAACCATGTAATCGAAGGTTTGGAGCGTGCGCTTGTCGATTTTGTCAGCGGCCATGAGGGCGTTCTGGTATGATTCGAGTAACTCGGTCCATTCCAACGGCAACTCCCAATCGTTCGTAATCAAACGATTGTAGTTTGCGCCTAGCGCCTGGAAGAATTCTCGGAGGTCGCGGTGAGGCACATAATCCTCTTCGATGAGCCCTTCAATCGCGCGGTCTGCGAAAAGTCCCATCAGGTAGGCCTTTCCCGCGACCCCGTGGGCGCCTCCTGTTTCCATTGGTCGTTCGAGGGCTCGTAAAAGCCCGGTGAGATGTTCTGTGCTCTGTGGGCGTGCTGCGGTTTCCGCAACAAACTGGGCCAGCTTTGGCGCGACGTCTGGCAAATCCTTCAACGCAGGATCCATGTTAGCAGGCACCTACCATCTGGCGCAAAAATAAGCGCTTTTCCGGAAAGTCTTTTGAAGGGCCTAGACTCCATCGAGGAACCAGGAAACGCAAGAATCGCAGGTCAATCGACCCACTTAGCTGATTTCGGCGAATCATTTTCCATCATCCTCTTGTGCATACACGACCCGATACTTTCCGGGCCTGAGACGGCCCTTGCAATCAGGGCATTCCTTTGGCAACCTGTTCTTTATCCGCGGCGTCCAGTCGTTCTTGCATGAGGGTCTCAAGCAATAAATCCGCTTGATTTTCCGCATTCTCAATTCGTACACCGCTTTGTAGAAGAACCCCGACGCAGGTCTAAATCCCTCATGCTCATCCTCATCATCCTAATCTTCATAATCCTCATAAGAAACATCGCTATTTATAGCAACCGGGTCCGTTTCGAGTCGGCCCTTCACGGCCGCGTCAAGGCGTTTGGCGACGGTTCCTGGCGCTTTCTGACGTGCAACTGTTTTTGCGAATTCGTGGATTGTCTTTTCCCCCGGCCCACGGTCTTTTCGGCGGAGCTGCTAGAACCAAAACGTTCCGTCTACCCCTTCACGTGAGTCGATTCCCCAAGGGCAAAGTCTTGATCGCCCGAACAACGGAATGTATGTGCATTTTCAGGGCGTGTCGTTTGAGGCCCATTGGGCGAGCGCGCGGACCTTTGGATTCCCTGTGGAGCCGGATTCCGCCTTGTCCATTGAGAGTTCCTCGCGCAACATGCTGGCACGAGGCGACATTCGGTAACAGTTCCACGACACACGCTGGGGCCGTGGCCGGCCCCAATTCGATTAGGGCCTCGGTCGATATGCAACGCTTCCGCTCTTGGTCGTCCCCCCCCCCCGCCATCGAACGCCTCGTAGAACTGGGCTCTGGGGGAAAAAAGAGGGAAGAAGGGGCCTTCTTGGCCCCTTTCAAATAGGCTTCGTGCCGGCGTCCATGTTCCGCTCCCCCCTATTTCGGGGGGTTCGTCGTCGCATTCCCTATCTTAGAATCGTGGCAAATTCGGACAGTGCTGTAGCTCTCGTTCCCGGATCTTCCCATGTGAGGAAACGGTCTTTTCCTGCATGCCCTTCGCCGCCATGGGCCTGGCTTCTTGAAGTTGTACGGGGCCCCACGGCGCAATGGTCTTAGGGCCGCTCGCTTCTATGGCCGTGATGCCGAAATTGCTGGTTCCGGATGCCTCCGGATTGACTGGCGGGCTTTTGGCATATTTTGGCACCTTTTGGTTACTTGTTCAAAGCGGCATCGAGCCCCTCGCATCGGCCTTGTGGGGCCTTCCGTCACTTCTCGTCGGCTCGATCGTTGTGCCCTATGTGAATGCGCGTCTATCGGAGGAAAGAGACCGACAAAAGACTCATTTGAATCAACTCGCTAATCGCGTGACATCGGCTACGTTACCGTACGTCAGCGAGCACTGGTCCATGGACGGTTTTGACAGAATGATAAGCGGTCTTGCACGGGCAGGGGTATTCGCCGGTCCAACGCCCCGGAATGAATTACGGTTCCCGCAACCCCACTGGTCTTGGTTGGAAAGTCATGACGCAACCTATCGGGAACTTCGCCTTGGGGCGGAACAGGCCGTGACTGGATTCGTCGTCGCTTGGCGTGAGGAAGGCGCTCGGGCCATGGCCCTCCTTCAAGCTGAAGATGGATTGAAGGACGCGGGCGAGGAATCACTGCAAGGTGGGCAGGCGCGCTTTGACTTTCTGACGTCGATTCTCTTCAGCTACGTGGCCAGCGATGAATACCGAGAAGACGCGTCCAGCGCCGTGGAGGCACTTGATCATGACCTTGACGTGGGTCGCGAGACTGGTCAAGCCATAGACGACATCTTGGGGAATCGGATTCGCGGCGCGCCACAGACCGAACTCCGTTGGAAAGCATCAGCCATTCTCGCCATGGGCCAACGCGACGAGTTGGTGGATCTCAAGGCCGTCTGCCTCAAAATGGTAGAAAGGCGCGGACTCGCTGACGCTATGGCGCGGCTGCGCGCAACGCACGATGCCGCGAAAGAGGCCAGTGGTGGACTGGTCAGAGGGCTTCAAGCGCTGGAATCGGTCGGCCTCAAAGGAGGCAAGTGCCCCGCCTGCAACCCGTGAACGCGACCGACGCTATGCGGACACAAGGGGAGAAAGAGGGGGCCTTGCAGCCCCCATCGGCTCAGGGCCCGAATCGACATGCCGTTTTTCCGCGTTTTGTCGCTTCGCCTATCAAGTATAGCATAGGGCTACTTCCCGGCAGGAGCATTTCGATTTGAAGCCAGGTCCCTGGGTCCGTCGGACGCAAAGCGGCCGACGGCAAGATCACGAGCCGCAGGCGAGTCATCGAAGTCGAATGCCATCAGGAGCATTCCGTCCAACGCCCGGCAAATCATGTTGGCAATTCGTATGGACTCTTGCCGCCGTTGCGGTGTGTCACCGACCTTGCGCCACAGAAACATTGATTACCCCTCCAAGGTCCTCCCCATGGAGGCTGGCAAAGTGAAACCGGGGGCAGTGTTCCTAACTCTCATACTGGTGATTCCGACAGCAATCGTGACCGCAACCGATGGATCGCCTACGCAAGGTCGTCTTGACCCGCTCGTTTCGTCGTGGGCCGAGGAACGTGCCGGCGAGTCCGTTTCGATCCTAGTCCGGTTTTCGTCGCCTCCGGGCCCCGCGCAGTTCAAGGCGCTATACGAGCGCGGATTCACGCCGCTTGTGACATACAAGATCCTTCCCACGGTGCTCGTCACGGGCCCCGCCGTCCTGGCCCCGAGCCTTGCGTCCATAAGCGGCGTGGAGTTCGTCGAGGCCGACCGGACCATTCCATATCTTCTTGACACGGCGACTGAGGCCGTCGGGGCAAGACCATTGTGGACAAGCTCGCACACACGCTGGGCCGCAAACGGCTCGTCGACGCCCGTCGCCATGGGCATCGACGGGAGCGGCATCGGGATCGCCATCGTCGACTCCGGCATCGACGCGACCCACCCCGACCTCTTGTTGAAAGACCTCGGCGAGGCCACGGGCAAGCCATGGACCACGAAGGCGAACTACAAGGTGGTCGGCCGCGACTCCGTCGAACTTGTGGCGAATTCGCCGCTCGACGGCCCGGTCCAGGCGAACATGCTGGCAATCCCCATGGCGCACACGGATAACACGGGCGGGCATGGGACGCACGTGGCCGGGGCGGCGGCAGGAAAGGCAGTCGCGTCCGAAGGCAAGTACAAGGGATCCGCGCCGGGATCGTTCCTAGTCGGCTACGGGGCGGGCGAAGCGCTCGTCGTGGGGCTGGCGCTAGCTGCTTTCGACCACATCTACCAGCACCATGAGGAACTCGGCATCCGGATCGTGTCCAACTCCTGGGGGGGAGCCGGCGATTGGCAACCCGATTTCTCGGTGACGAAGGCCGCGCAAAAACTGGTCAACGAGGAAGGGCTTGTCGTCCTGTTCGCGGCGGGAAACAGCGGCGGCGACGGCAACACGATTTCCACCAGCACGTGGGCTAACATCCCGGAGGTCATCAGTGTGGCGAACTGGAACGAGGCGCTCACCTACGTTGATGGCAGTTCGAGCCGGGGACAGAAGAACCTGGAAAGGACGTGGCCAGACTTTGCGGCCGTGGGGACGAACTTGATAAGCACGGCGGCTTTGGCCGGTCCCGTCACTTACTACGGGAACGCCCAGGACGCCCTTCTCCTTGGAAGCGAGATGGTGGTCCCTGTCCCGACCCCATTCACCGTGGAAGAGGAGGGGATCATCGTCGGCCCGTATGCGTCCTTCACCGGGACGTCGATGGCGACGCCCTTGGCGGCCGGCGTGGTCGCGCAGCTGCTCCAGGCGAACCAGGACCTCTCTCCAGCGGAAGTGAAGGAGTTACTGCGTGAGACTGCCTCGATGCCTTCCGGCAAGACCTATGCCGCCGATGGGTTCGCGCTCGGCCGCGGGCTCATCGATGCGTCGAGGGCGACGGCCGCGGCTCTTCGACATGGCGATGGTTTGAGCATCAGGAACGCGGTCCTCTCCTCCACGGCGACGGGCTCGCCGCTGGTCCTCAACGCAGAGGAGCCAGATGCCGGGCCCATAAGCGTAGAACCGGCTATCCCCGCGAGCATCGTCGCAGGCGTCCCGACCTTATACACGGCCGAAGCGACGGGCGGATAAGTCTACGGGGCCTACGCTTATGCATGGGATTTCGATGGTGATTCGATCACGGACGCATCTGGAGCCTCCGTCTCCTGGACGTATGCGAACGTGGGCGAGGAAACAGTACTCGTTATCGGCTCGGACGGCTCCGGCTCGGATGGCGCGGTGTTCACGGTCAGTGTCGTGACGCCATCGGGGCTAATGTTTTCAGACGACATGGAGTCCGGGCCCTCGAAATGGACCGTCGAGAACGGCGGCACCACCGGCCTCGCAGCCGGCTGGGACCATCGCGAAGTGCTCTTCGGAAACTGCCTCTTCGCGTGTCCGACGAGCGGCACGCACTTCTGGTACGGTGGCGTGAGGAACACGGCAGGCATTGCAGGGTTCGCTTACGCGCCAGGCACAGATGCGACCATAAGACCGGCTGAACCGATCGATCTTGCGGGGAAGACGGCAGCGACCCTGTACTACAAGGTCCAAGGTCAATCGACGGCACCGATGATCGTGGAGGCCCGCGCGCCGGGCGGCCAATGGAGCCAGGTCGATTTCGTCACGGGGAATCTCGTCTGGGGCGGGGGCGTCCTGTTCGCAACAGAGCGCTCCGTCGACCTCTCCGGATTCGTCGGGGACGATGTGGAGTTTCGGTTCCGCTACACTGTCCGGGCCCCCTCCGTGGACTTCATAGACGTCCTGTTCTGGTCCGTTTTCGAGAGTCAGTCGTTCGGCGGGTGGGGTGTGGACGATATACGCCTTGAGGCAACCGCCTGACGCGCGACACCCTTAAGAGGAGGGGCCTCGATTGGCGCGGCGTGTCCCGCCGTGATAAGGGCTTGGAGCGCGACATCGCGCTTCTTCGCATCGACCAGCTCGCGGCCCTTTCCGCGAAGGCGCTGTCCAACGGAAAGGCCGACCGGGCCAAGCGCTACGGCGAGCTTGCGCGGCGCATCAACATGCGCTACAAGGCCCGCAGCCGCACGATGAGGCTCGCCTTCTGCCGCAAGTGCAACATGCCGCTCGTCGCCGGGAGCACTCTTCGGGCAAGGACGCTTGCGGGGCGACTCGTGCGCACGTGTCTCGTTTGCGGCGACGTGCGTCGGACGGTCATCGGCCGGAGGTCGAAACATGCTGTCCGGTGAAGAGAGGAGACGCCTGCGGGCAAGCGCCAACGAACTGCCCGTGATGGTCCAAGTAGGCAAGGCAGGAATATCCGAAGGCATCGTGAAGGAACTCGACGAACGCCTCGAAACGGACAAGCTCGTCAAGGTCAGGTTCCTTGCGACGGCGCGCGAGAGCGAGGAAAAATCGGTGCTGGCAGGACGCCTCGCCGAGGTCGTCGGTTGCGAACTAGTGGAGATCCGGGGCCACACCGCCGTCTTTTTCCGGGCCCACCGCACGAAGCAAATCACTGGCCCCAATAGGGATAAATAGGGGTTCGATATTAGGGGAATCCCCCAGCGGCCACGGGGTGTATAAATGACTACCGTCTACGACGTTCCCGCCGACATGCTCATCGCGAAGGTCACTGAGAAGCTTCGCGTCAACGACAAGATAGCGACGCCGGCGTGGGCGCCATTCGCGAAGACCGGTGTTCACCGGGAGAAGGCGCCGTACGACCGCGAATGGTGGCATGGCCGCGTCGCGGCGGTGCTTCGGAAAGTCTACACGATGGGCCCCATCGGGGTCTCGAAACTCCGCGCAGAGTACGGCGGCACGCGTGACCGTGGCGCGGCACCCAACCGGGCACGGAGCGGCTCGGGCAGCATCATCCGCGAATCCCTTCAACAGCTCGAGGCGGCGGGCCTCGTCATGACCCAGAAAGGCGACGGCCGCGTGGTAAGTGCCGCAGGCAGGAAACTCTGCGACGCCGCGGCCCATGAGGTCGCCGAGGCCCTGGTCACGACGATCCCGGCCTTGGCGAAATACTAGAGGTGAGCCCGGAAGTGGGCGGAAACGACGAGGAACTGGAGGAATTGCGCAAGCGTCGCCTCGCGCAGCTCCAACAGAACGCCGCGGGCCAAGAGGCGCAGGCTGCCGAACAGGCGGCGGCGCGGGCCGAGGCGGACGCGCAGAGGAAGCAGATCCTCCGCCAGATACTCGAGCCAGAGGCGCGCGAACGGCTGACGCGTATATCGATGGCCCGGCCCGATGTCGGTGCGGC
Organism: Euryarchaeota archaeon; assembly: GCA_016207515.1. NCBI lineage: Archaea > Methanobacteriati > Methanobacteriota > Methanobacteriota archaeon. Next base: position 298,009 of record JACQPN010000002.1, on the reverse strand, counting down.
CATCGAGAACCAGCTCATCGCGCTCGCACAAAGCGGGCGCATCCAACGGAAAATAGACGACGAGACGCTCCGGGTCCTCATCGAGAGGCTCCTCCCCAAGAAGCGGGAGACCCGGATCGAGCGTCGCGGGAAGTGAAACGATGGGCAAGAAATCCCTAGGAAAGAAGACGCGACTCGCCAAGACCCAGAAAGCGAACCGACGGGTCCCAGCCTGGGTCATGATGAGGACGTCGCGGCGCTTCCAATCGCACCCGAAGCGGCACCATTGGCGCCGATCAAGACTCCAGAAGTGATAACAATGGCAGAAGACGAGAGGATCTACACCATACCGCTCCGGACCGCGAAGACGGTGCCAAGGACGCAACGCGCCGAGCGGGCGGTCACGTTCATCAGGAAATTCGCCTCGCGCCACATGAAGGCGGATGCGGACAAGATCTGGATCGACAACCCAGTGAACGAGGTCGTCTGGGCGCGCTCTATGCAAAAGCCGCCGCCGCGGATCCGCGTGAAGATGATCAAGTTCGAGGACGGCGTCGTCGAGGTGTCGCTTCCCGAGGAAGGCGCGGAGACCGCGGGCTCGAAGCGCAAAAAGCCCGAGGACGCGGCCGCCGAGGCGGATTCGGCCGGTGAGACCAAAACCAGACCGGCGGCGAAGGGCAAGTCCACGAAGGGGAAGAAGGCCGCAGCGGCTGAAAAAACCGACCAGCCCAAGGCGCTAGCCTAACCATGCTGGTCCAACTCGAGATACTCGGCAGCCCCTATTTGGGCGTCTTTTCCAGGGCATCCGAGCGGATGGCCGTCGCCCCGCCGAACCTTACCGAGGAAGCGCTCAAGGAGTTCAAGAAAGCGCTCGACGTCGACGTTCTGCAATTCACGCTTGGGGGCAGCCAGATACTCGGAGCCGCCGTTGCGATGAATTCGCACGGCGCCGTCATCGCGGACTTCGGGACGGCGGCCGACACGAAGCTCCTCACGCGCCTTGGGCTCAAGGTGATGGTCCTCGGAGGGACGCGAAACGCCGCCGGCAATAACATCCTTGTGAACGACCTCGGCGGCCTTGTCAACCCCGAAGTGGAGGACGAACTCGTCGCCGAGATCTCACGCACCTTGGAGGTCCCGTGCCTACGCGGGACCATCGCGGGCCTCAACACCGTGGGCTCGGCGGCCATCGCGACGAACAAGGGGGTCCTCTGTCATCCGAAGATAACGCCCGAGGAGATAGACGTGGTCGAGGCAGCGCTGCAAGTCCCCGCCGAGATAGGGACGGTGAACCGGGGGGCGCCTTTCGTCGGCGCGGGCCTCGTCGCCAACAGCCGAGGGGCGGCCATCGGACGGCTTACGACAGGGCCCGAACTGAATCGGATCGAGGACGCACTGGGCTACATCTAGGGGGCCGTTGGGGCCGCGGCCTCACTTGGCCGACCCTATCTTCGATCTCATCCTTTGGAACAGGCCGCCTATCGCCTGGTCCGCCGGGACCTTCTTTTCCTGGATCTCGTCGACGGTCACCCGCACTTCGCGGACGAGGTCCTTCGCACCCTCTCCCGCCTTCTGGACCTTCTCCTCGAATATCGGGACCTCCCGGTGCCACACCTCTCCGATCTTCACGAGCGCCGTGTCGGCCTTTTCCTGCAAGACCACGGCATCGGCCTTTATCCTGGCGATGACCGCGTCCTCGGTCTCGCCGCGCTTCAATGTGAATATCGGCACGCCATCGTGGACGGCTTCGCCCACGCGGACGCGCGCACGTTCGGCCTTGTCCTTCAGGATGACTCGCATCTTCTCGGCCTTCGCCTCTGCAAGGCGGGTGGCCTTCTCTGCGAGCACTTTCGCGTCCTTCACGACCTCTTCGACGCTCGGGGGCGCCGCTTGCGGGGCCTTCGTCCCCCGTTTCTTGATCTCTGCCTGCCAATCACGTAGTTGGTCCGCGGATATGCCGGTCGGTGCCGCGAGGGCGTCCACGTCCGCGTGGGCGAGCTCTTCGACCGTCTTGATGCCGGCCTTTTCCAAGGCCTCCTTGCGCCTCGGGCCGAGGCCTCGAAGTTCAGTCAGTTCCATGTGACATGGTTAGATGCCAGGCTGTTAAAATCACTTCTGGCTTTTCTCTTTTGAAAGTTTCCCCTTGAGGTGCGCGATGAGCCCGCCGTCCTTGATTATGGCGAGGACATTCGCAGGCAAAGGCCTGGCTTGCCAAACGCGTCCGGTCGAGTCGTCGGTGATCGTCCCGGTCCCGAGATCCACTTCGAGCAGGGCGCCGTCCGGCACGTCCACGTCGGCGGTGAGCGGGGGAAGGCCCAGGTTCACGCAGTTTCGAAAGAAGATGCGTGCGAACGATCTGGCCACGATGCATTCGACGCCCGCCTGCTTGAACGCCATGACGGCCTGCTCGCGTGAAGACCCGCAACCGAAATTCTTGCCGGCTACGATGACTTTCTTGCCTCGCACCCGCGCCGGGTAGTCTGACCCGAGCCCTTCAAGGACGTGCTGGCCCAGGGTCTCCCACTCGAACAAGTAGCGCCCAGGAAGCATCACGTCGGTGTTGACGTCGTCCCCTAGGACCAACGCTGGCCCACGTACCTTCATGGGCGGACAAGCGGTGGTGCCCACTAAATCGTTGCGTCGTGGCGGATGTCCAAGACGTGAGGGGAACCTCCATGGTAGCGGCACCGCGCCACCCGCAAGCGGTTAAATAGGGTAACGTCTTTTTCCGCGTGCCCCCGCGGCGACGTTCGTTCACTTGGGCAAGATGCCCACGTCGGGGTCCGAGCGAAGCCCGCTTCGCGAGTGACCCCTTCGGCGCGATCGACCCTCGCGAGGGTCGGGGCCAATAGCTTAGCCAGGCTTGAGCATCCGGCTGATAACCGGAAGGTCACCGGTTCGAATCCGGTTTGGCCCATGGAAGTCCCAAGATAAACCGGATTCAAGTGGGCGAGGCGGGTGAGCGCGGAGCCCACGACGGATCCGGTTTGGCCCACTTTTCCGTGCCGCGCCGCCTCGGACATACCCACGCGGGACGGGTGGTCGGCACCGTAAGCCGGGATCGCCGAGCCAGGTCAAAGGCGAGAGACTCAAGATCTCTTCTCGCAGGAGTACGCAGGTTCAAATCCTGCTCCCGGCATGATTCGAGCGCAGCGAGAACCATGCCGCCAGATGAGGGAGCGCCGAAGGCGCGAAATCATCGCAGCGGCATCTTTTACAGAAGATGTATCATCTCTATGATGAGGCGGCGGCACTCGGGGCGCTAGGCGCCCCTCGGCCACCGTGGACGCAAGGCATCGCGAATGATTCGCCGGTTCATGGCGGAATCCGCCACTGGGCTTCCGGCATATGAGGACGAGGAGCGCGACGCCCAGGTTACCCAATGTTCAATTACTGTCTTTTGCATCGAGCCGCGTGCCCGATTTGACCGACCCCGTCATCGAGACGCATGACCTCGTGAAGACCTACGGGAAACGTGGCGAGATCAAGGCCGTCGACGGCGTATCGTTGTCGATCCCGAAGGGGGAGATCTTCGGGCTCCTCGGGCCGAACGGGGCGGGGAAGACGACGACCATCTCAATGCTCACGACCCTCAAGGCGCCCACGAGCGGTTCGGCCACGGTGAACGGGTTCGACGTGGTGCGCGATTCGCACAGGGTCAGGCAATCGGTCGGGATAGTCTTCCAAGAACCTAGTCTTGACTCGCTCCTTACCGGAAGGGAGAACCTCGACCTCCACGCCCGCCTCTATGATGTCCCAAGGATAAAGGTGAAGCCTCGGATCGCAGAACTGCTCGCGTTGGTCGGCCTCGAGGCGCGCGCCGACCACGCGGTGAAGACCTATTCGGGCGGCATGAAACGGCGTCTCGAGATCGCGCGCGGCCTCCTTCATTGGCCGAAGGTATTGTTCCTCGACGAGCCGACTTTGGGCCTTGACCCTCAGACGCGCGAACACATCTGGAAGTACATCGAGGGGATGTCCACCTCCATGGAGACCACGATCGTCCTCACCACGCATTACATGGAGGAGGCGGATCGGCTCTGCCACCGGATCGGCATCATCGACAAAGGGAAGATCATCGCGCTGGGAACGCCCAAGGAACTGAAGGCCGGCCTCGGCGGGGACGTCGTGAGGCTGCGCCTCAAAGCCCCGGCCACCGCTCCCTTCGAAAGGCTTCCATTCGTGCAAAGAGCGGAGCTTGTTGGAAGCGAGGTCATGCTAACGGTGGACAACGCCGAACGCAACCTCGCGGCGATCTTCGCGGCCGCGCGCGACGTCGAGGGCGTCGAAGTATCGAAGCCCACCCTTAACGACGTGTTCCTCTCGGTCACGGGGCGTAGCATCCGCGGCGACGAGAGTGCGCAGGAATCGAGTTGGATGGACGATGCGATGCGCACGGTCCAGCAGGGGGAACGTTAGGTGGGCGAATTCTCGGGGATACAAGCCATCTGGATACGCGAGTTCAAGATCTTCCAACGGGAGAGATCACGGGTCATCTCGTCGCTTTTCACGCCGCTTCTTTGGATCTTCGTTTTCGGCGGCGGCCTTGGGAACACCGTCTCGCTGCGGGCCGCTGAACTACAGGGGACGAACTACCAGGTGTTCATCTTCCCGGGGATAGTCCTTCAAAGCGTCCTCTTCACCACCCTGTTTTACGGGCTCTACATCGTCTGGGACAGGAAACTCGATTTCTTGAAGGAGGTCCTCGTGGCGCCCGTGTCACGTTCGAGCATCTTCATCGGAAAGGTCCTAGGCGGGTGCACGGACGTCCTCATCCAGGCGACCGTGCTACTCGTGCTCGCCCGCGTCGCGCTTGGGATAGACGTGACGCCCATCGGTTTCGTCGCGTGTCTCCTCATCGTTTTCGTGGTAGCGATCGGGACCGTTTCGATCGGCCTCACGCTCGGGAGCTTCTTCGAAAGCTTCGAGGGGTTCCAGGTGGTCGTGAGTTTCATCGCGTTCCCCATGTTCTTCCTCTCGGGCGGGCTCTTCCCCGTCGACGACCTCCCACCCGCCCTCGCGCTTGGCGTCGCCTTGAACCCGTTGACCTACGGCGTCGATGCGTTGCGCCAAGTACTGATCGGGCACGCCGCGTTCCCGCTTGTCTACGACCTCGCGGTCATCAGCGGCTTCGCCCTGGTCATGATGGCGGTCGGCACGTGGGCATTCTCGCGAATGAAGATTTGAGCCCTCTTCGGTGCGCCTAACGCTTAAATAGGGGAGCCGTATTACTTGCCCTACCATTTCCGGCCGTGGCCCCTGTGGAATATTTAAGCATTCCACCCGCCGGAGCATGGCAGTTTCATCCAATACCAAGGAGAATTCACGATGGCGGAAAAGAGCGCGCCCGTCGCGGCGGAGAAACCGGACTTCAAGTACATCGTCCGGATCGCGAACACGGACCTCAACGGCAAGCACCACGTCGAGCTCGCCCTCGCCACCGTCAAGGGCATAGGCATCCGAACGGCCGGCGTCATCGCCGACCGCGCAGGGGTGCGACGCCTCGAAAAACTTGGTAACCTTCAGGACGCGGACATCGCGAAGCTCGAAGAAGCGGTCGATAGCTTCGTGGAGACGGCCCCCCGGTGGCTTCTCAACAGGGCCCTCGACGTCGAAATCGGCTCTTCCATGCACCTCGTCGGCGCGGACCTCGAGGGAAAAAGGCGCGACGACATCAACCGCATGAAGAAGATCCGGTCGTACAAGGGCGTCCGCCACGAGGACGGCCAGAAGGTCCGCGGCCAACGCTCAAAAAGCAATGGTCGCACCGGACTCACCGTCGGTGTGCAGCGCAAGGCCATCCAGCAGGCCGCCGCCGGGAAGAAAGACGACGACAAGGGCGCGAAGAAGGAAGCCAAGAAGCCAGATGGCAAGAAGCCAGAGGCCAAGAAGGCCGAGGCAAAGAAGTAAGGTGAACCCATGGGCGACCCAAAATTCTCGAGGAAGAAGTACGAAACGCCGAACCACCCATGGCAGGGGACCCGCATCCAGGAGGAGAACGTCCTCGTGGCCAAGTACGGTCTCAAGAACAAGACGGAGCTTTGGAAGGCCCAGACGTTCCTTCGCAACTTCCGCGGGCAGGCGCGTGACCTTTTGGGCCGCCAAGGGCAGGGCGTTGCCCAAGTCGAACGCGAGACCAAACAGCTCCTCGCGAGACTCCACACCCTCGGGGTCGTGAGCGATAATGCAACACTTGACGACGTGCTCGCGCTCAACACCGAAGCCATCCTTACGCGTAGGCTCCAGACACAGGCGTACCTCAAGGGCCTCGCCGGGACCATCGAACAGGGCCGCCAGTTCATAGTCCACCGGCACGTCACGGTCAACGGCCGTGTAGTGACGATCCCCGGCCACTTGGTGAAACGCAGCGAAGAAGGCGCCATCGCCTGGCACGCTGACTCGGCGGTCGCGATGGACAGCCACCCGATGCACCCCAAGCCACGAGCGAACATCGTCCTTGAAACACCGGTGTTCCAACCGCGCGACAAGTTCGGTCGCGGCGGCCCGCCGCGCAGAGGACCGCCGAGAGAACGGCCGGCTTCGGTTGCCTCCGCGCCCGCCGCTGCCGCCACGACGGAGGCAGGCTCGGAATGACCGCGCTCACGAAATGGGGCATCGCGAACATCTACGCCTCGTACAACAACATCATCATCACCGTGACCGACCTCACCGGCGCCGAGACCATCACCAAGTGCACCGGCGGCATGGTCGTAAAGGCCGCCAAGGACGAATCGAGCCCCTATGCCGCGATGAAGGCCGCCGAAAGGGTGGCCGAGGCCGCTCGTGAGAAGGGGATCGAAGCGATGCACGTGAAGGTGCGAGCCCCTGGCGGTCACAAATCGAAGTCACCGGGTCCCGGCGCGCAGGCCGCGATAAGGGCGCTTGCCCGGGCCGGCGTCAAGATCGGGCGCATCGAAGACGTGACGCCCGTGCCGCACGATGGCACGAAGAAAAAGGGCGGTAGGCGCGGCCGAAGGGTGTAAAGATGCAAGTTGAGATCCGCGAACTCACCGACACCAAGGCTAGCCTCGTCATCTCCGACGTGAACCACGCCTTCGTGAACGCCCTTCGACGTACGCTCGTCGCGGACGTCCCGAAGCTCGCGATCGAGGACGTCGTGATCTACGACAACACGTCCGCGTTGTTCGACGAGATGATCTCCCACCGGTTGGGGCTCCTACCTATCCCGACAGACCTCAAGCTTTTCCAACCGCGCGAGACCTGTTCCGCCTGCCACGGGGAAGGCTGTCCCACATGCACCGTCATCTTCACACTTTCGAAGGAGGGCCCTGGCATGGTCTATTCGAGCGACCTCCAACCGGCCGACCGCAAGTTCGCAGTGAAGGACGAAAGGGTCCCGATCGTGAAGCTCGGCGAGAACCAGCGCGTGATGCTGGAGGCGCATGCGATCCTCGCAACGGGCACGCGCCACGCCAAGTGGTCGCCCGTCCATGGTGCCGGGTACAAGGAGTACCCGATCGTCAAGATCAAGGGCGACACTTCCGAGACCGTGGAGGGCCGGATCTGCCCGACCGACGCCATCACCGAGAAAGACGGCCATATCACGCTCGTTGACGTGGAGAAGTGCACGCTCTGCATGAACTGCGTGAACGTCGCCGGCGACGCGGTGGAGATAAGCTCCGAGCCAAGGAGATTCATCTTCCGGTTCGAGACGGACGGCTCGGTCACTGCAAAGGAAGCCTTGCAGCACGCAATCCAGACGCTCATGAGCCGGGTCAAGGCTGTGGACGAGATCGCGGTGGCGAAGTAAGGGGCCGAGACGTAGTTCCACGACTCGCTATGGCGAATCGCATCGGCCCTCTCCAGATTGGCGCCACCGAATACTTGATATGCGACCGTCAACTTCAGGCGAATGGAATATTGGTTTCCCTTCGGGGAAAGTTTCCCTCGCCCGCCGTGGTGGCGGGCTCGGGCGCTCGTGGACTCCCTTCGGTCGTCCACTGCGTCCTCGGCCGGGAAAGTCTTGGACTACCGGCCTGCGGTCAGCGGGGATAGCCCAGCCAGGTCAAAGGCGCTAGATTGAGGGTCTAGTCTCGCAGGAGTTCGCAGGTTCAAATCCTGCTCCCCGCATTTCTGACGCGAGCGTGAGCGAGCGGCAGAAATGCGGCAAGATGACGAAGGGCCGAAGGCCCGGAGTCATCGCAGCCGCACCTCTTTTGACCGAGCGCAGGCGATGGATAAGAATGCGGCAAGATGACGTAGCGCCGGAGGCGCGAAGTCATCGCAGTTGCGATGTCTGCTTTGAACCACTGCAAGAATACATCCGAAGAGCGACTACCACGGTTACATTCGCGCGGGCCCCACCCCTTTTATACCTCCGCCTGAATCCTCCCCCACACATGGTCTCCGTCCTGTCGACCCCCTGGCGCACCTTCCTCGTCCGCTACGGCGAGTTGGGGATCAAGAGTGACCAGGTCCGGGGCCGGTTCGAACGCATCCTTTGCAGAAACATCGAGGACGCGTTTCTTCGCGAAGGCGTGCAGGTGGCCGTCAAGCGCGAGTACGGGCGGGTCTACGTGGTCACGCCCGACGAGGAGCGGGGCGCCGATATCCTGCGACGCACGTTCGGGGTCGTGAGTTTCAGCCCGGTGTCGGAGTGCGGGTCGACGCTGGATGAGATAAAGCCGTTCATTGCCGAGTACTCGATGGCGCTTCTCAAGCCCGGCCAACGTTTTGCCGTACGTGCGCGTCGCACTGGAGATCACAAGTTCACGTCAATGGATGCGGGACGCGAAGCCGGGTCCGCGATCTTCCTTGCCAATGAGGCAAAGGGCGTCAAGGTGGACCTTTCGAAGCCCGATGTGGAGATCCATTTGGAAGTGCGCCAGAAGCGGGCGTTCGTGTTCGCTCACATCCTCCCCGGCCCGGGCGGCCTCCCGCTTTCGTCGCAGGGGAAAGTCGTCGGCATCATCGACGACGTCGAGTCGGCGATCGCGTGTTGGATGATAATGAAGCGCGGCGCCGGTCTTGTTCCCGTCGTGTTTGAGGACGGCGTGGAAGCGAAGCTCTCGATCCTCAAGACGCTTTCCGCTTGGGCGCCGCGGTTCAAACTCCGTATGGTCCCGGTGCTGCCAGGTCTTTCGGAGGAATCGCGGTACCGGTTCCAGGTGGCCGTCGCGATGGGCATCTGCCGGCGGACCAAAGCGGCGGCCGTGGTGACGGGCGAGCGTGTGGGCGAGCTCGGCACGATCCCGCTCATCGACCCGGAAGTGGAGTTCCCCATAATGAGGCCCGTGTTGGCCCTCGAAGACGACTACTTGGACGGGCTCGCCCAAAGGATCGGGTTCGAAAAACGTGGTCAATGGCCGACCGGGCAATCGCGCGACGCCTCGGACCTCATCAGCATGGCCGACGCCGCAGCGTTGGCCGTGAGGGCACTGGACCAGGCGACGGACAAGGAGGTTTCAGGGTGAGGATCGTGGTCCTGGGTGCGGGAGCCCTCGGAAGCTTCATCGGAGCCAAACTGTCGCAAAAGCACGACGTGGCTTTGGTGTGCAGGTCGGAACAGGTCACCGCCATCGAGGCCGCGGGGCTACGGGTCACTGGGGAGACGCAACTCGTCGCCCACCCGGAGGTCACAAGCGACCCACTGGACGTGGACACGCCGGATCTCTTGGTCATCGCGGTGAAGGCGTACGACACCGAGGCCGCGATCAAGGGCGCTCTTCCCCTCATCGGGCCCACGACGTCCGTCATGTCGTTGCAAAACGGCCTGAACAACATCGAGGTCCTCGTGAAGTACGCGGGGGAGGGTCGGACGTTCGGCGGCGTGACGACGCACGGTATCACCTACCTTGAGCCCGGGCACGTGCATCATGCAGGACGCGGCTACACTTACCTTGGCCCGCTCATCAGGCAGAGCAAGAGCTGGGCGAGCGACTACGTCTCGGCGTTCACCGAATGCGGCATCCCGGCCGAGTACACCGAGAACCTGGTCGGCGAGATCTGGGCAAAGGCGATAGTGAACAGCGGGATCAACCCGATAACGGCGATCACGGGCCTCAAGAACGGTGAACTGCTTTCCAACGCTCTTTTGAAGGAATTGATGGAGCGCGCCGTGAAGGAGGGCGTGACGGTCGCGGATGGGATCGGGGTCGGACTGCCTCGCGTGGACCTTCTAGAACGGACGAGGGAAGTGGCGAGGCGTACTCGCGACAACAAGAGCAGCATGCTCCAGGACATCGAACGGGGACGAAGGACCGAGATCGACGAGATCGTCGGGAAGCTTTGCGAGTATGGCCGCAACGTGAAGGCCGAGACGCCGACGCTACGCACGCTGCACGCGCTCGTGAAGGGCATCGAGGCGTCGACGAAGAAGGACTGATGCTCTCACGCGGCGACGGCCACGGGATCGATGGTCTTCAATGCAAGTCTCGTGACGCGGCCGTCGCGCACGCGTTCCAAGAGACCAGCGTCCTCGAGCCTTGCCACGTGCCATGAGACGAGCGCCGCGCTCATGCCAAGCATGTCTGCGACGCGCTTCTGGGTGGCGCCCGGGTTTGTCGTGAGGAATTCCCGGATGGCCTTGGCCTTCGGGTTCTTGAGAAGCGGGATCGCCTTTTGATCGGACGCGGAGACGCCGGATCCGTTCTTGAAGTAGCAGACCTGGTTTCCCGATCCCATGGTCGTCACCATGTGGGCTGCTTTGAGCTTCGAAAGGTGGTAGACGGTGGTCCCCCAGCCGATGCCCATCTCGGCACGGATCGCGCTCACGTGGACGCCTGGGTTCTCTTCGATGAGCTTGAAGATCCGTTGACGGACCTCGTTGTCGAGCAGTCGTGATGGGGCGAGGCGCGTGTAAAGCGGGGCGAGCACCCCCGCTTTCTTGAGCCAGTCCGCAACCGCCCAGAGGCCTGCGGAACCGGCGACCGCGGCGCCGCCGTAGACCGCGATCCGCGGGTCGACCTGCAGGCGCGCCTTGCTTGCGGATTGTGAGAGGGAGGCCACGACGCTTGCAACGTTCGTGAGAACGCCGGCGAGCGCCGCGGCAGCGGAGGCGAGTGAGATTGAGACGATCGAGACTGCGTTCGACAGGAACGTAACGACGGAAGCGAGCGCTGCGGCTCCTATCTCCAGAACGACGCTTCCCGCGCCGGCCAGCGTGGATCCTCCGAAGGCGAGCGATGACGCGATAGAGGTCCCCGCAATGGCGGCCGTGGCGCCGACGAGCCTCGAGGCCTGCGACGCGCCACCAACGACGGTCATCATTGCGTCCGAGATTGCTGCCGCGACGGTGCCGGCAGCGTGCAATACGGCGTTTGCAATGGATCGTAGGATCGAGCTGGCCGCAGCGCCTGCGCCTGCGGCAGTGCCTGGAGCGCCCGACGTGGCAGCGCTCGCGGCCGAGGTCGCGCCTTCGAGCAACGCCTTGACTTTTGTGACCGCGTCGTGGGTTTGCCCCGTGGGTGCGGCCGGTGCGTCCGCGGGAAGTGCACTTGCCGACCCCACGATGAGCCCCAACGCAAGGATTGAGACGCCGAGTCTTCGCTCCATGCCCTTCACTTAATCACCTTCGTTTGGCCCTATTAGGGATTTGTGGATGAAACCTTTAACGTTCACCCTCAAGGTTGATATCTTGGCACCAAATTTGTCGTTTTTTGTACGTTTTCCGACGACAAAGCTAATCGGCCGACACCAGAACGGAGCAATATCTCGCCATCCGACGCACGCCTACATCCGAAATCAAAGCCCGCCGGCCGTCACCAAGGATGGAGCACGATCTTCCCGAAATGCCGGCGCTCCTCGAGCATGAGTTGCGCGGCCTTGGCTTCACTTAGTGGCATCGCCCTGTCCACGACCACCTTGAGCCTGCCTTCGAAGGCGAGTTGCATGACATCACGGAATTCCTGCATGTTGCACATCGTGGACCCGAGGATGGAAAGATGCTTCCAGAAAACGTGGCGGAGATCGGTTTCAGCGAACGGGCCCGTCGTCGCGCCGCATGTGACCAATCTTCCCCCTCGCGCGAGGGCCCTGATGGAACTTTTCCACGTCTCCTGACCCACGTTGTCGATCACGACGTCGACGCCGTTACGCCCGCTCCAATCGTAGACCGCCTTCCCCCAGTCGGACCGGCTGTCGACGACGAAATCGGCGCCGAGCCTTGCGGCCCGCTCCATCTTCTCTTCGCCGCCGGCCGTGGCGGCGACGAGGGCCCCCAGGTGCTTTGCGATCTGGATGGCCGCCGAAGAGACGCCGCCCGAGGCCCCGAGCACGAGCACGCGTTCCCGAGGGCGAAGGCCCGCTCTCGTTTTCAACATCCTCCATGCAGTCATGTAGACGAGCGGGAAGGCCGCGGCATCGTCGAATGGCATCGCAGCCGGTATCCTGATGAGGTTCTTACGCGGCACCGAAATGAACTGGGCGTAGGTGCCGGGGACGTGCTCTCCGATTATCTTGTAATCGACGCACACATTGTCGTCGCCGCGCGCACAATGTAGGCATGCCCCGCACGAAAGGCCGGGGTTTATCGCGACCCGGTCCCCCTCGGAGACGTCAGCGCCTTCCCCCCCGAGGCGCCGCACGATGCCGGCCGCATCCGCGCCGAGGATGTGCGGCATCGCCAACTTGATGCCCGGGATCCCGCGACGGACGAACACGTCCAGGAAATTGAGCGCGGCCGCGCGGATCTCGACAAGCGCCTCGCCATCGCCGACGACCGGCACCCTCACGTCCGTGAAACGCAGTCTCTCAATGTCGCCGTGCTCGTCTATGACCACGGCCTTCATCGTCTCGGCCACGGCGCTCGAAGCGTCGACGGGCGTAAAACCCCTTCGCCGCGCGCGCCAACCTCATCGGCGCGGTCACGGAAACGCGACGTCGGCCGCGAACACGACGAGCGCATCGAAGTCGGCGGCCGCACCCGCCGGGTCGCCACCGCCGCAGGTCAATGTGTGTCGTTGCCCCGTCTCGCGCCCGGCGGCCACGTAATGGCCGATGCGGAAGAGGTAGTCGCCGGGAGGCGCGTCCACCATGGCCCAACACGATGGTGAGGATCTCATGAGTCCGTTCCACTGGGCCCCTTGGACCGACGTGTCAGCGACCTGGCCTGCCGCGATCATCGCGCCGAACAACCTATTCGGCGAGGCGTAGGCGAGCGTCGCGTTGGCCACGGCGCGAGCCGTGTGCGATTCCTCGAATTGCACCGGAAGGCCGCCGTTGAAACGGTCGTTGACGTTCCGTTCCTCGCTCACGACGACCGTGCCCCGGAAAGCCCACTCGCGAAATATGTCCACGCGCGACGCGTTGGCCTCGGCAGTCACGTACGCACCGGGCTCGGTGGAGACCTCGTACCTGACCCTGGCCACGTTTGTCGCGGCCAAGGCCGAGACAACGAAATAATCGCCGGCCGGAAGAAACGGCGCGGCGGCGTGTTGGAAGAAGGCCGAATCTATCACCTGGCCGCCCTGCGCTCCATGCTCGTAGTGGTCGAAGCCGTCCGTGTCGGCCTCGACGTGGACCACGTTTCGAGGCTCGGAGAAGGCGACCGTCGACATCGTGTAGAGGACGCGGCCCGGTGCTTTGAGGACCCAGATGCCACTTCCGACGTCGTACGAGTGCAGGACGTCCTCGGACCATGCCGTGACTGATATGCCCACGTGCCCTCCTGCGGGAAGATGAAGGCCGACGAGCCACCACCCCGGGACCGTGTCATCGTGGGAGGCGAGGATCGAGGAAGGCGCGACGCCGCCCGCTGAAAGACCCGGCACCGCAAGTAGGAAAGTCACCGCGATAGACCCGGCCCGGGATGAGCCCCGCACGGGTCGGAAAACCCGGCCCCCGGGATAACCCTTGCCACCGGAGCGGCCTTCAGCAATCTGGCGGGGGCAACGTGACGTCGGCCGCGAACGCCACGACCGCGTTCGACGACGTCGCAGAGAATGCGGTGTCTTCCAAGGCGCAATCGAACACGGCCGGCGCGAAGACCTCCTGGCCCACACCGACATACCGGCGGACGTTCATGGTCCACGCCCCGGCGTGCGCCCCGTCGAACGACACGCAATGCGCCGTGATGAACCCCGACGCGAACGTGTGGAACGGGCCGGGCCCGGAATAGCCCACGTCGATGACCTGCCCCACACCGATTATCGCACCGAAGAAGCGGCCCGTCACGTTGAACGGGACGGACGCATTGAGGATCGTCCTGGCCGTGGACGCATCATGGATGAACGAATGGTCCTCGTGCCGCTCCACGCTTCCCACCAAGTCGCCGGTGAACTGCCACTCCCGCCACAGACGGACACCGACGCCGCCTGTTTCGTTCCCGGAGAACGTGGCGATCGACGATGAGAGGGAAAGCGTGACGTTCCTTATCCGGTCGGAAGCCCCTATCCCAGTGAAGGTGTAGTTACCGGCCGGAAGGGTGATGGTCCGTGAATGCACGAATGGCGCCGACGTGTAGGGCGGCGACGCGGCGTCCTCGTGCTCCGAGGTCTCGCCGAGGACCGTGCGCGACTGCACGTGCGTGAAGGAGCGTGTGCTCCACCCGACCGCTGGAAACGCCACCCATAGGCCGTCGTTGGCGTCTCGCACCCATAGGCCGGTGCCGAAATTGGCGGCGTCGAAGCTCGAATTGAACCTGGTAATGACGCTCAAGGTGACCGAAGCGGTGGCCGGAAGCCAGAACCTCTTCGCCCACCATGCGGAACCGGTCTCGAAGCGGCTGTCGATGAGACCGGCCGGTGTCAGGACCTTGAAGCAACCGGTGCCCGCGCTGTTGTTCGTCTCAGAGGCTTCCGTCACGTTCCCATCGGGGTCGACCGTGACGTTGATCACGTGGCTTCCGGCTGTCGATGTCCAACCCGGGTTCCTGAAGACCATGGACGCGCCCACGCCGAGCGTCGCGTTCGTGGAATTGAAACCCACTTCAACGCCGTCGATGTAGAATTTGACGATCCACGTCGTGTTAGCGGGGACGCTCGCGGCGCCGATGTTCGTGACGTTCGCTGTGATGACGATGCTCTGACCCGCCGTCGGTAGCGTCGGATTCATCCCCGCAAAGACTACCCGAAGATCCGGTTGTGCGGTGGCTGCCGCTCCTTGGGGCAGGCCGACTATGGAGCCCAGTACGAGAATCACGACTATCGCGGTCGCCGAGCGCCCCATTGCTTCCAGCCGTGAAATTACCGCCCGGCCGCCTAAAGCCTTTTCGCCTGTCACTGGCGTGAATTTGGATGAGTCTGAATGGGAAAGCCGGGAGGGCTTCGGGGAGGGATCTTGGGCGATGGAATCCACCCCCATGTGACGACGGTACGTCGCGGGCTTAGGGGTAACGTGGGGCGTCAGCCCGAAGAGGCACGTGACCGCCACTTGGGGATAGCACGCGCACCTTAGTTGAGATAATCGCGTGGGTCTGCGATGCGCCCTTCGAGCGCGGACGCGGCCACCGTCGCCGGCGAGGCGAGGTATATCTCGGCGTCGGAGGACCCCATGCGTCCCTTGAAATTGCGGTTCGCGCCAGAGATGCAGCGTTCGCCCGGTGCGAGTATCCCCTGGTGCCCGCCGAGGCACGGCCCGCAGCCCGGGTTCATGATGGTGCCGCCGGCCCGCACGATCGAATCGAACGACCCGTCCGCCATCGCGTCCAGGTAATTCTGCCGTGACGCGGCGATGACTATGAGGCGGACACCGGGCGCTATGTGGCGGCCTTTGAGAACGCGCGCCGCCTCGGCAAGGTCTTCGCGCCTGCCGTTCGTACAGCTCCCGATGAAGGCCTGTTGGATCTCGAGGCCCCGGTACTTCGAGATCGGGTGCACGTTGTCGACTGTGTGGGGGGCCGCTATCTGTGGTTCAAGGCCCGCGGCATCGAATCTGACCGTGCGCTCGTATGCGGCATCGGCGTCCGGTCGAAGGGGCGCCCAAGGCCCACCTCTCGCTTCGACGAACGCGCGCGTGGTCTCGTCCGGCGGCACCATGGCGGCCTTTGAGCCCATTTCACAGGCCATGTTGCAAAGCGTCATGCGCTCGGGTATCCCGAAGGCCGCGACTGCTTCGCCATGGTATTCGACGGCCTTGTAGTTGGCGCCGTCGGCGCCGATCTCGCCGATGATCTTCAGTACGGCGTCCTTCGGGTAGACGCCGTCTTGTAAGGTGCCCTTCATCTCGATCTTGATCGTGGGCGGTACCTGCATCCAGAGGGCCCCCGTCGCCCATATGGCGGCCATTTCGGTGGCCCCTACCGCCGTCCCGAAGGCGCCGAACGCGCCGTAGGTCGTCGAATGGCTGTCGGTGCCGACGACGAGCATGCCGGGCCCCACGTGGCCGTGCTCTGGGAGTACCTGGTGGCAGATTCCTTCGCCCACGTCGTAGAAGCTGTCGACGCCTTGTTCCTTCGCGAAGTTGCGTATCGTTTGGTGGTTCTCGGCGATCTTGAGGTCGTCGGCGGGGCTCTTATGGTCGAGGACGAAGACCATCCGCGATGGATCGAAGACCTTCGCGACCCCCAATTCGCCGAATATCTTCTTGATCAAGGCCGAGTTGTCGTGGCTCATCGCCACGTCCACGTTCGCGGTGACGATGTGGCCCGCGGAGACCGCGCCTTGCGCTAGGCCTGAGGCCTTCGCGAGCGCTTTCTCGGCCATTGTCTTGCCTGGCACGTTACGCCGAATACGCACCACGTTCATATATATTTGCACGAAATACAGATGATTACAGCGTATTTCGTAGAGAATATGGAAAACTTCTGCGTTTGTCGATGCAGCGTCACTACCATTATGACGGAGAATCGCCGTCGACGGCCGGGTGATTGAATGACACGAGAGTTTGTAATAACCCTCGAGAACAAGCCGGGCACGCTCGCGACCGTCGCGAAGGCCCTGGGGAGTGCGAACATCAACATCCTGGGATTTGCCCTGCAACCGCAAGGCGAGTTCGGGACGTTCCGCTTCGTCACCAACGAGGAGACGAAGACGGAGGGGTGGTTGAAGACAAGCGGGCACCGGTACCGCGCCAACGAGTGCGTCACGACGCGCGTCAGGAACACGCCGGGCGAGCTCGGCCGGATCTGCGACAACCTGTCCCGAAGCGGGGTCAACGTGGAGGCCTGCTACCCGCTCGCCCCGCCTTCCCCAAGCGAGACGGAACTCTGCTTCACCGTTGACGATGTCAACAGTGCGAAAAAGGTCCTCGGGCACTAGGTCTAAAGACTCTACCGTGGGGGCGGCAAGTGCCTCCCCCTCCTACCTTTTCTACTTTCATCTATGCCAATGGGCGGACGCTCCAGGGAACCGCATTCTTCCGATCCCACGGGGCCGCCGCCCCCGGGTCGCTTGCCGTCGAGCCGCGCGGCCCATCCGGCCGGCGCCTCCTTTCACCCCACTAAGGCGGTCCCGACTTTCTCGCCCTTCTCGTTGTACTTGTAGAAGCCTTTCCCCGTCTTTTTCCCCAAGTGCCCGGCGAGCACCTTCTTTCGTAGAAGCGGCGCTGCCCTGTACTTCGAGTCCTTGAAACCGTCATGGAGGACGTCCATGATGTAGAGGCAGGTGTCGAGCCCGATGAAATCCGCAAGCTCCAAGGGGCCCATCGGATGGTTCATGCCGAGTCTCATGATGGTGTCGATCGCGTCCGGTGTCGCGACCCCTTCCTGATACGCGAAGATCGCTTCGTTTATCATTGGGAGGAGCACCCTGTTCGAGATGAAGCCAGGGAAGTCGTGGACCTCCACGGGCGTCTTCCCCATCCTCGTTGCGACCTCCACGATGGACCTCGTCGTATCGTCCGACGTGTCGGCGCCGCGGATGACCTCGACGAGTTTCATCACAGGGACGGGGTTCATGAAATGCATGCCGATGAACTTGTCCGGGCGACGTGTGGCCGCCGCGAGGTCGGATATGGGGATGCTCGAAGTGTTCGACGCCAATATCGCGTGGGGCCGCAGGAGTTTGTCGAGTTCCGCGAAGAGTTCGCGTTTGAGCTTCGCGTTCTCGATGACGGCCTCGATGACGAGGTCGCAGTCGAGCGCGGCGGTCGAAAGTTCGACGGCTCCACGGATGCGAGACAGCGTCGCTTCCGCGTCCGCGGCCGTTATTTTTCCCTTGGACTGCGCGCGCTCCAGGTTCCCGCGGATGCTTTTCAGGCCGTGGTCCACGAACTCCTGTTTGATGTCGCGAACGACCACGTGGTAGCCCGCCTGTGCGGCGACCTGTGCAATCCCCGCGCCCATCTGACCGGCGCCCATGACAGCCATCTTCTTGACTTCCATGCGTATCGCCGCGTCATTCCCAAGTCTCCATTAATAGGTAACGACAGCTAGATGCGGCATCGGCGCGTTTGCGCCTCGTGGCGTGGCGGACGGTGGAGCGCGACGACGCGACGATTACGTGGGAGACGGTCGGCGCAGGACCGCAGGTGGTCTTCCTTCATGGAGCCACCGGGACCGGTGGGCGCCATTGGGGAAGTGTCGTGAAATCGTTCAAACGCGGGTTCGAATCGCATCTTGTCGACCTCCGTGGTCACGGCCGGTCGCAAGACCGCGCTTCCCGGCTGACGCTTGAGATGCTCGTCGACGACACCATAGCCGTCGTGGAGGAGATCGGTGGGCCCGTGAATCTCGTCGGTTTCAGCCTCGGCGGCGCGATCACGCTGCGCCTTGCGATCAAGCGTCCCGACCTCGTTTCATCCATCGTCCCATGTGGAACCGGCTACAGGTTCGACCAAGATGACATCAAGCGATCCGACGCGGCGTTCGACGTTGAGAAGATAGCGGCGCAGGACAGCGAATGGGTGGGCGCAATGAGGGCGCAACACGCATCGCTCGGTGGTCCCGACTATTGGAGGCCGCTGGTCGCAAAGCTACGCGACCTTTGGCGCGAGGAACTGAAGACAGGCGGCATCCCTCCAGAAGGAATCCGCGGCATCACCGTCCCGGCGCTCGTCGCCGTCGGCGACCGGGACGAGTTCACGGGCATCGACCAACCCGTGGAGATCTACAAGATGCTCCCCAAAGGCGAGCTGTTCGTGGCGCCGGACGCCGAGCACTTCTGGCACCCGATGAGGCCGCGCCTCATGGCGGAAGTTCTAGAAGCGTTCTTGGGTCGTAACGCGCCGAGCACACGCTAGAGCGCAAAACGGCTGCGGGGGTGCCGCAGCTTGGAAGACGGCCTCCGAATGAAGGCCGAGTCTGGCCGATAAAGAGCAATTGCGGTTCTTACAGCATAAACCCTTGCACTCGTTCGATTCGAACGGGAAGGAGACGATATCACCCGAACGATATGGTCAATCGCTCACGCGCTGAGTCGCGGGGGTGTCGGAGGTTGGTCAAACGAGCCTGGCTGAAGACCGGGTCTGGCCGATTCGGTCAACGCGAGTTCTAATCTCGCCCCCCGCGCACGACTCACCGGAATTGTCGCCTTGCGCCTCGGAGGCCACGAAGCGTTCGCATCGGAAGGTCTCGAAGCGTCGGCGCTGGTGCGCGACTCATGCGCTAAGGCCGTTCCACGATCATCTGGACAGCGTTGCCACCGCCAAGACAAAGTGTTGCGAGCCCTCGCGACTTCTTGCGCGTCTTTAGAGCGTAAAGGAGCGTCGTCAAAACCCGCGTCCCGCTCGCCCCCAACGGGTGTCCGAGCGCCACGGCGCCCCCGTTCACGTTGAAACGGTCCTCGGCGACCCCGCATTCGCGCATCACTGCGACGCTTGCGGTCGCGAACGCCTCGTTATGCTCGAAAAGGTCGAGATCGTTCACTGTGAGACCCGTCTTCTTGAGAAGCGCCTTGACGCCCGGTATGGGCGCGGCCATCACGCGTTCCGGCGAAGTCCCGCTCGTCGTGTACTCGAGGATCTTCGCCATCACGTCGAGACCGCGCGACTTGGCGTACGCCTCGGACGCGACCGCCACGGCGGAGCCGCCATCGCTGATCTGGGAGGAGTTTCCGGCCGTCACGACCCCCCCCTCCTTGAACGAAGGCCGCAGCTTCGAAAGACGCTCGATGCTCGTGTCGCGTCTTATCCCTTCGTCCGCGACGAAAGCGGCGCCCCCGGGCGTCTTCGAGGGGACGGGCACGATCTCCTCCTTGAAGTGGCCGCCGTCGGTGGCCGCGGCGGCCGCCTTGTGGCTACGAAGCGCGAACGCGTCCGCTTCTTCGCGAGTGACCTTGAACTCGTCCGCGACGATCTCGCCTGTGACGCCCATGTGGTAGCCGGCGTAGGAATCGAGGAGGCCGTCCTTGAGCATCGAATCCAGGACCTCCGCGTGCCCGAGCCGGTACCCGAAGCGGGCCCGGTCGAGTAGGTACGGCGCGTTCGTCATGCTCTCCATCCCACCCGCGATCACGAGTTCCGCATCGCCCGCGTTAATCGCCTGCGCCGCTAGCATCGTTGCCTTGAGGCTCGAACCGCACACCTTGTTCACGGTGAAGCACGCCACGGAATCCGGAAGTCCGCCCGCGAGCGCTGCCTGCCGGGCCGGGTTCTGGCCTTGGCCCGCCTGGATGACGTTTCCGAGGATCACCTCGTCCACCGCGCTAGCTTCGATCCGTGCGCGGCGGACGACCTCCTTCACCGCGAGCGCTCCGAATTCCGTCGCCTTGTGGTCCTTGAGGGCGCCATTGAACTTGGCGACAGGGGTACGGACGGCTCCAACGATGACCGCTCGGTTCATGCCAGATTCAGTCTCGCCGGGTATCGACAAGCGCCTTAAAATAGGTGCGCCACAGGAGGCGCAGGGCAACACGAGCAAGTCACGCGCGGCCCGTTTCGCATTCGTGCGCGGCCTTCAACGATCGTCATGCACGTCGTCGAACGTCCCAAGACACGACGGGCAGATGCGCCAATTCTCCGCTTGGACAAGGTGTTTCACAAGCTCCGCGGAATGGATGCCGAGCTTGTAGCGGTTGGGGATCTCCGGCACACCGCACTTCGGGGAGACGCGTGCCGGCCGGTGGACCGTCATGCTCGCGATATCGCCAAGGTATTTCGGCTCCACCGGGACTCGTCCTACCGAGGTAGTTTATGGGGGGTAACTACGTAATAAACCCTCCGCACGCCGGCGGCCACTTGATGGGTGACCTGTTCAGTCGCTGTTCTTAACCCGTGCCGCGATTACGCCGCGTGGAAAACGGCGCGGCAAAGAGGTCGTGGCTTCCCGAGGCGCCCCGATCGCTCTCGACCGACGATATCCTCGGTTTCTTCGCGCAATTTCGCGAACGCGCGGGACTCCGGCGTATTCTCATCCTCGTCAACGTCGCGGGCGTCGCGTACGGCTTCTATTACTACGCGCCGCAGTTCGCGATCACTCCTCCCGCTTTGTGGCCGTTCGTGCCGGACAGTCCCCTTTCCGTCGGGCTCATCGCGCTCGTCCTCCTCCTCGACGAGTTCGGCGTGAGGAACCGGTTGCTGGAGGCCTTCGCGTTCATCGACCTCGTAAAGGTAGGCGCTTGGACCGGTTTCGTCTTGACCTACTACGAGGCAGCGTTCCACATCTTCCGAGATCCTTTGTCGAACCTGAACTTCTACCTCTTCTGGCTGCACGTCGCAATGGTCGTCGAGGCTTTTGTGCTGGCAAAAGGCCTCGTGCGGGTCCCGAACGGCATCTTCGTCATCCTGGCCGCCTTCGCCGTCGAACTCTACATGGATTACGGTTTCACGGGCTTCGCTTTCGGCGGGTGTCCCGGAACGCGGCCCATCACGGTGCCATGTGTGGACAACGACCTTCTCGGCGGGGTGACGGTAGGGCTCACGGCCCTTGGGGTCGCCGCGTACCTCGTGATATCCAAGAGGAACGCGGCGCAAAGCCCACAAGACTCACCATGACGCGGCGCCTTTCGCCAACGCCTGCCCCACGGGCGCGTCGCGTGGCGGCCTCCAGAGCGCGTCGTTCACTTCGCCGCGGATCGCCTTATCTCTTCAGCGAGGAGGCGCCCCAAGACGCGCCCATCGACTTTTCCCCGCAGTTCCTTCATGCAATCGCCCATCAAGGGCCCTAGCGCGGCCTCGCCACGGTCCTTCACGAGTTTGGCGTTTCGTTGGACGACCGCGGCGACCACGCGTCGGACCTCCTCCTCACCGACGGTCGAGAGGCCGAGCCTCGAGGCGGTGGCGCCGACGCTACCGCCCGTCTTCGTCACCTCGATGAGGACGGGGAGCACCGCGTCCTTCGGGAACAGGCCCGCCTCGACACCGGCGATCACCTCCGCCAAGAGGGCGTCGCCGACGCGTCGGCCCTCCTGGGACGCGGCCTCGACCTCGGGGACCGTGTGAAGCAAGATGCGCGCAAGCAAGGCCCCCCTCTCCTTGGTGGCAGCGCCCCCGACGCCGAGCTGCCCCGCCACCTTCGCGAAGCGTTCTACGTTTCCCGTGTTCTGAAGCTGCACCAGGTCGCCGGGGGCGACCATGCCGGCGACGAAGGCCTCGAGCTCCCTCGCCGCGTTCTCCCGCGCGGTACGGCGCCGATCGGCGGCCGCCAGGTCCTCGGGTGTGACGCGTCTTGGCGGGATGTCCGTCTCCGGGTACATCCTTGCCCTACCGGGCAGGGGGCGTAGGTAATGGGACGAGAGATCGGGCCGGATCTCGCGCGTCTCCTCCGGGACCCCTTCCATCGCCTGCATGGCCCTTTCCCTTGCCGCTTCGAGGGCGGCCGTGCACTGGCGGGGGCTTGCGGCGACTATGGCGAATGCGTCTTCGCCACGTAACCCGAGGAGCGAGCGTATCGCCTCGACCTCCTCTTCGGTTATCCCGTACGCTGGCAATTCGTCCGAATGGAAGAGCCCGGCGACCCCCGAGCGTGCCCGCGCCCTTCCGGCAAGCTCCGCGCCGAGCCGGAAACCGGGTTGGCCTTTCTTCCCAAGAAGCTCTTCGAAGCGCGGCAATGCAAGCGCATGCACCGAGCCACCGGCCGAAAGGGCATCCGTCACCACCTTGGACGCGGATGCCTTGAAGACGCTTGACACGTCGCGGATCGGGGCCGAGAGATCCGAAGTGTTGGCGCCGCGGCGCTTCAATTCGGCCGCCACGCGGATGAGCATCTCTTGGCGCGCTATCTCGGAATCGACTGCGCCTGGCAGGGTCCGAAGCTCCTGGACGCCCTTGAGCTCGACACGGGCCCCGCCTGGGATGCTGATGTTCACGTCCTGCCGTATGGTGCCGATCCCGCGCTTCGCCTTGCCGGTCTTACGGAGCGTGCGCCCGAGCGCCTCCGCGGTCTCGCGGGCGTGGTCCCCGTCCTTGATGTCGGGGGCCGTCGCGATCTCAAGAAGCGGTATCCCTAACCTGTCCAGCCTGAAAGTGACCACGTCGCCTTTTCGTCCGAGGCGCCGCGCCGAATCCTCCTCAAGGCAGATCGTCTGTATCCCGACAGGTCCCCGCGTCGTCTCGACGCGCCCCCCGAGGGCAAGAAGCGCCGTCCTCTGGAACCCCGTCGTGTTGCTCCCATCGATGACGATCTTACGCATGACCTGGAGTTCATCCACGGGCGACGATGAAAGGTCCGCTGCCACCTCGAGCCCGACTTGTAGCGCGGTCTCGCTCACAGGATGGGGCGGTTCCTCGTCGAGTTCCACAAGGCACGACACGGCCGGCGGGGCGATGTACTCGAAGGCGAGCCGTTTCTTCGCCTCTTCCACGGCGGCGCGATCCACCTCGCCCATCTCGGATTGCGTGGGCCGTAGCGACCTCGAGACCTGGATGCCCTCCCCGTCGTCAAGAGTCGACGGGCAACGGCAGAACAGCTTGTCCGTGTCAAGTTGTTGATGGATCTCGAGTCCGATGAGAAGTCCAGCAGGGACGGATCCCTTGCCGTCGGCCGTCTTGTGCCCGACTCGCGTCACTCGACACCGTCCGCATCGACTCGCGAGCGCGGATCCGACTCGCGCGCGACGTCCTCCGTGAAAAGCCCTATCGCCCCGGCGGTGTCCTTCGCTTGGCCGAGGGCCCACATGAGCTTCACGAGCGCGGTCTCCGGCGTCATGTCCAAAGCGCTCACGGCGCCTGCTTTCAAGAGGTCGCGTCCCGTGGAATAGACGTTCATGTTGACGCGCCCCCCGAGGCATTGGCTTGCCATCACGACGACCTTCCCCGAAGCGACGAGCCTTTCCACTTGGTGGATGAGGGCCTGGGGTATGTGGCCTAGTCCCGTGCCGGCGATGACGACGCCGCGCTCCACCGTCTCGAAGTCCGCCGCCTTGAGGCCTGGATGCGAGTATATGAGCTTCACGCGGTCGTCGACGCGGGAGGCGACCTTCACGGGGCCTTTGGAACGGCGCGTGGCCCCCGGATCCACCACCGGACCGTCTATCGTGACTTCGCCAAGCGGGGCCGCATCGACGCTTCTGAACGTGTCCCGGCGGGATGTGTGCATCTTGCGGGCCCTGTTGCCGCGTAGGATAATGGCGGCGTCATCCGCCATGGAGGCGTGCATCACGACCACGACCTCGCCAAGATCTGCCTCCGCAGCGACGCGCACGGCAGAGAGGAGATTCACCGCCGCGTCGCTTGAAGGGCGGTCGCTCGACCGCTGGGACCCGACGAGGACGACGGGGCCCGGAAGGTCGGACACCATGAAGGAAAGGGCGGCGGCCGTGTAACCGAGGGTGTCTGTGCCGTGGGGGATGACGACGCCGATGCTTCCCGCATCGAACTCACGCTTGACCTCTTCGGCAAGGGTGCTCCAATTCTTCGGCGTGAAATCCTCGGAAAAGACCTGGAACACGACACGCGCCGTGACGTCGGCGTGCTCGAACATCTCGGGGACCGCGAAAGCGAGCTCCTCCGCGGTGGTCGCCGGGTGGACGGCCCCCGTCCGGTAGTCGACGTACGACGCTATGGTGCCGCCGGTGCCGAGGATCGAGACGCGAGGGAGCCCTTTGGCGCCCAGGATCTTCCTCGTCATGGGGCTTCGCGGCGCGGCCCTTTCGATGAGCTGGACGCGGGAGCCGTCGTCGAGTCTCACGCCCACGTTGTACCCGGAGTCCAACTTGAGCGTCACGATGTCGTCGCCCGAGAAACCGTGGTGCGGCATGAGCACACCGCGGTAGGTGCCGCGCCCGGAGTCGACCTCGACGATGTCGCCGACGGCGGCGCCGCAGCGACGAAGATGCACCTCCCTTTGGCTCGTCGGTCCCATGGATCCAGTGGCGATAGATTGGCGGGTGTGAAAAATGTTTTGTTGGGCGTCCAGGCGGCGTCAAGTGTTGTACGACAGCTGCCCTTTGGGAGGCTTGATTACCTCTTACAACGAATAGGACATGTGCCAATGTGAAGGGCGAAGTCGTCTACTTCTACTGTTACGACCTCGGCGCCAGGGTGAGGCTCGAAAGCGTCCAATCGGTCTTGGGCGCCTCGCCCGCCATACCGAGCGTCACGATCTCGCGCGCCGCGCCCAAGTACGTCGAGCTTCCGCGCCCGATCCTTGTGAAGCTGCGCCCGTTCACGCTCGACACGAGCGTCGGGCCCGTCACCTTCGACGCGTCGGCCAAGATATTCGACATCGGCGCCGTGTCGTTCGCGCTTCGCACGCCGCTCAACGTGCCCGGCCTGGGGGACGTCTCGACGTACGGGACGCTCAAGGTAAAGATCGGCGACCGCGAGACGACGCTCCAGTCCTTGACGGACGACCTTTTCAAGGCCATCGAGGAGAACGTGCGTCCGTACCTGCTCGAACCTTACAACGTCCGCGTGGAGCCCGAGACCTACACCGTCTTCTGCTTCACGGAGACCGGCGCAAGCGTGGAGGAGCTCCTCGAGGACCGGCCGCAGCTTCTAGCCGCATTGCTTTCCGACGAGCCGTCGCCCGACAGGCTTTCCGGTGAAGAGGTCCGCGACAACCTCCGCTACTGGTTCCGCTACTACCAGGACGACCTCGTCGTCATCGACTGGGACGGCGCGATAATCGTGGAGCCGGGCGGGCGCTACGAGGACGTCTTGGTCGTCATCGAGGTGGCGAACGTCCAACTGTTGGAACTGCGCACATACGACGCCTACCTGGACCGGATCCTCGGGCGGGCATACGGCGACCTCGACCGTCTCTTCAAGGGGAAGGACCTCCTGTTCTCCCCCCAGAAAGTGCAGAAGGAGCTCTCAGAGGCCTCCATCGACCTCACGCGCGTGACTGACGACATCGACAACATCGGGAAGCTCTTCGGCGACTACTACCTCGCGAAGATCTACCTGGGATTGACGCAGCGGTTCCACCTTGGCGAATGGGAGGACGCGGTGGA
Source organism: Euryarchaeota archaeon (assembly GCA_016207515.1). Taxonomy (NCBI): domain Archaea; kingdom Methanobacteriati; phylum Methanobacteriota; species Methanobacteriota archaeon. Next base: position 271,862 of record JACQPN010000002.1, on the reverse strand, counting down.
GAAGAAGATGACGACGCTTTCAGAACTCTACACGATAGCTTCGCAGGAGGTCCAGAACCGGCGTAGCCTCGTCCTGGAGATGATGATAGTGCTGCTCTTCGTCGTGGACCTCCTCCTCCTGTACATCCTGTCCGTCCCAAAGTGAGAGGCGGGAAAGCGGCCCCGTGTTCCCTGCATCCAATCTCAGCCCCCACCTCGCCGTCATTTTTCCAAGACAACGCTTCGACGTTGGACAAACGGCCACCGAACCTCCAGGAGGCGGGAAAAGTTCTTAAAAGGCAATCCCTTTCGTGCGCCCAGTACGGGTGGATGTAGGGGGCAGGTCCGCCGCGTCGGTCCCGCCCCGATCGTCGACGCTCATCGCCGCCCCCGTCGGACTCGCGTCCCGGGGACCTGCGCCGTGCGTCGATTCTTGCGGGCTGGGAGGCCCGCGGTTTTACGGGTGCGAGCGGACGCTCGCTGCATCACGCTCGACCGGCCCTCGAACGATATCCGGCCCGAGAACGAGATACAGCTCGAGTCCTCTTGGAGACCGCCAAGCTGCTCCCGTATCGAGTTCCCCGCATCCCTTTCGCGAGCGATCTCCGGCCGCTTACGCGATGTCCATCATCTCGCCCGTCTGGGGAAGAAGCACCTCGAAGCCGCGCTTGCGTAATTCGTCGGCAAGAGGCTCGCGGCTGTCCCCATGGAACAGCACGACGCGTTTCGGGCCGCACTCCTCGATGTAGCGCACCAACTCGTCGTGGCCCGCGTGCGCCGAGAAGTCGAAGAACTCTACCTGGCAATTCACCTTCTCCTTGACACCCCGGATGTCGATGACACCGTCGTCGATGAGCATCCGCCCATTCGTGCCGCGCACCTGGTAACCCGTCATGAATATCGCGCTCTTCGGGTCGTTGTGGAACCGCTCGATGTAGTTGAGCACCGGCCCCCCTTCGAGCATTCCGGACGTCGTGACGATGACGTCGCCCGACATGGCGAGGTGCCGCCTGTGGGGGTTCGTGACGAAATTCGCCTCCCCCGCGGCCTTCCGGAGCGCCCTCGCGTCGCGAAGGTCGGAGGCGTCGTCGAGCATCATCTCCGTCACCTGCTTACCCATGCCGTCGAGCCAGACCTCGTAACCGCTCCCCGACAGCATCATGAGAAGCTCCTGGGTGCGGCCCGTGGCGAACGCCGGGACGATCACTATGCCGCCCGCGTCCCTGACTTCGCCGATCCGGGCCAGGAAGCGCTGCTGCAACGTCTTCCTGTCCGGATGCTCCCGCCCGGAATAGGTCGACTCGATGACCAGCGTGTCGCAATCCACCGGGCGGGCGCCCTTCATGAGGTTCGTGTCGATGACGTTGATGTCGCCGGTGAAGACGACGCGCTCGCGGCCCCCGTCCACTACGAACATGGCGCTTCCAGGGATGTGCCCTGCGCTCTCCCCGTGGATCGAGAGCGTCCCGACGTCGAAGTCTTCGGAGAGGGGGACGGTCTCGAAGACCTCGCCCATGGTCTCGATGTCGGCCATGGAGTATGGCTGGGGGTAGCCTTCGATGCGGCAGACTTTCAGGCTGTCCCTGGCGAGGAGTTCCGTGAGCGGTCGCGTCGGCCCCGTTGCGTATATGGGCACACCCTGGTCGCCGGCAAGTGCCGCCATCATCCCAGAATGGTCAAGGTGCGCGTGGCTCAGGAGCGCCGCATCAACCGGCGGCGCCGGCACCGGGTACTTCGGCGGGTCGGTCGGGGCAATCCCGTAGTCGAAGAGAAGCCGCGTGCCGTCGGCGTCGAGCACCATGCCTAGGCGGCCCACTTCGGCGGAGCCGCCGAGAAAATGCATCTTCATCTAAGCCGGATAACGGGCGCGCCGGCAATATAGATTCCTCCGTAACCCGTAGCCTCGAAACGACCTCGCCCCGACCGGGCGAGGCTCTCGCCGCCGCCACCGGCACCCGGCGAAGGAGAGGGCTCGTCTGCGCCGTCCCTTGGGCCTCGCCCCTACTTGACGCGCATCCTGCGGCGGCGCAGTACCACGAATATGCCTGCGAGGACCGCGAGCGCGAAGAGGACGCCGAAGTACCAGTAGGTCGTGAATAGGTCGCCTATGGTCTCCGTGGACGCGTCGGTGATGGCTCCCGACTCCGTGTTGTAGAACTTCGTCGGCTTGCCGGCACCCGTCGTGTCCACCGCGTACGTGTTCGCCCTGCGGGGCGCCGGGTCGACCTTCGTGACGAGCGAGACGCCATCGAAGTACCTGTCCGGGCGGCCGTCGCCGTCAGTGTCGATGAGGTATTGGGTCGTGCCCTTCCCGGCGAAGTCCTTCGCGGTGACCTCGTGCAGCGACTTGGTCACGGGATCGTAGAGCTTGTCCACCTTCGCGTCGCCATCGGCGTCGAAGAGGTACTCCTGGGTCCCGTCCTTGTTGAGGTCCGGGTAGCCGGCGACGAGGGTCCTCACGGTGGAGCTTGGCGCCCAGAAGACGTCGGCCCGACCGTCCTCGTCGGTGTCGAGGAGGAAACTCGCCTCGTTGAACCCTGCTTTCACCTTCAAGACGTCCGTTACGGTCGTGAAGATGTTCTGCGGGTCGGTACGGGGGAACATCTCCTTGAACGACTCGAACCCGTTCTCGTTCGACCGATCCTCGTCGATCGCGAGTTCGATGAGGCCGTCGTCGTCGACGTCGTCGGAGACGAACGGCAAGATGTCGACTTGGAGCGGCACGGTCCGGGCCTCGTCGAGGTTGACGCTCTCGGCACCGAGCGAACGCGCGGTGACCACGATCTCGCCACCCACGGTCACGTCCTGGCGCCGGGGGATGTCGATGGTCATCGTGGTGATGTTCGACGTGCCGTTCGCGACGTTCAACGTGGGATCCGAGAGCGTGATGTTGAACCCTACGAGCGTGCCGGACTCGAAGGTGAGCGAGAAGAGGTCGTTGCCGTTGCCGGTGTTCCCCACCGTTATCGCGACCGTCAAACGGTCTCCCGGGGCACCGCGCACCACATCGGACGCGGTCGAGATGTTGACGCCGTAATCGTGCATCACGGCGCGCAGCGTGGCCGTCGCGGGGGCGGTGCTACTGGCCCTGGCGGTGAAGGCAAGGTCCACCGTGGTCCCCTTCGGCACCGCCGGCGGCGCCGAGAGGTTCACGTAGACCACGTCCGAGCCCTTCGGGGGCACGGCTACAAGGCCCACTTCGCGTCCCGTGACGTTCTGGATCTTCACGGCCCAATTCGTCGGAAGGACCGAATCGTCGACGGCGACCGTGAAGTTGTCCGGCGCGGTCCCGATGTTCCTCACGCGGACCGGGAAGAGGACGAACGACCCGCGCTCGATGAGCTTCACGGGCTCCGGCGTCTCGATGGCGACGGCGACAGTGCCGGTGATCGTGACGTTGACCAAGGTCTGGCCCCAGTTCGCGGGGTTGTCGGCCGACTCGGATCTCAGGAGGAAAGTGCCCGTCGAACCCGAAAGGACGCTCGTCGGCGGCGTGACGATGAAGGAGACGTTCTTCACGCCTCCGGCCGGCACCGAGATCGCCGTAGAGCCCGCTTCGCCTTCCGTGAAGGTCCCACGCCATCCGGAAGGCGTGATCATCTGTTTCGTTATCGTATTCACCGGGACCGGACTCGGGTTCGTTATCGTGAGGAGGAAGGTGACCGTGCCGGCGGGTTCGACCGGCTTCGTCGCCGGCGGGTCCACGCTGAACCGGAGGTCGTTCGGGCCCGAGGACGAGATGACGTTCGCCTGCAACGACACCTCTTGACTGGCGTTCGCCGCATCGCCCTGGGAGGCGACGTTCACCGTGACGCCGTATGTGCCGGGGAGGACGTTCGCGGGGGAGCGAAGGAAGACCGTGACCGTGACGTTCTGGAACGGCGCGATCGTGGCCTGCGACTGCGAGAACGACGTCGTCCACCCCGTGGGCGCAGGCGTGGCGCTGATGTCGAACGTGTCCTTGCTCGAGCCTTCGTTGCGGATGGTCAGACTGAAAGGCGCCGTCTCCCCGGCGTGGATCTCCACGCTACGCTGCGCAACGGGTATGTCAAGGGCCGATCGGAACTTCTGTCCCACGGTCGCCGTGAGCGAGATGGACGCGGGCGACGGAAGACCCGGCGCGAGCGCTTGCAAGACTATCGGCGCGCTTTCGAGGAGTTGCGCATCGGCCGGAGCGCGTACGCGCACGTTCACCTGCGTTTGCGTGCCAGTGGCGTTGTCGCGCGTGTGGTTGTCCTGTGTCACGTTTATCGCCCAGCCGCGGGCGCGTAGGCCCTCGATGCCGCCCGAGATCGCCCCGACGAGGTTGAAGTTCGTCGTGACGCTGTTAGGCAACATGTCGGTGAGCAACACCGTGAAGGTCACGGTCTGCCCGGGATCCACGAACTTGGACGTCTCTGTAGGCACCACTTTCATGATGCGCTTGTTGTCGACGGTCGTGATGTTCAGGAACTCGGGCGTGAAGATCATGGCGGGGACGAGGTCGCCATCGTTCGCCTGGAGACGCCTTTCGACCGTTGCCTCGATGGTTCGCGTCGGCACGTTCGTACTGAACTCCGTGCATTGTGGATTGCCGCAGACGCCGGTTTTGACTCTTGCGAAGAGCGACCCCTCTTCATCCGCATCCTCGGATCCGGCGCAACTGCCGGCCACCGTCGCGTCGCAACTCTTGACGAGCATGTAGATCGCCGCCGCCTCACCGGGCGCCAGCCTGACGGGCAAAAGGACGCCATCGTCCTGCCTCGAGTTCCAACAGCAATCCGTCGAGTTCGCCCCAATCACGAGGACGGGATTTTCCGGCCACAGACCGTTTTGGTCATCACTGAGGTCGGTTTCATTGCTTATGATCTCCACGCGATAGTCCTCGATGGTGGTGCCAGTGTTGGCCAACGTGAACCTGAAGTACGCACGGTTCAGACCGTTGGTGACGGCGTTTCCGCCGCCCAAGCCGGCGCTCTGGTTCATCTGGATGTAGCGTTTGGCCCCGTCGATTGCCACGGGGTTGTTGATGTCGAAGACGGTGAAGGTGAATGCACTCACCGACGTCGCTGTCGTTTTCAACACGGTATCCGCCACCGCCACCGGCCCCGAGACCGACTGCGCTTGGATCTGCGTCGTGATGAAGGATCCCGGGGTAACGTCGCTCGCGGATGCGACCCTGATCTTGAACTCGCCGAGCTCTCCTGCCGCGACGTTGCGGACCTGTTGCGATAGCGGCGTGATGGTCCACTTGGGCGGTACCGCGCTCGTTATCGTTATGTTGAACGAGTCGAAGCCGTTGCCCCGGTTCCAGACGTGGACCGTGTACTCCGTGCTGTTTCCCGCAATGACCGTTTTCGTGGTTTCACGAAGGAACAAAAGCGCTACGCCGGGTTGCTTGCTGTCCGTGACGGTCGTCGTGAGTTGGATCTCGGACGTCGCGCCCGACGCACTTGCAACGCGCACCTTCGCCGTGCTTATCTGATCCTTCACGGCATTGGCCGGGGGCGAAACGAGCGCTTTGACAAGCGTGTACTTCCCCGCCCCGAGTGTCACGACGCCCGCGGAGAGATTGTCCCCGGAGAGGATTATCTGCCAATCGGAGCCTACGGGAAGCTGGATCGAACCCGTCACCGTATAGGTGTCGACGACCGACCCAGTGTTCGTGACATTGAGAAGGAAAGTGGTCGTGCTTGAGGCCAAAACGGTGTGCGTGTCCCGGTCTCCTGGCCACGCCTTGACGTCGACGGAGTACCCACCTATCGTGAACTTCGTATTGGCCTCGCTTTGGAGATCGACACCATCGCGATGCGGGAACTTGCCCGTCACGCGGAACGTGTATTCACCCGGCAACGCGTCGGTCGTGAAGTTCCACATCTGCGGGACGCTGCCGAACTTGTAAAGCTGGAACGTCCGGATCGAGCGATCCTCCGTGAAGTCGTACTTGATCATGCATGCGCTGCTGTTGTCCCCCTTGACGCCGTCACAGTTCGTGACGTTGGCACCAAGCGGCACGAGTCGATTGTTGGGGTCGAGGATGTTCGCGGTCCACTGCGCCTGGCCTGCGGGCGAGCTGTCGTTCCTGTGGGGATTGTCGTTCCCGCCCCAAGCGTCCTTCACCGCGAAAATCGGGCGGACGGTCCGCTGCGCCTGCGGGTCGCCCGGGGACCATTGCGTCTTGACGTTGCCCTGCGGATCCTCGATCCATGAATTGACTTGGATGGCGTCTGGCGAGCGAATCGTAAGCCATGAAACCCAAGGATTCGCGGGGTCGGGATTCTGGGGGTCGACGCCATTTGTATAGACGCTCCACGTCCCCGAAGCGACCGCTTGGCCCGTGGCCGTGTTGAGGCCGCCCTCGAAGCTCACGTTCATGAAGATCAATGAATCGCGCGGGATCTGGAACGGCGCCCCGATGAGCGTCATGGAGGACAAAGATATCTCGTCGTCCGTGGACGTTTGGCCGCCTGTAATGGACTTCGTGATGAGGTCGCGAGAGATCGGTTCCGTGCTGGTGGCCGTCCTGTAGAACGTGTTCACGCGCACGTTGTACGTGACGGTCGCGTCGCCGGTGCCGGCCGTGACGCGATATGGCAACCGGAGCGACAATGAACCAGGTTCGATGGTAATCGGATACTCGGTGACGCCGTTGAACTCCACGCCAAGGATGGCAAGACTCTCTGGCTGGAGGTTCTGGGGCCCATTCGGCGTTTGGATGTCCGGTTGCCGGAATTGGAGCAACGGACCGGTCGCCGGTTCCCCCCCGGTGGCGGACGTGTTGAGGCGCCGCGGATCCATGTTCAACTCGTTCGTTGTCGACGCGTCCTTTGAGTTGTCGCCATTCTTGCGTTCCTTGAAGTTCAATTGGGTGACCGTGGGGAGGTTTTTCCAAGCGGCCTTGATCAGGGCCGGGTTGTTCTCCGGCAAGGTCTGGGTCTGGGCTTGGGCCGGCTGCGCTGGGGCAAGAATGACCACCGCCGGAAGGAGGAGGAGAATCGCGGCTGACGCTACGGCAACTTTACGCATCCCTGTGCTCATTTTGGTTCACCCGTGCTTATCTTACTGTACGACCCCAGCAGCGCCTATGCCGCCTTGGACGCTTGGACGATATATAACCATTTTGGATGAGTCACGCGATTGAATCCACGAGGCGCGATTTTTGTACCAACAGATGGGACAATGACAAAAGTCTTCACTTTAGAACTGGGTGAAAATACAATGTTTTCACGCGGTCGCGAAATGAGCATCGACGCGGACGGGCTGACCGCGGACATCGCTACCGGTCCCGCGGTGCCGATCGGCCGGCCCCCTTATTTCCGGCGGCGACCAGTCGACAATGCCCCTATGATGCCCACCCCGATCAAGCCGAACGGCTCGAACCCGGGGGTCGGGATAGGCCCCGTGGTCGTGGCCGGCTCCGCGTTGAAGAACATCGTGACCGCGTCCTTCGAGCCTCCGGCGCCCACGGCCTCGACGCTGACCGACAACTTGTCGCCGGTGGTCGATGCGTCCGGGGCACGAACCGTCAAGTCACGCGACACCGACGCGCCCCGGGCAAGCGTCAACTGGTTCTTGTCGAACGATGACGTCCAGCCTGCCACACCGACTATGTCGAGCCGCTGCGTGATCGTGTAAATATCCTGGAGGGTGCCGGTATTCGTTATCTTCACGACGATCGTCGCCGTCTTTCCCGGGTTCACGACGCGCGTGGGCGGGCTCGCCTCCAGCCGGACGTCGAACTGCGGGTTGACGATGACCTTGAACTGCACCTTCGCCACGGCCTCCGCCGCGTAACCCGTGAGCGTGATGACATTGATGTCGCCGTCCGCCGCACCCGCCGGGATCGTGACGATCGCATTCAGCGACGCGGTGGAATCGGGCTGGACCGAGGTCGTCTCCGGATCGAGGCGCACCGTCCAATTCGAGGCACCAGGCGGCTTCTGGCCGACGACGAACGTGACGACTTGGCGGTCGTTGCCGAGGTTCTTCGCCGTGATGAGCGCACTCACCGATTCGCCGGGTTTCCCGCCCAAGTCGCCGCCGGGGACTCGTAGCTCGAGACGGTTCTGAGGGATGATCGAGACGTTCACCGTGACGTTCGTCGTCGTGTTAGACTCGAAGGCGTAGACGGAGACGTTGTACCGGTACACGCCGGGAAGGACGAAGTCCGGGATGAGGGTCATGTTGACCTCGATGTCCGTGGGATACGCATCGACGGTCGGACGCATCGAGAACTTCGTGATGTTCGGCGTCACGCCGAGGCCGGATGCGTTGCCGATCGTCACTTCGTACGACTCGTACGCGCTGCCGTTGTTACGCACCTGCACGGCGATGTGGTTCTCGGCGCCGGGGATGACCTCGAACGGAACGTGCTCGTCGTTGACGATGACGAGGCGCGTCTCGTAGGCGAGCTCGAAGGAGCGTAACTGGCCGTTTCCACCGGACACGCTATCAGGCGCAGCGGCGACCCGTGTGAGGTTGTTGTTGTAGTAGGCGATGGCCACGCGGGGGATCGGCATCGACACGGCCCATATCGCCTGCGAGCTCTCGTTCACATAGGCGTGCATGGCACCTTGTCCGACCGAGACGATGTACTTGCCGTCGGGCGTGATGTCGGCCGAAACCACGGGGTTGAAGACCTGGTCGTCCCACGCCTTCACCAACAGGTCCCCTTCGAACTTGTAGAGCGAAACGAACGATTCGTCGCCGACCACGACGTGGCTCCCGTTCGCCGCCACCTTCACTTGATAGATCTTCCTTCCGATGTTGATGACCTGTGGCGGGCTCACTTCGCCGTTTCCGTTAGAATCCATACCGTTGCGGAAATAGTAGAGTTTGCCGCCGGCCGTACCGGCGACCACTTTCTTGCCGTCCTCCGAGACCGAGATGCTCGTGATGTCGCCGCCCACCGTCTCTTTGATCGTGTAGTTGAAGAGAAGGCGCGAACCCGCCGCAGGCGTGTTCACCGGCGCGCGGTACTTCTCGTTGAAAATGAGGACCTCCCCAAACGGTTTCCCCTGGTCGGGCCCGCTCTCCTCATTGCGGCGTGCCCCGGCCACGATCCATTCGCCGGTGCTGTTCATCGCGACCGAGAGTACCGAGCCCTTGGTCTTGTACTGCCAGACATCGTCGCCTTGTTTGTTGAACCCGTAGACGGTGCTATTTGACGGGGCGAGGCCCGTGCCGACGACGACGATAGTGCCGTCCCAGTTGATCGCGATCGCGTTGATCGTGCCTGGGAGTTTCTTCGTCCACTCGGGGTTGAGCTTGCCGGCCACGCTGCTCCCGGCAAAGTCTTGGTTCTCGCCGTTCCCGAACGCGCTCACCTTGCGGTTGTCAAAGAACCAAAAATCCGTCGATGGCACGGGATTGGGAGGCGCGCCAGGCAGGTTCAGGCCGCCCACCGAACCGTCGTAGCCTGCGCCGCACGCGGAAAAATTCCCGTCGCCAGACATCGCGACGGCCTTCATCCCGTCGAGAGACTCCGAATCGTCCGGCAGTGCCGCCAGTACACCGGTCACGACGTTCAGAAGGTAACAATCGTAGTCTATGTTTGCGGGGCCGGGAATGCGGGCGGTCCCGATCTCCTGGTACCCGGCGATGACGAAGTCGCCGGACTTGGACGTCGCGAGCGCCGAGCCGTTGGGCGAGCCCGTCGATGCCGACCATTTCTCCGGCGGCAGGGCCGCCTCGGCGCCGGGCGCGAGCGCAGTGACTGCCAAGGCCACGAGCAACGCGACCCCAAAGAAATACACGACGCGTTCTCTCATCGTGCCGCTTTCGAGGCGCGTGTTTCCCTTAAGGTTTCCTACAACGGGCAGCGGCATGGTGCTCTAATCCGGTCCTCGGCGGCGACGCGCCGTGACACTCATGATCGCGACGATGGCGACCCCCGACAAGAGTAGTGGGACTTCGGGCCCGGGGAGTCCGTTCCCCTGTTTCTCCGCGGCGCCGACGACGGCCTTCAATTGGAGCACCCGCACGATGGAGCCTTTCCCGAGCGACTTCAACTGCACGTCGATCGTGACGACGTCGTCCGGCTGCGCCGCATTCGGCGCCGTCACCGTGAGTTTCACTGTCTTCTTCTGGTTCGCGTTGAGTTCGAAGGCAGGCGTGTCGAAGGTCGCCGTCCAGCGGTCCGCCTGGGCGCCCGTGAGCACCGCGTTCACCTGGTAGTTGTCGATGGTGTTCCCGTTGTTCTCCGCCGTGATATTGAAGACCTGCGAGCCGCCGTGGCTGATGGTCACCGTCGAGGGGTTTGCGGTGAGAAGCCCCGAGAAGCGGGGATTGATGCGGGCCGTCACCGTGAGCGTCCACGAGGCGCTTCCGGAGGGGTTCTTCGCGACGATGGTGACGATGTTCACTTCGCCGTCGACGCCGTCCCGCGGAGCCTCGATCGTGAGAGCGACGGTCTCTTGGTCGCCCATCGGGACGCTGACGGTCCTCGGTTCCACTGTTATCCGCCAGCGGCCTTCCTTCGTCGGAGGCTGCGAGGCCGAGAGTTCGAAACTGTCGGCGGCGTTCCCGGTGTTTCGAACCACGATGTCCACGGTCTTTATCTCGCCCTGGTTCAAGCCGACGTCGCGCGTGTCGGTGAGGAGTTCGACGTCGCTCGTCGCGCCGACGTTCAAGGTCAACGACACGACCTTCGACACCGTCTTCGAGCTCGCGGAGACGTTGAACTGGAGTTTGCCGGGCAACTCTCCGGCGGGGACCAAGACGTTCAGGAACACGACGCCCGTCTCGCCAGGGCGCACCGTCAAGCGGTCTTGCGACAGGCTGGGCGAGTACGCCGCTTTCGCGTTCGTCCCGAGCGCGAGTACCTCGACGGTGCTTCCGGCGTTGACCAGCCTGATCTCGAACGACGCCGTCTCGCCCGCCTTGGCGCTCAACGTGGCGGAAACCGCGCTCACCGTGAGGTCGACGACCTGCTTCCAACCGAGAAAACGGGTCCCGGCTCCTGCCGAGAAGAACAGGCCGTCCGCGGAGGTCGCAACGGTGGTCGGCGCGCTTGTGCCTGTGACGAGGCTCCAAAGTGGGGTGGCGGATTCCTTGTAGAAACCGTGAAGCTTGTCCGCGGCGGCGAACGAATACGACCCGTCGTCGGCGATGACGACGTCGTTCACCCGGGAGGCGGCCTTGTACGTCCCGGTCTTGTCCGCCCGGAAATTGCCGCTTGCCGCCACCTGGTAGAACTCCACGTCGCCGTTCTCGTAACCGACCATCACTCGCGAGCCCGTGGCGTCAAGCGCGAGGGTCGTCACCGGGACACTCGCCCCGCCGCTCGTCTTCTTGTTGGATTGCCAGGAATCGTCGGGCGCGGAGATCGCCGAACCCTTGTTCCGGACGAGGATGAACGACCCATCGGTGAGCCCGTACGCGAAGAGACCGCCGTCCTTGCTTATCGCGAGCGCGACTATCGGCAGCGTGTAGTTGTTCGCGAAGCGCACCGCCGTCGAGCCGGCAAGACGCGAGCCCTCGGGGATCGCCGTCGTGTCGAGAAGGTAGACGGCGCCGCCGGAGCCGCCTTGGACGAGGCGCGCCCCGCCGGCGAGCACCCATTTCCCGTCGCCGCTCATCACGACGCCTGCGACGTGCCCGTAGGCGGTGAAGTTGAACGCCTCCGTCCCGACCGTGCCCTTGTTCCTAAGTACCCAGACACGGCAGATGGTCGCCTGGCCGAGGAAGCCGCCGACGATGCCTGTGCAGGCGTTGTTCGATGACGTCGTCGCGACACCGATGAGCGCCCCGTCGTCGGAGATAGCGACACCGTTCACGGTCCCACCGGTCTCGATGTCGAACTGCCAAAGGGCCGAACTCTGCGTCCCGGATCGGACGCAATTGTAACTGTAACCCGTCACGTGCCGGTTCGGCCCGCCCGCGACTATGAACTGGCCCGCCTGCCCGGCCGCACCGCGCGCGAAGGCGACGCTGGTGCGCCCTTCCTCCGCCGTGCTGTTGTCCTGCTCCCGGCAGTACTCTTTCTGCCCAAGGAAGCTGTACACGACGAACTCGTCGTCCGAAAGGTCGTCCGGGCGATCCGAATAGGAAGCCGCCGCGTAAGCGCCCGACGCGTCCATCGCCACTTCCGAGACGGAAGGACTCGTGTCGACGGAGAGTGCGACCCCGGGCTCGGCGCCGACCGCCGTGGCGCCAGGGCTGGTCGCAAGGAACGTGACGATCAGGAGCATCGAACCGGCTAGGACGAAATCCGCTTCCCTTCCCATTGCATCAACCACGCGGGCGAGCCGTACACGTCGGCGGGCCGCCGGCCGAGCGGGGCCGGACGCTCTACGCCGACGAGGTGACGAGCGCAAGCGGACCATCGAACGACTTTTGTTTAATAAGTATATGTGTTGTTTGTGGCCGCGTCGCTCCGTTTCGGAGTAATGGCGGCGGCCTACTTTTTCCGGCCGCCCACGCGCTAGCCTATGGTGCAAGGCGAACCCAAACACTCTGTGGCGAAGAGCCGCACGCGATGAATCACTGCTTGGAAGAACGCCGCGACGAACCCGCAGGGGTCCCTGCCGGAGCCGCGGGCCTCGGCGTGGACCCGCCCGCGCCCTGTTGGAGCGAATTCAATGCGGACTGGAGTTCGCTTTGTAGCGCCGTGAGGCTCTCTTTCACCTTCGCCTCCTGTTTCTTGAGGGATTGGAGCTTGACTTCGGCCGTCTCCTTCTCCTCGCCAAGCTCCGTCTTCACCTCGTCGCGGCCCTTGGCGCGCACCAGGAGCGCCCCGGCCGAGCGGTAGATCGGCGCATCGCTTGCGATCTTTTCCAGCTCTTCGAGCGTCTTGTCGAGTTCGCGCACCTGCATCTCGAGTTGGAGACGCTGTTGGATTATCATCTGCGCCTGTTGCTGCATCTGCTGGAGGCGCTGCAACTGTTGGCGCATCTGCGGGGGGAGGTCGTCCGCGGACATCCCCATCAGGCGTCGCCTCCTTGCAGGCTAGCGCGACGAGCGACCTCTTGGACCTCGATGGACGTCTTCATCCACCGCATGTAGGAGTTTAGTCCCGCGCGTAGCGACGCGGGGTCCTTCGCATCAAGACGAAGGACGATCTTCGAGCCCTTGATCTGGAACGCCCGCTTGACGCGCGGGAATTCGGAGGAGAATTCGGGAAGAAGCGCTTCGTATGCCACCCGCGCCTCGCGCTGGGAGTCGAAGGCGACCTCGAGGTCGGCGCTGAACCCGCCGCTCGGAGGGGAAGAAAGAAGCGTGGCACCCGTGGCCCGGCTCATGTCAGAACGCCTTGACCTTCTTTGCGACCGTCGGGCGCTCCTTGTAGAACACCTTCGAGCCGCAGTAGGGGCAGCGCATGCCGATGTTGTTCGCGTCGAACTCTACGGGTTTCCTGCAGCGGCCGCAACGGTAGTTCATCGGTCCGTCGCCTCCTCTACGACTATCGGGACGGGTTTTCGCCCTTCCAGTATGTCGCGGATCGTGCGGAACACTATCTTTCCGGCCGGCGTGTCCGGGATGTAGGCCCCACCGGCGAACTTGTAGTCGCACTTTCTGCATTGCCAGATGGAAGTCGAGACGCGTTTCACCTTCAATGCTCCGCACCCGGGACACGCGTGGTAGAGCCGTTGCTTTGCCTCGACCTCGCGCACGCGGCGCCGGATCGACACACCGTACCGGGCGCCGAAACGGCCGACCGATTTGACCTTCTTCGTTCTCTGGGCCATGAGAGTCACCGACAGCCCGAGGAGGGGCTGGAGGGCCGACTATTATGGTTACCATATTTAAGGGTTTGGAGGAGTGGAGACGGCCTGGCCGCGGCGTCCTCCCGGACGTTGCCCGGCATGGACCGGTCCACGGCCTACAGGCTTTTCACGTGGTCTTGAAGCATCCTGCGGATGTCGTTGCCCTTGACACGCGACATCGCGATGATGTGCTTCACCTCTTCCTTCGTGAAGCCGCCTTCCTCTCCCTTCTGCATCGCCCGGATGTCGCCGTTCTCGTCAATCGAGACGGAAAGGCGCGGTGATCCGACCTGGTCCTCGGTGAGGCTCGGGTCGAAGGCGATCTTGTCTCCGATCTTCATCGCCGTGCACGTTATCGGCCAGTGGTTGATGGGAAGCGGCACGTCAGGGATGTTGAGGCCTTTCTTCATGTTCGGCACCTTCGCCGTCATGAGGGCCGCCATCGCCCCGAGGGCGCACGCGTCGATGAGGTTCCCGTCGTAGTCGAGGATGTGGCTGTCGATGAAGACCATCCAGACTTTTTCGCCCGGCTCGATGCAGAGCTTGTCGAAGTCGATGGTCTCGGTCTCGCGGATGCCGCGGTCGACCACACGGGCGAGCTCGATCGATTTCTGGCTCGGCGGTCCCTTTTCGAAGTCGGGGCTCGCCATAGGCAGCATCTCGGCAGCCGTCGTCATCACGCCAGAATTCGGGGAGTCTGGGTAGGGTGTGCCGATCTCGCACTTGATCCCTACGACCACCTCCGTGTCGCCGATATGGACGCGCGCGGACCCCTCGGCCTGCTGCACGATGCCGGTCTCGATGCGTATCGGGCGGTACTCGTCCCATGCGCGACCGTCGTACCTCTTGCCGCTCTTGGCCATCTGGAGGATGTAGTCGCGCTTGATCTCGCTCACCATGTGCGATTCCACCATCAGCGTTCACGCTCCACGATCTCTTCGGCCGCGTTAGGCTCCTCGACGGGCTCGAACCCGCCTTCCTGGCCCTCTTCGCCCTCGTCCTCGCCTTGCGGCACCACGTCCTTGTACTTCCTTCGAAGGGCGTCTTTTTGCAATTCGAATATCTCGTAGCACGCGCGGTGCGCGAGGTCGAACGCGGTCTCGAACTGTTCGTCCGTGAAGTGTCCGTCCATCTGGAGGAGGACCACCTCGCCGGTCTTCGGGATCACCGCCATCGGCATGTCGCTGTCGCCGTAGTTGTCCTCTTCGCGGCCGAGGTCCAAGACGACGTGGTCGTCGACCTTTCCCGCCGCGCAGGCCGCAACGAGGCCCCGCATGGGGATGCCGGCGTCGGCGAGCGCGACGCTCGCGGCCGTAAGGCCCGCGCATCTACTGCCGGCTTCGGCCTCGATTATCTCCACGAAGATGTCGACCGCGGTGCGGGGGTAAAGCTGTGTGAGGATCACGGGCGCCAACGCCTCGGAGGTCACTTTGCTGATCTCCTGGCTACGCCGGTCCGGGCCGGGCCTCTTTCGCTCGCCCACGGAGAAGGCGGCCATGTTGTACCTGCAGCGCACGATCGCCCTCGTCGGGTTCGAGTCGTGGCGCGGGTGGACTTCGCGGGGTCCATAGACCGCGGCCATCACCTTGTTGCCGCCCCATTCGAGGTAGCAGCTTCCGTCGGCGCGCTTCAACACTCCCGCGTCGATGCGGATCGGTCTCAGTTCATCGGGGCGGCGTCCGTCGATCCTGCGCCCGTTGTCAAACAGTTTCAATCCTTCTGGTGCTTTCAATCCATTCACACTCTTGGAAATCTATTGTCCTTCTCCGCCGGAGCCTTCTTGGTTGTCGCGCGGCGGGCCCCTGTTTCCTCCGCTTCGCCGATCGCCGCCACGGAATCCTCCGCCGCCGCGCCTGTCGCGGCCACCGCCGCCGCGCCGGTCGCCGCCACGGTATCCTCCACCGCCGCGTCGGTCGCGGCCACCGCCGCCCCTCCGGTCGCCGCCGCGGAATCCTCCGCCGCCGCGCCGGTCACCGCGGTCGCCTTGCCCGTAGCCGCCGCGAGGTTCCTCGCGCGACTCGCGCTCTTCCTGTTCGCGCTGTTCCTGCGCAAGTTTCTCGGCGCGTTCGACCACTTCCCAGCCTTTGGCGTCGGCAAGAAGCGCCTTGATCGAGTCGGTGAGGCCGGAAAGATGCGCCTCCGCCTCGATCTTGCGGATGCACGCGGTCGCGAGCGCCACGTCGGCGGGTTCCCCGTCGATCCAGATGACGCCGTTCTGGCCCACGAACATCCTTGTCGACGTCGCGTTCTTCACGAGGCCGATCATCGAGCCGTTCCTCCCTACGATCCGGGCCACTTTGGACGGCGCCACTTCGAAGACGAGGCCGCCCGTGAGCTTCCTGCATTGGCGGTCCTTCATGGTGACCTGGACCTTCTTGATCTCGTCGACGTGGAATATCTTGATGAGCACCGTGTCGCCGGTGTTGAGGAACTTCGCCGTCTCACCGAAATCGACGCGCCACGGCACGTCGTTCACGTGCATGCCGACATCGGACGGCGCTCCTATGCTGATGTACCAGTTCGACGGGCCGGTCTCGACGACGGTGCCTATCACCATGTCGCCGCGCTGCGGGTCGTATCTCCCGGAGAGCGAGATGACGTTCACTGTGTCGCCGCGTACCGCCTTTAGGCCAAGGCGCATCGCGTAGATGCGGTTTCCTTCCTTGTACGTGTTGGCCCCGGGGCGTAGCTGCCCCGAATCGTCCACCAGGTCGCCCGGGATGACGACTTCCTTCGCTGTTCCTTGTTCAGTCATGGATAGCACTCTCATTTCACTAGCTTCGTCTCGTTGTCGCCGCCGGTCTTCTCGTTCAACCTGTCGTAGAATTCCGTCTGCATACCGGCCGGCATCTCGACGACCCCCACCCACGACCCGTCCGCCTGCCATTCCTCGCGGACGAGCGTCCCTGCCCCTTTGACGAGTCCGTAGGCCTTCGCGGCCTGTAACGCCGGCAGGTGCACTGCGACCTTCACGGATTCGAAGCGGATGGGGATGAGCGGCTTCAAGTGGCCGAGGATCTCCTTCACCTGCTCTTCGACGGACTTGAAGGGGTCCACGTGGACCTTCGCCTCGTCCATCGCGTTCTCGATCCGCAGCGGCGGGTGCGGTGTCCCCGTCTGGGGATTGATCGCGTTTCGCACGATGGTGCTCACGATGAGTTTGCGCTTCTGCTCCTGGAGCACGCGGCGCTGCTCGGTGGTGAGTTGCATCTCGCCCTTGTGGAGGATCTGCTTTGCCACCTCGGCCACGTCGTTCGTCCCGAACGTCTCCTTCACGGTCGTTTCGCCGGCGTGGTCGCCTTTCTTGGCGTCCTTGAAGATCGCGTCGATGGCAAGATGCTCGGAACTGCTGAGCTCGGTCTTCCCCTTCGACTCCTTGAACTTGAGGGCGAAGTCCGGGTCTACGAGTATCTCGAACTTGTGGCCGTGGCTCTCGAGCCGAGCGATTATCGCCTTCTCGAGGGTGACCACGTTCTCACCTACTGTTGACGCGCGACGGCGTCGAGGTACCGCTTGACCTCTTCACCGGTCAGTTTGCGGAAGTTCTCTGTCTGCGTGACCACACCCATTTCGAGCGCAGGCGCGTTCAGTTTGCCTTCGGTCGCGCGATACAGCGCCTTGAGTCCGAGCTGTATCGCCGGGTCCTTCTCGAGTCCGTCACGGAACTCTTCCTCGAACACTTCCATGACAGTGGCCCTGCCCGCACCGATGGACGAGGCCTTGTAAGCCATGAGGGCACCAGACGGGTCGGTCTCGAAGAGATGCACGCCTTCAGAATCGCAACCCGCGACAAGTAGCGCCGTGCCGAAGGGGCGCACACCGCCGTACTGCGTGTAGGTCTGCTTGAAATCGCATATTTTCTTGACGAGCGTCTCCACTTCGATCGCCTCGTCGTAGGTGACGCGGTTCATCTGGGCGTCGATGCGGGCGCGGTCGACGAGGACGCGCGCGTCAGCCACAAGCCCCGACGTCGCGCAACCCACGTGCGTGTCGAGCTTGAAGATCTTCTCGATCGACTGCGGCTCGATGAGGTGGCTTGTTATGCGCTTGTCGACGATGAGGACGACGCCGTCCTTGAATTTCACGCCGACCGTCGTCGTCCCGCGCTTGACCGCTTCCCTGGCATACTCGACCTGGAACAGGCGGCCATCGGGGGAGAAGACGGTGATGGCCCTGTCGTACATCTGTGCTGGCTGCATACGTTCACTCCTTTCGTGTTGCCGCGTTTGCCGCGGCGTTGTTCAATGGGATTCGTTCCATCCCCGTTTATGGACCGGCAAGAGCCATATCCAGTCAGGCGCGCGGTCGGCGTTTTCCGCGACGCGCGTCTTCGGGGCGATCCGGTGCTAAAAAACTCTTTTAGCCCTGGTCACTCGCAACCCGTGGAAACGGGGCGCGGTATAAAAGGGTTGCGCGGGACCTTTTACAAAAGGTCCATCAAGAGTGCGCCGCCTCGGCCTCTGGGCCTCGCTGACGCGGAACGGTCGGCCGGCCGTGGTCGCGTGGCGGACGTCACGACCGTCGAGCCGGACGGCGCGATGTCAACGGATGACGGTGCCATCATCGTGGGAGGCCGATCGTCGTCCAGAAGCCGGCCCTCCTCCATCGTCATAGACGACGTCGAAGCCCACGGGGTTTCGACTTTCCCGGAGGCGTTGGGCCGCGAGAACGACAACGCCCGCGTCTGGGCACAGTAGGCCCGAACCGGCTCTTCAACGGCGACTTCTCATTGGCCGTGCCGGGGGCGCCGTTTGCGTACGGTCGGTAAGGGTCGGGGACCGCCAACGCCGACCCTGTCATCCTCTTTGTGAGCCGAGGCGGCGACGCCAAGCTCCGGACCCTCGGCATCGCCGGGACCGTATTCGGCGGACCCGCGTTCGTCGGATTGAGCAATGAGCGGCTTGCTTATTCCGGCCTCTTCGACGAAGTGACGTTCGAGATGACCGACAACGGCGGCGCGGTTCTCCTAGGCACCTACATGGGTTGACGTGTCCCCCGGAATCATAAAACAAAGAAGATATAACCCCCGGGGAATGGAAAGGCATGCCTGGCCCTCTTGGGTCAGAGGTCGGCGGTGTCCCCGTCCCCCTGGGCGTCCTAATCTTCCTCATCATCTTCCTCGGACTTTTTTCCACTTTCACGATCGGGGCCACGCTTTCCCGGGCGCGGCCGGCCGCATCAAGGCCAAGTGGTCTCTGGGGGAGTGCCGCCTTGCCGCCGCCGGACCTCTTGAGCCTCATCGATACGGTCGCGCACGCGAAGAAGCCGCTTGCCACATCGGCGGAACCAGTTGAACCGCGTAGACCGAGCGCCTTCGGCCTCAATGCGTCCACTGTCGTCGAAGGGGGATCGGCCTCGGAGAGAATCCGTGCGCTGGATTGGATCGACATCGATGTCCCGACACGGAACGCGGACGAGATCCTCCGGGCTTTCCTGCGCGTCGGCTGGCAAGCGAAGGACACGGGAAGGACCGTGACGACGGCGGAGGACGAGGACGCACTGACCACCCTTTCGATCGTCTTCCCGTCGGTGGGATCCCCGACCGGGCATTCGAGCTCGGCCGAGGAAGCGGTGGCGATGGTGGATCGCGGACCGACAACGTCCTCGATGGAGACGCCCGGCCGAAAGGGCACGACGATGCGCGAGACTACCGAGCCTCTCGTACTGAACTCGGTCTTCGCAATCGGCGACCTCCTCATCGGCGACGGCGTCGAGACGGAGACGGATTTCTCTGCGACCGGCGACGTGACCGTCGGGAAAGGAGCATGCGTTCGCGGGCACGTGCGGGCCGGCGGCGACCTGCGCCTTCGCAGCGACGCGGTAGTGGGTGACGTCTCATGCGGCGGCGAGCTGTATCTTGAGAAAGGGGCGCGGATCTCTGGAAGCGTCGAGGCCGCGCGCGGCCTGAGTTCCGGGAGCCGATCCCCATCGGAGACAGGCCCATCCCGAGAATGAGACGACGCGCCTCATGGAAAACGGGCAAGCTGCAGTTTTCGAATACGAAGCGCGGCCAAGCCCTGGAGGTACCGTCGGTCGCCCGCGTCACTTCAGCTTGAGGGCCGTCAATATCTCGGCCAATCCTTCATCGGTGATGGGCTTCCTTAGGAAGTGGCGCACGCCCGCCGCCATGGAGCGGGTGACTTCCTCGCTCTCGCGACCGAGCGAGGTCACGGCGACGATCTTAGCCTCCGGGAATCTCTCAAGTATGTGTTCCGCCAGCGTGTTCCCGGGGATCCCGGGCATGACCATGTCGAGGAAGACGACTTCGGGCTTGTAGTCGTAATAAAGTTTCAGGGCCTCTTCGGCGTTCTTCGCTTCAAGGACATCCGCGAACCCCGCCGCTTTGAGCTTGTCGCTCATGAACATGCGTATCGCGCGGCTGTCGTCGACGATGAGTGCGCGACCGAGGGGCATTCGACTTCCGTCTCCACCACTCGAACGGTCCTCTATGGATGATAGCCTTTTCCAAAAGCCTCAAGCGCCGGGAACGCCGGGCTTCGACTGTGCCGCGACCTCCGACTCGATGTTCTTGGCGTCCGATTCACCGATCTGTAGGTCGCGGCGGAGCCTCGCGAACACCGCCCGCTCCTTCTCGGTTATGAGGCCGTCCTCCATCGCGGCCTCGACAGCGCCACGGTAGACGAGCAGTTTTCGGTAAGCGACGTAGTCCCCCGTGTTCTTGACACCGGGCATCGCGGCTTCGGCGACGCGGTCGGCGGCGCGCTGGAGTGGAGCGAGCCCCAACAGCATCAAGCCTGCCAGGAGGCCGCCGGCCAGCCAATCGAACTGCGTCTCGAGGAAAGATTCGGCAAGCTTCGTGCCGACCACGAACACGACGACGAACGCGGCGGCAACTGTCCCCCGGCTGATGCCCCACTTGATGCGCAGGTTCACATCGAAAAGCTGCGTGCGGAGGATTCCGTACGAGAGGAGGGCGAGGAAGAGCAGAGTGACCACCGGAAATCCGGTGTTCACGACGACGTACCGGGTGTCGCCAAGACGAGGCAACCAGAGTTGGGCCGTGGCGAGCGCCGCGTAAAAGACATCACGCGTCCCGAAGGCGACGACGTACGCCTTGGCACGGGCCTTTGATGCGCTCTCCGGTGGGGCCTCGACGTAGGCCGCGTAGGCGACGCCGAGACCATACACCATTGTCAGAACGAGGATGCCGAAAAAGTGAAAGTAGTAAGGACCCACGATTCCGACCCATGGGTTCAGAGTGCCGGGGGTGAGGCCCCCAAGGAAAAGCGATGGTGCCAAGATAGGAACTAGGGGGGCGATCGCGGCTGAGGCAGCGAGCACCGGCCTCACGTGCCAGACGGCCAATGGGCGGGCGAGCGACGAGGATAGTGTAGATAGGAATAGGAGGTATATTGGAAGGAGCGCGAACCCGGCTGCTAATCCAACGACGTTGAACGCGAATGCGTGTTCCGGGACGTCGGTCGACATCCGGAAGCCATACGCGGATCCGACGGCCGCGCCCTCAAGGAAGACCAACAACGCGAGGAGACGATTCTGAAGGCGCCAAGGCGCGGCCCGCCAGACCGTGACCGAAAGGATTGCCGCAACGGGCAGAACCACCAACCCGGGGAGTCCAACCCAAGTGAAAACGAAGCCCACGGCACACCAGGGGGCCGAGTTCTATTAACCCTAGCGTCGGGAGGGACCCTGGCATCGGCAGCACATCCCGATAACCGATATGAATAGGAATCGACTTGGCGGAAACCTCTTCCAAGAGCCTTCAAACGGACCGAGGGGTCGCGGGTCGTTCGACGATCGAGCGCCGCAAGATCAACGCGCCCGTCAACACCTCGTGGCCACGGCGAGGATACTGGGGACGCCATGGGGATTCCAGACGAAGTCCACGCGCGGACCACAACGTGATGCCCGCATGAACGCTGCCGGAAGATCCATGTAGTACGTACAAGTACCTACACGGAACGCTTATTAAGGGGAAGCACTTTCCCGCCATCCCCAAGATAAGACCGCTTTAGAGCGCGTCTTGATGGAGGAACAGTCATGCCACGAAAACCCGGCTCGATGTACCGCGAAGTCAGCCAGATGGCCTACACACGGCGCGAGTACATGGGTGGCGTCCCCGGGAGCCGCATCACCCAATTCGACATGGGGAACTCGAAGGCGAACTTTCCGGTCGAGATGACGCTCGTCGCGGACGAGACCTGCCAGATCCGCCACATCGCGTTGGAGGCGGCGCGTATCTCGGCCACAAGGGTCCTCACGAAGTACGCCGGCGCCACAGGTTTCCATCTCAAGGTCCGCTTGTATCCGCACCACGTGCTTCGCGAGAACAAGCAGGCGTCGGGCGCCGGCGCTGACCGTGTCTCGCAAGGGATGCGCGGCTCATTCGGCAAGGCCGTCGGGACCGCAGCGAGGGTGACGCCGGGCCGGAAGATCATGACGGTCAAGTGCCAAGTGGAGCACTTCCAATGGGCAAAGGACGCCCTTCGCAAGGCGAACATGAAGCTCCCGACGCCATGCCACATCCTTGTTGAGCGCGGGGCCGAGCTCGTTCAGTAGTTGGGGCTCGCGGGCTAGGCCATTGAGACCAAACGCTTTCCATCAATGCACCACCGGTGCGTCGAACACGGACTTTTGTAACATTTGTGGCGTTTCCTGCACGCTGGCCCAATTGCCCACGAATGTGATGTTGCCGTCACAAGTTTCCGGGCGTCGCGCAAACCTTTTTCTACAAAGTGATGCAATCCGTCACCATGCGGCCCGAACCAGGTCTCTTGCCAGAAAACCTGCTCAAGGCCCAAATCGACCTCGCGGGCCGGATCGTCCTCGCCGACGAACAAGGCGGCCTCGTGCGAGAACTGCGCGACCGCCTCGATTTCACTCAGACGGACATGGCGCGCCTCCTGGGGATACGCCGCGAGACCCTTTCACGGATAGAATCGGACAGGCTCACACCGTCCACACGGCTCATCGTGACCCTGTCACGCATGCATGCTCTGGCCCGCGGCGTGCGTGAACACCTCGCCGACCGGGAGCGCCAAGACTTGGAACCCGACCACGATTACATGGCGATGCTCGGGAACGCCCTTCGTCTTCCACGAAACGTCGCCTCCGAAGTCATAATCGCATCCATCAACGGTTACGAACTGAAACGGAAGCAGATCCTCCAGGAGCTTGTGAAACGATGAAATGGGTAGTCTGGGCAGGAAGCGTCGGCAGGAAAGACCTCGTGCAAGTCGGCGGCAAGGGAGCGAACCTCGGCGAGCTCCTGCAGCTAGGACTGCCGGTGCCTCCCGCTTACGTGGTGACGGCCCACGCCTTCACGGATTTCCTCCAAAAGACCGGCGCCGGCGAGAAGATCTTCAAGATGCTGGATTCGACGAGCGTCGACGACACCAAGGCGCTGCACGAGACCGCCGACGAGGTGCGCGCCTTGATCCTGAAAACACCGATGCCCGAGGACCAGGCGAAGGAGGTCACGCAGGCGTACGCGACGCTCTCCGCAAAGGAGAAGAGCGAACTCTTCGTCGCCGTTCGGTCGTCGGCCACCGCGGAAGACCTCCCCGAGGCGAGCTTCGCAGGCCAACAGGACACGTTCCTCTACACTCGAGAGGAGAACCTGCTCGAGAACGTCCAGAAATGCTGGGCGAGCCTCTACACGCCGAGGGCGATCTTCTACCGCGTCAAGAACAAGTTCGACCACAGGAAAGTCGCGATAGCGGTCGTCGTCCAGAAGATGGTGAACAGCGAGAAATCGGGCGTCATGTTCACCAAGCACCCGACCACCGGCGAGGCCAAGGTCATCATCGAGGGCGCTTGGGGGCTTGGCGAAGGTGTGGTCTCCGGCGCCGTCTCACCGGACAACTACGTCTGCGGCGCCGACGGACAGATCATCGCAACGACCATCGCCAGCAAGGAGACGCAGTTCGTGCGGGGAAAGGCCGGGGGCACCATCACCGAACGCGTCGACGCGAACCGGAGGCAGGCGCGTGTCCTCGACGACAAGGAACTCGCCCGACTTTTCAAGGTAGGCCTCAACATCGAGAAACATTACGGAAGTCCCCAGGACATCGAATGGGCGCTCGAGGCCGGGGAACTCTACATCCTCCAAGCCCGCCCCATCACGACCATCAAGAAGAAGGCGAGCCCCACAGCGGGGATCGGCGCCTCGAAGAAGGAAGGTGCCGACGGCGACTCGAAACCCATCCTCGTGGGACTAGGAGCAAGCCCTGGGACCGCCGCAGGCGAGGTCGTTTACCTCAAGGACGCAAGCGAGCTTGACAAGTGCAAAGACGGGAACATCCTAGTGACCACGATGACCATGCCCGACATGGTGCCCGCCATGAAACGCGCTGTGGCGATCGTCACGGACGAAGGCGGGATGACCTGCCACGCCGCGATAGTGTCCCGCGAACTCGGGATACCCTGCATCGTGGGGACCAAGCAGGCGACGAAGGTCCTGAAGACGGGGATGCTCGTGACGGTCGACGGGGAAAAGGGGATGGTGTACGGCGGAAAGGTCGCTTCGAGCGAAAAGCCGAAGGAAAAGACCGAGGCCGCGGCCGCCCGCGTGACCTCGAAGCCTGTGACCGCGACGAGCGTCAAGGTGAACATCTCGATGCCAGAGGCGATCGACCGGGCACTCGCGGTCGAACCCGACGGTGTCGGCCTCCTTCGCATCGAACACATCGTCATCGGCCTCGGGACGCACCCTCTGACGCTCATCAAAGCGGGCAAGGAAGGCGTCTACGTGGACTACCTCGTGGACAACATCCGGAAAGTCGCCGACCCCATGTACCCGCGCCCGGTGTGGGTGCGCACCCTCGATGCGCCGACGGACGAATTCAAACTCATGAAAGGCGGCGAGTCGGAACCGCACGAGCACAATCCGATGCTCGGCTGGCGCGGGATACGACGCGGCCTCGACCAGCCGGAGCTTCTTACGGCGGAGTTCAAGGCCATAAAGAAACTCCACGAACTTGGCCTCACGAACGTCGGCGTCATGCTCCCGCTCGTACAGCACCCGGACGAGATCCGGGGCGCGAAGGCCGTCATGCGAGCGGTCGGCCTCGAGCCGCACAAGCACGTGGTCTTCGGCATCATGGTGGAGATCCCCGCGGCGGCACTCATCATCGACGAGCTTCTTGACGAGGGGTTGGACTTCGTGAGCTTCGGCACCAACGACCTCACACAGTACACCTTGGCGGTGGACCGGAACAACGAGAACGTCGCAAAGATGTACACCGAGTTCCACCCGGCGGTCGCGAAACTCATCAAGATGACGATCGACGCATGTGAGAAGCGCGGCGTCGAATCGTCGATCTGCGGCCAAGCGGGAAGCAACCCCGCCTTCGTCGAGAAGCTCATCAAGTGGGGGATCACCTCCGTCTCGACGAACATCGACGCATTGGCACGCGTGAGGGAGATGATCGCCCGCACCGAGACGAAGATACTGCTCGAGAAGGCGAGGAAAGACGCGGTTCGATAGGGCGTGAAACGACGGCAGGAAAGCCTGCAAGGCCACCGGGGCTCTTCCACGGCCTTCTCGGGACGAGGGGACCGCCCGCGCCGCTCGAAGGGTTCGAGCGCAGGGTCGCTTCCCAAAACGGTGAGGACGGCGTCATCGAGGAGATATTCCGCCGGATAAGGACGACCGACCGTTTCTTCGTCGAGTTCGGCGTGGGCGACGGCTCCGAGTGCAACACCGCGCACCTTCTACACGCCGGCTGGCACGGCGTCATGATGGACGCAAGCGGCGGCACTGCCATCGGGGGCGCTGGGGACGACACTAGGGCGTCCACGGGCGCGGCCCGCCGTCCCGACAAGACGCAAGCAAAGGTGCACCGTGAGTTCATCACGGCCGAGAACGTGAACGCGGTCTTCGAGCGCCACAAGGTCCCGCGCGTCTTCGACCTTCTCTCCATCGACGTCGATGGGAACGACTACTGGATCTGGAAAGCACTGGGACACCGGCCGCGCGCCGTCGTCATCGAGTACAATGCCCACATCCCGCCCGGCGAGTCGCGCTCGATCGCGTACGATCCCGGTTTCAAGTGGTCGCTCACCGATTACTTCGGGGCAAGCCTCTTGGCGTTGGCACGCCTCGGGAAGGCCAAGGGGTATGAGCTCGTGTATTGTGAAAAGGCGGGTGTCAACGCGTTCTTCGTGGAGGCGACGCTCGCGCGCCGGCATTTCCTCCTCTCCCCGGTGGAGGGCCATTACCGGCCTCCGAACTACGGGTACAGGGGGTTGTCCCACCCGAAGGATCCGGAAAGAAAAATGATAGAAGTCTGAAGCCCGGCCACCCGCGGCCCCGGCCGCTTGCCGGGGACGTTGCGCAGGCGAACTGGCACGAAGGAACCGTACCCATCCCCATCTTAAGCGAGGCCGCCTATTCGACGACCTTGAACACGCGCGCGTTGTCACGCGCCCGTTCCGGGACCAAGACGCCCACCGATTGGCCAAGCCACGCTTGTGGCACGGGCCGGTGGTCGAGTTGGAGGCTTTTCACCGTCTCCCAGATGTCCGTCTCGCTACCCACGATGTGGATCTTGTCCCCGACCTTGAGCATTCCGCGCTCAAGCTCGACGACAGCCGCGTGGACCTTCGGATAGTAGTGCTTGACCTTGCCTATCATGAGCTCGGTCATACGCTCCCAATTGTCCGTTTCTTAGTACTTGAACCTGCGGGCAGGGCCGTCGATTGTGCGGGTTGAGATTTTCGATGCGGGGCCCCGTGCTCGCCGCCAATGGTTGATATTGACGCCTGGCGCGCGCCTTCGCCCGGAAGAGGCCGCGGCGCCGCGGCCGCGCGCCTCCCGCTCGAAAAACGCCTATTTTTTCCCTGTCCCCGGGCGCTTCAACCGCTTCAACGTCTTCGAGAAGACGCCCATCAAGCGATAGTACTCCCACTTCGAGAGCTGTGCCCTCCCGAGAACGCGCCTGAAAGACATCGCCGTGTGCTTACGGCGGTGGGCCGGGAACTCCAACGCGTCGATCAGTTGGTCGAAATAGTCGAAAAGCCGCGTCTTGTCGCCGGCCGCGGCATGACGCCGGCGCGGGGTCTTCGCCGAGGCGTTGAAGAGCTCGTAGAAGACGACCGCCCCTGCGTGGCTCAGGTTCATCGAATCGTAATCCTTCGAGGTCGGGATCGTGACGACGGTGTCGCACTTCTCGACCTCCTCGTTCGAAAGGCCCGCGTCCTCACGGCCGAAGAGTATCCCGACGTCGCCCGACATATCGTTGGCGCGCGCCGCGAACTCGCGCACCGTCAGGGGGTTTCTCAAGTGGTGGCGGTCGTTCCACGTGACCTGCGCCGTGGTCGCCACCGTGTGGTGAAGGAGCGCGAGCGCGTCGTCGATGGACTTGAACACGCGCGCATTGTCCAGGACGTCGCTTGCATGGACGGCCATGACGTAGGCCTCGGGCTTGAGCTCCGGCGGGTTGACAAGCCAGAGAGAGGCGAGCCCGAAGTTCTTCATCGATCTCGCGATGCTGCCGACGTTTCCAGGGTGCTTCGGTTCGACGATGACGACGTGGAAACGTGTCGCCGGCTTCGAATTTTCGGCGCCCGAGAGGTCCCGTCGGGGCCCAGCGGCGGATCTTGGCGGGGCCCGCGTCCCCACGGCCGTCACATCACCGCTTCGACGTGAGCTCTGCTTCCTTCGCCTCGATCTTCGCCTTGTAGCGGTCCGGAAGCCTGCGGGCGATGTCCGTGAGCTCCTTCTTCGCTGTCACGAACTCGCTCTTCTTCTGGGTGGCTATCATCTCTCCGAACTTGCGGCGGGTGATTATCTGGTCGCCAAGATACCAAGCACCCGTGAGAAGGACCAGGGGGCTGATTATCTGGACCCATAGGTTCCACTTGCCCGTCGCGTCGATCTGCGCCAGGTATTCGGCAAAATAGTCCTTCGAGATGGCTGAACCCCACCAGCTCCAAAGCGTCACCGCGAGGCCGACGACGAAGACCAGCGCTGAGATGACGAGCATGTTGTTCTTCAAGAACTTGGCGAGGAAACCCATGGGGGCACCGCGACGCATAAACGACGCCTCTTTTAAAGTTTTTCTGGAGCCGGAGAGCTCCCGAAGGGCGAAACTTGGCCTTCCGCCGGCCCCGCGTGTCAGATGGACGGCTCGTTTTCTTGGCGCCGGCCACGTCAAATGAGGCGTGGGCCCACGATGATGCCGACGAGGAGGAACAGGACGAAAGCGCCCATGACGCGTGAGATGAGGCCCGTGACCTTGTCCGCCTTGTCGAGCCGGCCTTGCGTCTCCGCATCAGCGCCTTTCACGATGACGACGGCCTTCGCCCCCTCTTCCGTCGGTGCCTCGATGACCATTCGGGACCTGTCGACCTTGTAGAAGCCTCTTAGGAACCCGCGCACCGACGACTTGAACATCTGGCCGCCGTCAAGCGGCCCCGCGGGGATCGCGTTGAAAGTCCCGACCGCGAAGTTGATCCAGAAGATCCAATAAAGCGAGTTCGCGCTTATCCAAAACACGTCCTCCGGGAGGACGCTCATCGGCCCCGTGATGACGAAACTGTTCCTGAATATGTCCGTGAAGGGGCTCTTGAAAAGCTGGAGAGGGTCGAAGGCCGCTGGGAGGCCCAACGGGAGCTGTACGTAGGCCGCGAAGCCGACGAGGCCGCGAGAGAGTGGATCCATCATTATCTCGCGCGCGGTGCCGGGATAGGTCGAGTTGAAAGTCGACACGCCGAAGAAGGCCTTTCCGCGATCCTCGTCGCGCGCGTTCGGCGGGTCATGCGCGGCCGCGTAGGCGTACTTGTCGGCGAGGACGACGGAACGCGTCGCCGCCTCGCCCCTGTAAAAGACCTTCACGAGGACGGTCTCGCCCGCCTTCTTCTCCGCGATGAACGCGCTGAAGGACAGCGTGTTGGTGACCGCCTTTCCGTCGAATTCTAGGAGGTACGCGCCTGGGACGGCGCCCGCTTCGAAGGCCGGGGAGTCCGGCGAGACGCCGACGACGTAGGCGGCCTGCGGGGGGGCGGAAAGTGCGGCGACGAAGACGGATGAGAAAAGGAACGCGGTGATGAGCGCGATGGTGAGGTTCGCCATGGGGCCCGCGGCGAACATGCGGTTCTTGACACGCATCGTGCGTTTTTCCAGGTCCTCCGGGTCGGGCTCGACGAAGGCCCCGATCGGCACGATGAGCATGAGGAGGCCTGAGGACTTGACGCGGACGTCGCCTACGCGCGAGAGCACGCCATGCGCGAATTCGTGGACGATGAGCCCGACGGCGAGGGCGAGCACGCCGTAATAGAGGGGGATGTCGGGGTTGATGACCGGGATGCCGATGAGTTGCTGCGGTTGGGGCGCGTAGCGGGCGACGTTCTCGTCCCGGGCCAGGACGCGCGACACGTTGTATGCCATGAAGACGAGGGTGACGACCCCCGCCAAGACCGTCGCGACCACTCCGACGTCGCCGAAGACCTTCCAGAAGAGCTTTGGGCGCGCGACGACGTCCATCAACTGGTTCGCTTTCTTCGTTCGGAGCATCAGTATGGGGCCGATGAGTTCGGCTTTCCCGGGCCCCAGGAGTTTCCGACGGTGGAGGAGATAGATGCCCAAGAGGTAGAGGTTTAGAAGCACCAGGAAAACCACTAGGGCGGAAACCACGGCGGCCTATCGGCGCTTCCCCCTTAAAAAGATGTGTTATGGCGCATGCCGCGGCCGAGCGGGCGCACCGGGAGAAAGCGTCAAAGCGTTTTTCCCCACGCCCGCGTCTTACGCCTCGTGGCCGTCTCCATCTACGCTACGTTTGCGACGAAACGCGGGGCCGACAAGGTGTCGCGAGCGCTTCTCAAGGCCCGCCTCGTCGCGTGCGCCAACTCCTTCCCAGTAGCTTCGTTGTACCGGTGGAGGGGGCGACTCGAGTCGGGTCGCGAGGTCGCCGTCATCTACAAGACGTCGGACGCCAACGCCCGCCGGACGATCTCCGAGATCACGCGACGCCACTCTTACGAAGTCCCTTGTGTCGTCGCGTGGAAGATCACAGCGGGGAACCGGGAGTACCTGGCATGGATGGATGCGGAGGCAAGTGGCCGCGAGACGCCGCGGCGACAAGCCCGGAAGGGAAAGAGTCGGCAGGGAAAGAGGGCAATTGCGAAACGACGCGGCCGGGGCGGCACGCCGTCGACCCGAGTCGGAAGGCGTGCTCAAAGATAGGTGACCGGTATCCTGACGTTTCCGATGATGGTCCTCGCCCACGCGAGCTTACGCGCCTTAGTCTCGGCGCTTCTTCCCGGCTTCGGGGACGGGTTCTCGAAGTCGAAGCCGACGAGCAAGAGCCTTGCCGCGCCGAAGTGTTCTGCAAGAAGGCACGCGCGGTCCCCGTCCGTGAAGCCGCCGTAGTTGACGATTCGCCCGACGGGCTTCGACTGGCAGGTGCCGAGCACCTTGCCCGCGAAATCCGGGACGTAGGTTTCCAAGGCGGCGACATTGTCCCCATGGGCGTGGACGACCAAAGCTGCGCCGCCGGTGTTGCACTGCGCTTGTAGATCGACGCGCCCGTCGAGGTCGGTGACGATGACGTCCGGTATCCCGCCTGCGGCAAGCACCGCGTCCGTGGCCCCATCGGCGGCGACGATGGTCGAATCCGGCGGGATGTTCGCCGCGTCGAACGTGGCGCCGCCGACGATGACGACGTCCTCGCCTTTGAGGACGGAAGCGATGTCGGGAAGCGGCTTCGAGCCCTCCGCGAGGAGCTCGTCGAGGCGTTCTGCGGCCCTTTCGTCGGCTTCGAGCGGATAACCGAAGTCCGATCTGATGCGGTCGTACAGTGGGGCCCAGTCTTTCCAGTCCATGGTGAAACCCGTCTTTGTCCACCAACCCTTGGGGGAAGTTAATGCCTTTGGGTCAAGCGTCGTAGAATCCGCGACGCGGGGGCAAGGCGTAGCGATGGACGGCCGGGGGAGCGCCCATAGGCGCCGTACTTCAACCCTGCACGGGTGTCGGCGTGAACGTGAGGATGAAGACGACCAGGACGAACGCGGCGGCGATCTTCCGCTTCGTGTCGAGCTCGCTGAGGTTGTTGAGGGTCGGGGGATGCTCGATCCCGAGGAACGTGATGAGGAGCGCGAAGAGGAGCCACCCCGTGTAAGGCGGGATCTCGCCGATGACGCCTTCGATGGCCGGCAGGCCGAAACCGAAGATGATGAGCATGGCGACGGCGGCGAACGAGAGCCAACGGGAGCGTTCGCCTAGATACGACGCGGCCACGTGTCCTCCATCGAGTTGCCCTGCGGGAAGCAGGTTGATGCCCGTGACGAAAAGGCCCACCCAGCCGGCGAACGCCATGGGATGGATGATCTGGTTGGGGGCGAACGCGAACGGGATCGCGAGGAGGTCGTAGATGAGCGGCGTGCCGAGCGTGATGCCGGAGAGGCCGGGGTTCAGTTCCGGCAAGTACGACGGGTCAAGGGCCGTGAGGTAGAGGCCGAGGAAGGTGATCGGGATGGCGACGGCGAACCCGACGAGCGGGCCCGAAGCGCCGATGTCGAAGAGCGCTTTCCTGTCCGGGATGGGTTCGCGCATCGAGATGAACGCCCCCATCGTGCCGATGTTCAAGGCCCCGCCGAGGGCCGGTGGGAACGGGATGAAGTACGGCCACGTGGCGGCGACCCCGTGTCTACGCGCCGTGTAGTAGTGCCCAAGCTCGTGTAGCATGAGGATGAGCATGAGGGGGATCGCGAAGTAGAGGAGGCCCTTCACCATGTTGTCCTGGGAAAAGAGGAGGGCGACCAGTTCATCGGTGCTGGTCTTCGTGAAGTCCTCGCTTGCGTGCTCGTAGAGAAAGTTCGCGAGTACTCCCGAGAGGAACGTCGTGACCCATGTGGCCGCGAAGAGGATGATGTTGACCGTGTTCTTCTTTGCGGCAAGCTCCGGCCTTCTCACGACGAAGATCTGGTACTCGCCCGCGTGGTAGCGAAGTATCGGGAGGAGGTCTTCGCCGCGTAGCTCGGTCTTCAACTTCTTGAAGTTCTCCTCCAGCACCGTCTTTTCCACCGAGACGAAGAAATAGACCGCGTTCTCGCTCCAGTGCGCGTCGTACACCGGGAAGTGCCGGGTGACCTTCTCGCGGATGAGCGGCAATCGGTCGATGGGGATGAGTTCAGTCAAAACGCGTCACGGCGTGAAGCCGCTTCTCGGATTAAAGTTGGACGATGCGTTGGCCGCGACGCGCTCTGCGATCGCTTTCTCGCTCTAACCGTAATGCCAAAAAATTCAAGACATGTCCACCTTTGTCATTGACAAGCGTATGTTCGGGCCTCGGACCGGACGCGTGGGAGGATGACACTGTGGGAAGCAACAGAAGGTGGCAACGGACGATTCTCAAGGCTATCTGCGTGACGATCATCATCGCCCAAGCCGCCGGTCCAGCGCTCGCCTCGCACCGGTACACGTACCTGGCGGACGCGGAGCAGGGGCACACGTTCGAACCCGACCACGAGGTGACGTCGAGGATTGTGACACCGGCGGGAGACCCGGTCGAGGACGCGACAATCGACGCCGATGGTGACGCCGAGGGCGACTTGGGCGCGACGGGGACCGATGTCGGCGGCGGCAACCGGCTCCTCGACTCGGTCGTGCAATACATGACGACGCAAGGCGGAAGCTACGTGGCCGTGAACGGCTACAGCCGCTCCATCATCGGAGGCTCCTCGTCGTTCCTCTTGCCCGGCAGTTCCGGCCTCATGGCGTGGTACGGGGAGTTCAACGACGTCGACGGCGACTCCCGTATCGACGACCTTTGCGAGGAGGACCCCCGTCACGGAAACGGGGCCGCCGACGAGTTTCTGTGGCGAGGTGGCGCAAGCGGCGAGGCCGGGAGGTTCAACCTCGTCGCGTGGATCGTGCCCGGCAACCACTCGGATGAACTCGGCGACCGGCCCGACGTCTACTTGATCCCGGACATCGTGGTTCCCGACGGCACCGAGGCGGGGACGAAGGTGCAGGGGTTCGACGGTGCTTACAACATGCACCCGGACTTCAAGCTCGATGACCGCAGCGCCGGCGCTTCGAACGGCGGTTCGCACCCCGAGTGGCCGACCGGTTGCCCCGGAAACACTGGTTGGGTGGGCGGCACGGGGTTCGGGAGCAATCACGCGGACGACGCTTTGGTGCGCGAAACCGCCGTGGTCGTGGCCGTTTTCGAGGAGGGGGCAGGGCGCGAGCCTTTGATCGAGCAGGGGTACGACGTCTCGCAGGCGACATTCGTCGACGTGGACCGGTATTCGAGCCTCCACCCGAGCGTCGATTCGCTCTACACGGGCTTCGCGGCCGTGGGACGCGACGCGATACGCCAAGCGGACGAGAACGCGACCCGAGAAGCGACGCCCGCACTGAAAGACGTGCGCGATTCCGTCCCACCGCTCGAAAACGACGACACGGCCGAGGCGAATGCCCGCTTCTTCCCCTTGGCGGAGCACGAACCGAACGACCCGGCCGACCGCTACGGTTGCTTTGACCCTTCGACCCCCTGCAACGCCACCTTCGGGGGGGATCCATTCAACGGGACATGCGCGACCGATTCGCTTTCCGAGCCGCGGGGTAGCTGCAACGATTACTCCGGCTACGCCTCGGACTGGCACGCCTGGCTCGACGTCCAGGCCTATTCCTCGGGCTGCATCTGCGGCACCTTCATCGGCGGCGTCTACGGCCCAGCGAAGATCGGAGCGAACCTGCCATCGGGCGAGACCGGCCGCCACAGCGAACGCACCTTCACGCCTGGCCAACTCTACGATTTCTACGGTCACGTGGGCCAATGGTCGGACAAGAACGGGGACACGTGGATCGGCCGCGTGCCGGACGTGTTGGAGCCCTACTCGAAGGGATTCGCCGACGCGGGAAAGAACGAGGACCCGAACCAGTACACGGACAACGACCCGTCGTCGCCGGAAAGCGAGTTCCGCGGCAACTGTGTGCGGACCCAGTTGCCCGGCCTTCCGAAGGTCACCCTAGTCCCCTTGACGGCCGACGGCTCGTGGCCTGGCGGCGTGTTGCGCTTCAACAACTTCGAACGCGTCGGACTTGCGGCTCTTTCCGGCAGACAGACCGTCGAGCTCTACCTCACGGGGCCCATAGAGATCCCGCTGGAGTGCGTCACGGGTGAGGAGACTACGACCGGACAACTACTTGCCCGCGATTACGTCTCGTTCCTTGGCGCGGGAATCCAATATGGCGTCACGGTCACGACGACGGTCGAGAGCTACGTGACCCACTCGAACGGGGACACGTCGGTGGAGATCGTCAGGGACGTGGATGTCTATGGCGTGGTGTGAGATCAGTGGCACTAGCCACGCGGCACCGGCCGGACCGGCAGCTGGAGCCGCTCACGGGTCAGTCCATCCGGCCCCAGGGCGCTCGACGGAAAGCGTCGACTTTTCATTCGTTCAGGTCCGATCTCTCTCCAACCGTAAAGCCAAAAAGTTCAAGACATGTCTACCCTTCAAGTTGACCATATGAGGCGCGAGCCAAAGGCCGCAAACCACCCGGTCGTGGCATTCACGCTCCTAAGCCTCGCCTTTGCGGCGCTCGCGGGTTGTGTCGCGCCCACAGATGGCGACCTCGTCGCACCGGCAAGCTTCGCCGACGCTGCCCGATCGGCTACGTCCGCGGAATCAGGGAGCGCGCAACCCTCCCTAGGGATGAGCTCCAAAGACGACGCCCTCGAAGTCGGTGCGATCAAGGGGATCGTCGTCTCCGAAGACTACTCGCCGGTCGCCGCCGCGTCCGTGATACTCGACGACGTCGCCACCACGAAATCCAATCCAGATGGAAGTTTCAGTTTCGCGCGCGTGGGCGCTGGGACTCACCTCCTGCGGGTTCAAAGCGACGGACACGCCAACAAGACCACGACCGTGAGTGTGGCGGGCGACGTGGAGACCAAGGTGGAACTCGTACTCACGACACTGGAGCGCCCCCGGCTCGCCGTCGACACACAGGAATTCCCCGGCTTCTTCGAATGCACGCTCACCTACATCATCATCACCGGCGACTGTTTTGCCCCGGTGACCCTCGTGGCGGAGACCGGCGGGATCGGACAATTCCAGTCCCCGACGAACGCCGCATACTCGTTCAACTTCAGCGTCGGCAAGGATTGGCAGACCATCGTCATGGAGCTCGTCTGGGAGAACGCACCCGCCATGACGAGCGGCGAACTCCAACTCAACATCGAGCCGAACGGCGGCGACAACCTCACGGAATCGGACGCGTACGCGGTGAAGGGGGGAAAAGGCCCCGTGCGGCTCGTCATCGTCCCCGGAGTCGACCACGAGACGTCGCAAGCAAAGGACCACCGGATCAACTCGAACGGCGAGGACCTGAGAGCCAGGATATTCCTCCAAGGCGCAGGACATGCGGTCGTTTGCGACCCGAACTCCGGAAGATGCTTCCTTGGACTCGGAGCTGCGGCGCAACAGCATTTCACGCTCTACGTCAGCACGTTTTACGGGCAGGCCGCGAGCGCCGATTACAGCGTGCTCGATTGAGAACCGGGAGCAGGGCATCGCGAAGACGGTACGGGCCACCGTTTTCATCGGGCGGCGTGACGGGTTGAAAGTAGGCGAAAACGCCGCGTGATCACGCGTCGCGAGCCGCAAATGAATGACTTATTGATCCCGGCGTCCATGGGTCGCCAGGGGGTCGACCGACTCCCAAGGAACGGCTTGACGATGTCGAAAGATCGAAACCTCGTGAGGGCGCTGGGAGACGTGGAGTTCGTCAAATTCCTCTTCTTCGACGTGTTCTTTGCCCTTATCGTCGGCTTGATCGCCTGGTTCGTCTCCAAAGACAGCGTCACGTCGCTCCTCCTCTCTCTCCTTGTGTCACTCGTCCTCCTCACCATCGAATTGCGCTTCCAGCTCACATTGACCGGCCAGAACCTTACCAAGGCCCTAGGGTTCGAGCACGGAGCGCTCCAAGACGGGTTCTTGGTGAAATCGGTCCCTGAACTTGTGGACAGTTACTCGGCCCTCGTGGGAACCCACGATGGATTCTTCATCGAACGGGCACAACGTGTGGTCTCGGAGTGCAACTCCGACGTGAAGAACCTGCGTGACGGTTATTTCAAGGTGGGGCCCGAAGAATTCAATTCGGTCGTGAGCACGATGCTCGCCCACACGAAGACCTCGATGTTCGGAACGGTCTTCGTGAAGCTTGCCGATTACTGGAACGAAGGGTCTGGACGAGCCTACCTCGAAGAGAACTTCAAGGCGACGAAACGGGGCGTCAAGATCACGCGTGTCTTTTTCCTCGAGGACCCGACGCACCTCAATGCCGAAGTCCGGGATCTCATGGTGGCGCAGGCGCGCGGCGGCATCGACGTGCGCATCGCGATGACCCAGAAACTGCCGCCTGACCTCATGCGGGACATCGGCATTTTCGACGAGGACTACGTATGGTGGTCGGAACTCGTCCCGGGTGCCATGGGACTTCAACAAGCGGGGATCTACCGGGACGAACGGGAAGTGCGGCGCGCGCTCGGGCTACGCGATCGACTCCTACGCGAAACCGAACCGGCGCTAGCGGTACTCGAAAGGCTCGACGGCAAGGCGAGCACCTAAGTCCACGGATTTCGGCGACTTGGAGGCACACTCGCTCATGTCTTTGGAACGTGCAACGAGCGTGCACGTTAGTTCAACAACGGGCGAAACCGCCGAAACCCACGCCCGCAACGGCGGATCACCGCTGGAACCGTCTCAATCCAGATTCTCCAAGACGCCCCTCGCCGCCCTCGCCACGACCTCCTCCTTCCCGCGTGGCGCGAGGACCCTCATTCGCCAATAATCGGCCTCGGCCGCCTCAAGGTTTGAGACGAGTTTCGAGAGGCGTCCGATGGGGACGACGGTGCCGTCGTCTCGCAGGATGTCCATCCCGCCTGACTTTTGGGTGGGAAGCGCGGGGACGTCGATCAAGACCTCGGCGGCCTTGAGCTTCGCGGCCGTCTCGATCTCGGTCTCCAAGGCGGAGCGCGCCGTGTGCTCGCCGGCGAGTCTCGCTATCAAGGACGAGGGAAGTTCGCCGGTCCCCCACGCGTGGCACTCCTTGTACAGGGTTCGAGACGCCAGCCTCTCCATCATCCGGTGACCGGCGGAGGACTTCGACCTGAAGCGAGAGACCAACTCGATGTCGTCCATCCGTGAAAGCTCCGCGGCCGTGTATTCCCCGGCCGCAAGGCCGTCCCCCATGGCCCGCCGAATCATGAGTTCGGCGATGCGGCACGTCCGGTGAAAGTAGACGCTTGTGTACATGTTGAAACGCGCGATGAGGAGCATCTCGGCCGTGAGGAGGCCGTCCTCAAGAACGCACACGCCGTCCTTCACCAGGCGAAGCTTCGAGATGATGCGGTCGGAATCGACGCCGATCGCGACGCCGGTGTAATGGGAATCGCGCACGAGATAATCCATCCGGTCGAGATCCACCTGTCCCGACACGAGTCCGCCGCGGGGGCCCTTCCCCCGCATCAGCGATATCACGACCTTCTTGTCGAGGCCCGCACGCTCGATGATGTCCCCAAGGCGGCCTTTCTCGATGAGCGAAGCTCCCACGTCCACGTGGCTACCCGCCTCGTCCCGGAACAGCTCCTCGCTGACGTGGCTGAACGGACCGTGGCCGATGTCGTGAAGAAGAAGCGCATACTCCAAGAGACGCCCATCGTCGGGCGTAAGGCCCAACTGTTCGCTTGCAAGGCGAGCGAGATGATGGGCACCGAGGGAATGCTCGAAACGCGTGTGATGGGCGCCCGGGAACACGAGGTACGCCGTCCCGAGCTGCTTCACGTGACGAAGGCGCTGGAACTCGGGCGTATCGATGAGTGCTTCCGCCACTTCATCGAGGCGGATGTAATTGTAGACGGGATCGCGTAGACGCTTCAACGCGGCCGACATGGCCCCCGAGGGATAAGGGGTTTTTCCCGGAAACGGGCATCAAATGGGGATGGCCGTGTACGTCCATGCCCAGTCGGTCAATTCGGGCCGCCCGTCGGACTGCGCTTGTATGCTTACGGCCGCCTCGAGTCCTGACACGGGGACGAGGGGCGCGGTCACGCCAAGGCGGACGAACGTAGAACCTCCTGGCGTGAGATACACATCATAGTGGTCGAGCGCCGCGGCCCATCCGGAGGGCGGGAGAGACGCGGATAGATGCACCCAGTCCGATGTCGTCCTGTTGTTCCACACCTGCAGCCAGTAGTAAGCGGTCTGGCCGGGAAGCACGCCCTGCCGTTGCGATTGCGGAGAGACGTCCACGCCCTCCACGTAGAAGTCGGTCTTGGCGACGTTGTTCCACTCGGCGGATTCCGTGACGTTCGATGTGGAATCCACGATGAATGTGACGTTGTGCCAGCCCGACACCGAGGCGAAATACCCGGCGTAAAATGCCCTCGTCTCCCATGCACCCATGGGACTCGCCGACTGCTCGGCGAGGAGGAACCCGTCCCGAAGCCATTTCACCTTGAAGGAGCCCGTACCTGCGTAGGCGAGGTTCGTGACGTTGGCGCTGAAGGAAACGTAGGACCCTGCGCCTGGCGGCCACGGATATACCGAGGCACTTTTGGCCACGAGGTCGGGGAGTCCCGGATCGACGCCGAAAGAGTAAGTCCCCATGTTGTTGTCTTCATTCGACTCAGTGACATTCGCCCGGGAGTCGGCCGTCGCCGAAATTCCATGCCCTCCCGGTTGGGCCGACCATGACGAACTGGTCACCCATTGCGCGTCGCCTGGCAAAAGCGGGCCCACGGACCGCTCGCCAAGCGACAAAAAGCCATCGACGAAGAAGCTGACCAGGGACGGACCCGCGGAAGCGGATCCGTTGTTACTGACGAGGGCCGAAAGGTACACCGATTGCCCTGCCGTTGGCGAGGAAGGCGTCAAGACCATGGAAGCGATGATAAGATCTGCGCGAGATTGCGTCGACACCAAGAAGGTCTCGCTCAATTCATTGTTCGCCTCGTCCGATTCTCGGACCTCTGAATAGTAATCCGCCACGACGCGCACGGTGTGATTACCAGGAGGCGGGGTCCAATTGGCGCTCGTGACGTTTTCCGAACCGTGGGCGAAAACCGTCCCGGTCCTCGCTTCGCTGAGGTAGACGCCGTCAATCTCGAAAAAGACCGTCAGATTCTCGGCGCGGAGGCTGCCGACGTTCTCGACCCAGGCGGTGAACGCCGTAGTGTCGCCTTCCGCCGGCGCCACGTCGCTCGACGAGATGGCCAAGATGCGTAGGTCGGGAGCCCCGGGCGAGACGTAGACCGCGCCCGATTCATTGTTGTTGGTCTCGTTCCACTCGTCGGTCTGGCCGAAGGGGTCGGCGAATATTGTCGCGGTGTGGTTTCCAGGACCGAGTTGGACCCAAAGACTCGGATAGACAGACTGCCCCGGTGACATCGTACCGTATAGCTCACCTCCGCCCGCATTGGATCCGTCCAGGTACCAGCTGTACCGGAGGTAACTGGTCGACGCATTTCCATCGTTGCGGATTTGGGCGGTGAACACGACCGGATCGTCGCCGGCCGGAGCGAGCGGCGACACCGAGACGCCTACAGCCGCGAAATCCGGTTTGTGGGAACCGACCGTATCAACGAGGAATGCCCTTGTGAAATTGTTGTTCGCCTCACTGGTTTCCGAAACGTTCCCCCAAACGTCGGCGCTCGCCATGATGGAATGGTTCCCCGAAATCGCCGTCCAGGTCCAAAACGCCGACACGTTCATGGAAGAACCAGCTGCGAGATTCCCTACGAACACGTCTGGCCCCCAGATGGTCCCGTTCAAGATGAAGCGTGTGCTGAAATCGGATGCGCTCGCGTTCCCAAGATTAGCCACGGTGGCCGTGAAAGCGACTTGCTCGCCCTGCATTGGGTTCAATGGGGAAATCGAGATCCATGAAACGCGTAGATCCGCCGCCCCCGTCGCGGTCGCAGCGGGAACCAACGGGACCAATGCGGAAAAGACGAGCGCGATGACGACGAGCATACCCGACGGCCTGCGCTCCTTCCGGATGCTTGTCGCCATCTTTCTTGCCTCCGATCTCCGATGTCCTCTGGGCATTTAACGACTCTCCCGGAAAGAGCGGGATGGTCACCGCCCCGCCCGCCGCACTCACTCGAAGCGGGCCGGGCGGCCGTCCCGGTCCAGGACGCCCGACGAGCCATGCGCCGGAGCTTGAACTTTGCTCACTATCTTTCGCGTACTTCTATTCGAATCGACGAGTGCATACGATATGATGACGGGTCTTCGGCACCGTCGAGGCGGCGCTTCAGCCGCGCGGTCAGAAAATGCGTCCACGCGTCCGTTCAGTGCTCGGCGACGATCTCTTGCTTCGACGGCGCGGTGTCGGTGGCATCGTCACTTGGCGGGGGAGTGTCC
The DNA here is from genome assembly GCA_016207515.1 of Euryarchaeota archaeon. NCBI lineage: Archaea > Methanobacteriati > Methanobacteriota > Methanobacteriota archaeon. Next base: position 231,837 of record JACQPN010000002.1, on the reverse strand, counting down.
GATTCGGCGCCAATCGGCTTGTCTTCCTGCGGAGGGGCCTCCAGTGCCGCGTCCTCCACAGGCTTCTTCTCCGTCAATTTGAGGCCCACTCGCGCCGCGAGGAACTTCTTTATCTCCTCGGGTTCGAGCGATGCGATGCCGAAGTATTCGGGAAAACTCGCTGTCGTCGAAAGTATCTTCGTCTGCCCGTGCTCGCGCCAGTTCACAAGGCCGCGATCGTGCAGTTCCTTGATGTGCTCGTAGCAGCGCGCGCCTATCATGTCGACGACGTCGCTTTGTTTCACGGGCTGATGGTAGGCGATGAGCGCGAGCGTCTTCAAAGTGCGCACCGGTATCTCCATCGGCGCGAGTTTTGTCGCGTGCGGGGCGTACTCGGCCTTCAATTGCATTGCCCATTTGTCGCCTGCTTGCGACACTTCGAGCGCGGAATCGGATGAAGCGTAAAGTTTCTCAAGCGCTTTGATCGCGTGCCGGACGTCCGCCTTCGGGACACCTGTTTTCTCGGATATCTCGTCGATGAGCACGGGCTTTCCCGCAGAGAAGAGCGCCGCCTCGACTACTTGCCGTTCTTTCCCGGCCGGCGGCCGCTTGGCGACGATGCGCGTCACCTCGTCCGCTGCGGACGAAACCTGGTTCTCCGTCTCAGTGCTCAATTCCTTGCAGCCTCCGCGTCGTGCTTTTCAACGAGCAGGTTCTGGACGTAGATCATCCCGTACGGGAAGTCCTCTTGCCATATCTTGAGTTTGTTGTCGCTCACGAGGAACAGGACCGATATCAGCGTCTTGATGTGGTCTTCACGGTTCTTGCCGCGGATGTCCGTTATCGGGATCGGGGCGCCGTTGAGGCGCGTGATGCGCGCCCAGACCTCCGCTTTTTCCGCTTCGAGGTCTTCCTTGTGGACCTTGTGGTTCACGTCGGCGCGGGAATCGAACTTCCACTTCATGCGCTCCGCTTCCCGGCGCTCGGTGAGAATCTGGCGTAGTTCCGCCTCGCCGCGCGCCTCTTCGAAGGCCTCGACGAGTTCGTAGAGCGTCACTTTCCTGTCGCCCTTGTGCCGCACCTTCTCGTCGATAGGCGCTTGGCGGCCGCCGACGACCGTGGTCGTGAAGGCGTAGTCGACGTCGTCGGCGCTCCAACCGGCGGTGTCGATCTCTTCCCACGAAGGCGCCTCTTCGGCCTGCTGTTGGACGGTCTCCGCCTTCGTGACGGCTTCGTCGCTTTGGAGCTTCAGGACGGTCCAGGCCATGTGGACGATGCGTCCGGCCGTGATGAGATCGAGCGAGCCCTCCTCATGCACGCGCTTCAGGTACATGGTCGAGAACTGGACCAGGTCGATGTGCCACGGGTTGAGGTGCTCTTCCATGACGAGTTCGAACGCGATGGCGATGGCCTTGTCGACGGGGTTCGTTATGGAGACGTGCGCCCCGTCCTTCGATTCGCGCACGAGTTCGATGTACTGGTTGATCTTTTCGTTCCCGCCGTCCTCGCTTATCATCGCCTTGTGGAAAAGGAGATGGCCCATGACCTTGTCCTGCGCTTCCTTCAAGGCGGGATCGACGGGGCGTAAGGGGAGCGCGGCCGGGACGGCCGTTTCGGAAGGCGGCGCGCCGGCCGTCGTCTTCTCGACCAACTGTTGGCCCGGCGCCATTAGGGGTTCACCCCTGGATCGGGTGTCGGCGCCGCGATTTCAACCTTCGGGCCTTCCACGGGCGCGACTTCCTCGGCGTGGACGGTGGGGGCGTCGACCACGCGCTTGCCGCTCCTCGAGCGTGCTCTCTTGACTTTCACCAACGGTTCCTCCGTGGCGCTCCTTTCCGGCTCATCCGAGAGCTCCGAGACCTTCACCTCGCCTATCACTTGCGATAGGCCGGAGGCCGTCATGGTCACGCCGTAGACGTGGTCGGCCTGTTGGAGCGTGCACTTCCTCAAGGAGACCATGATGAACTGGGCTCGGACACTGTTTGTCTTGACCATCCGCGCGACGAGTTCAGCGTTGACGCCGTCGAGGAACATGTCGACCTCGTCGAGCATGTAGAACGGCGACGGTTGGTATTGCTGGATGGCGAAGATCAAGCCGAGCGCCGTGAGGGATTTCTCGCCGCCGGACAGCGCTTCGAGGCGCGTGACCCGTTTTCCCTTCGGCTGTGCTCTGATGATGAGGCCTGCCTCGAACGGACGTTCGGGGTTCTCAAGGAGCAGTTCCGCCTTTCCGCCGTCGGAGAGGCCGGCGAACACCTCTGTGAAGTTCTTATTGACCTCCGCGAAGACGATCATGAGGCCGTCCTTCTTCTTGGCCGTGATCTCCTCGACTAGGGCCACGAGGTTGGTCTTCTGCTCCTGGAGCCTTGAGACCTCCGCCTCGAGTTCGCCCTTGCGCTTCGTCTCGGCGTCGAACTGTTCTAGCGCCCGGAGGTTGACGCCCTGGAAAGAGTTCAGCTCGTTCTCGATGCGCCGTATCTTCGCTTTCAACGTCTCGAGGGTCTCCTCGATGGTTGCTGGGATCTCGACGGCAGCGTACTGGCCCAATTCGGCCGTGACTTCCGTCAATTCCGCCTCCACGTGGGGGATCTCGGATTGTTTCGTCGTGATGAGGTCCGATGTGCTGTTGAGCTTGTCGACGAGCTTGTCGAGGCCGGCGTTCAAGGCGGCGACGCGATCGTGCGCCTCGTCGCGGGCCTTCGTGAGCCCGGAGAACGCCTTCGTCTTCTCCTCTTCGACTTTCGCGATGACGGTGAGCTTCTCGGCCTTTTCCTGGATGGACTTCTCGCATTCCTTCACGGTCTTCTCGTGTTCGCCCATCGAAGCGTCCACGCGCTCCACGTTCCCTGCGAGTTCGTCGCGTCGGACGGAGACGAGAGAGAGGTTCGTCTTTCCCGTCTCGATCTTCGAGGTGAGCGCGTGCTCCTCCTGCCGGAGCTTCGTGACTTCGTCCTGGAGGACGGTGAGCTTGTCCGCGAGTTCTTTCACCGTGGACTTGAGAAGGAGTTTTCCTCGCTCCTCGCGGTCGGCGTCGAGTTTCGCCACCGACGCCTCCGCCTTCGCGAGGCGGGATGCGAGTTTTTCGGCCGCATCTTTTGTCGCCTTGATCTCGCCTTGGACGCGTTCCTGGTCGCGTTTCACGAGATCGAGCTTCGAGGCGAACTCCTTTCGCCGTCCTTCGAGGTCCTGTACCCTTGAATCCGAGGTGACGCCGGTGAGGCTGATGTTGCGAAGGTCGGATTCGATGCGGCCGAGCTCGTCGCGGATCTCCGCGAGCTGCGACGTCACGACCTCCTGTTGCGCGATCGCCGCCTGGAGGCTTTTCGTGACCTTGTCCAACGCGTCCTTCGACGGGGCGCCGAACTTCAACCGGTCGGTCTTAGGGGTGGACCCGCCCGACATGGCGCCCGCCGAGTCTATGAGGTCGCCGTCGAGTGTCACGAGACGCACTCCGCCCATGAGCCTACGCGCGTGGTCGATGTTCTTGACTATGACCGTGTCCTTGAAGACGTACCAGAACGCGGACTTGAACCGTTCATCGTAGCGGAGAAGGTCTATCGCGAACCCCTCGGCGCCGGCGTCACGCACCGCCATCAACGGCTTTCCCTGGGGCCGTCCGGGAAGCATCTTGTTCAACGGAAGAAAGGTCGCTCTACCCATGTTGTTCTTCTTCAGGTACGCGATCGCCCGCGCCGCGTCCTCATCGCTCTCGGTCACTACTGCCTGCATCCTGCCGCCCGCCGCGATCTCGAGCGCCATATCGTACTTCGAATCGGCGCGGCCGAGTTCCGCTATCGTCCCGCAGATGCCCTTGAGCTCCCCGGTGTCACGCGCTTCGAGGACGCGGTCGACGGCGGGGACGTAGCCCTTGGTGACGGCCTCGGCCGCGTTCTTTGCGGCCTTGAGGTCCTGGTACTCGTTCCTGAGGCGCCGTATCGCGGGCTCGAGTTCGTTGAGCTGTTTGGTGAATTCGGACTCGTCCTTCTTGAGCGAGAACATCTTCGATTTCAGCTCATCGGCGCCCTTGCCGACCGTCTTCGCTTCCTTCTGAGTCTCACGCAGGGAGAAGTCGATGTCCTTGAGCTCGAACTCGGTGTTCTTCTCTGCCTCTTCGAGGACCGCAAGGTCCTGTTCAAGGCGGGCTATCTTCTCGGAAAGCAATTGTGCTTCTCCCTTGACCTTCATGAGTTCGGCGTTCTTTGCCTCCCAATCGACTTTCAGTTGCGACAGTTCGCGTTGCAAGTCGCCGGACTTGGAATTCGACCTGCTGACGAGGTCCTTCACCGACGCCAACTCGGAATCGGTCGATTCGATGCGTTCGAGCGCCGTTCCCCGCTCCTTCTCAAGATTGCCGATGTCTTTTTCGAGGCGGGCGATCTCACGCATCGCCTTGTCGAGGTCGCCTTTCACGGTTGAACGTGATTTCTTGAGCTCGGCGAGTTCGAGCTTGCTGTGGTTCATCTTCTCCTTGGTGACCTGCACTTCGACCCGAAGCTCGTTCGCAGCTTCCTGGACCTCGCGCAGTTCCTCGCCGCCGCGCTCCGAGAGCTTCGATTGGACCTCGTTGAACTTCTTGTCCGCCTCGGCGATCTCGTCCTGGAGGCACGTCTTCTCCCCTTCGAGCTGCGTCTTCTGGGTCGTGAAGTTCTCTATCTCCGCCTTGAGCCGGACCAGCTCCGCCTCGAAATTGTCCTTCCGCCGCTTCGCGTACTTCGCCCGCGTCACGTCGAAATCCTTCTTGAGCGTCGCATACCGTTCGGCCGCCGCGCGGTCCTTTTCGAGGGCGGCAAGTTGTTGGTTCAGTTCATTGAGGATGATCCCGATGCGTTCGAGGTTGGCCTCCACCTCGGCCTTGCGCTTGTCCGCCTTCTCTATCTCCTCGTCGAACTTCGTGATGCCGGCGATGTCGTCGAGGACGCGCCGCCGCTCCAAGGGCGACATGTTGACGATGCGCGTGACGTCCCCTTGCTGGACGAGGTTGTACCCTTCGGCACTGATGCGGGCGTATGCGAGGAGGTTGTCGAACTCTGTGAGGCTCGACGTCCGGCCGTTGATGTAGAAATAGGAGTAGTAGTCCTCCTTGGACGTCTTGGATCTACGCACCATCCGCGTCAAGGAGACCTCATTCGCCTCTATGGGCATCGTCCGGTCGGCGTTGTCGAAGACGAGGCTCACCTTGCAAAAGTCCGGCCCGCTCTTCCTGTCCTTGCCGCCGTTGAAGATGAGGTCGGTGAGTTTGCCGGCGCGTATCGCCTTGCTGGATTTCGGGCCGAGGACGAACAACACCGCGTCCCCGATGTTCGACTTCCCCGAACCGTTCGGCCCCGTGACGCCCGTGAAGCCGGGGAGGAAAGGAATGGTCAGCTTCGTGCCGAAGCTCTTGAAGTTCTCAAGTTCGATCCTAGTGAGGTGCAACCTACGTCCCTCCCACGGGCACAGAGTGGAACATGACCCAGATTGACGCCTCAAAAGTGATGGCTTTAGATAAACCTGCCTGTCTTGGGTGCATTCCCATCCCGACAGGGTATTCCCCTAACTGCGTATTTAATTCCATTGAATTGAAGTTGTGGCCAAGGAGGCGGGGCGCCCGGGACCACGTCCATCTCCCCCTGGTCGGACGATAGGGCTTTGTAATCTCAACGACACGATTCCACGGTCAACGCCCATGCGATCTCTCGAACGCGACCTCGAATCCATCCGCCGGTTCTTCATCCTTAGGTACGAGGAGGAGGCCAAGGCGAACACGGCCGCACTGCCAGACGGTTTTCCGCTTCTCAAGGGGTACCGGCTGGACCTGGCCCTAGTCAACGGTTCGTCGCGCGTGCATTTCCTCTACCGGCGAGGGGGGACCGAAGGGAACGTGGTCGTGGTCCGCCACATAACTCTCGGTCCAGGCGAGGCGGATGAGCCCGCGGAGCGGCGCATGATCTCCATGGGCATCTCGGAGGACGAGGTGCTGGCCCATTTTGTGCTGCAGGCGCCCTTCACGGAGCGCTTCGACTACGTGGAGGAGCAGGCCGTGACAGCCGCCAAACGGCACGCGAACGCCGCCTGAATGGTGTGCGGCGGCGCGATATCTCGCCCGCGCCGGCGGCTCGCTGGCCGCCGATCATGGGACTTGGCACCGGGCACTAGTGGGGTTGGCCGCGGGCCTTGCGGTCGTCGCCCTACGACGCGATCCCGTTGTGGGCCTCGACGGCCGCGAGCGCCACGGCTTCTCGGGAGCCTTCGCCGAACTCGGCGAGCCACAGGTCGTGGAAAGTCTGGTACGTGTGCGGGCCCCGCGTGAAGACGCGCCAGAAATCGGCGGCGGAGACGGTGGCCGGATCGCCCGGCTCGTTCGCGTCGTCGAGAAGGTCCTCGAGGGTAGCCGCGACGTTCGCCTCGTCCTCGGCCCCGAAAGCGCTCGGAGGCGCCTCGTCGCCCCGGCAGAGGGTCGAACGTTCGAACCTGCTCGCAAAGGCCGGCATGAAGTCCGCGAAGCCCTCGCTCCACGCCAGCATCGCGCCCGATGCGGTGCCGCACGCATGCCACCCTCCGACCACGTTCGACGTGCTTCTCGTGTACATCACGTGGTGGCCGTACTCGTGAACGACTATCGAATACCCGGCCGCTTTCGCGGGTACGACGATCTCGGCCTGCCCACCGTAATAGCAGGCGGCCGCACCACCGAAGCACGACTCGTCAGGGTAGTAGACTTCAACATGGCCCATGCCGACCCCGAGGTCGCTAGCGAGGTAGTGGGCGGCATAGTGGATGTACGAGTAGACCGCGAAGGCGGACGCCACGGAACCGTATGGCAGGATGGAGCGTGGGAGGCACACGAGGTCGTCTTGCGGGCGCTCCGCCGTGACGACCCGCCCCGTGGGCCCGGACGCGAATTCGATTGGACAATCCGGCAGGTCGTCGACGACCGGCGGATACGGGCCCGGTTCTCTGGGGACGAGCGTTCCCGCGTCAAAATCGCCATCAGCCACGTCCCTGAACTCCGCCGAATCCGCCTCGTAGGCTAAAGCACCCGAGTCGGTGTGGACCGCGACGCTTCGGCCCGATGCCATGACGCTTGCGACGACCGGATCGACGGTCCGTAGACGAACGAAGGCGTCGAGCGTGCCGTCCGGGAGGGCGGCCCTCGAAACGCAGAACGTGAAACCGCCGTCCCCATCGGTGCGTCCGGAGGAGACGATCTTGGACGATGGGACCCACCGGTTAGCCGATGCCGAGCGTAGGATATCCACATCGTCCGCGCTCGTCACGTGGAGCTTGTCGTGGAGTTCGAGCGGTGCGTTGGCAAGCGGCAGGCCGCCGGCGACGATGCGCCCCGAAAACGATACGTCGCAGGGCCCCGACGCCAAGGGGGCCTCGTCGCTTGAAGCGGGTCCGACCAGCCGGCCCGACATGGGGGAGAACCCGACCCACTCGCTCTCCATGGCGAAACGCTCTCGCGCAATGAATGACGCGTCGAACGTGTCGGCGTGTGGATCGATGGACGGGGCCGCGGTAACGTCGCCCCTATTGGACGGCGATCCTGCGTTCACCGAACTCATCAATAACAGACCGAACACGATTCCCAATGCGCTGACACGTCTCAAACAGGGAGCCTCCAGAAGACGTAGCCAGCCGGGAGAGGGATAACGATTCTGGGGAGACCATAGTCACGACGCTAGGGAGAGCGTAGCGGATGAAGCGGCGCGCATCGACCTTCCGTTGACGCAAAGCCCATTGCGCGACCGGACGGATCCTCCCCGGGGGTGAAAGACCCGCCGAGGCGACGTTCGAGGTCTTTCGATTCACTGCGCAATCAGCACGACCACATCGAGATCGACGCCCATCGCCGCCGTCACTTCCCCTGTGGCGGCGCCGACCGGCACGACACACGTCTCGTCCATCGCAGGCGTCGAACATCCACCGAGATAGACCCGTGCCGCGTCGTGGAAGTTCATCGAGAGGTCGTAGCCGAGGCCTCGATTGTCCATTGTGCGCGTCGTGAGCATCGTCTTCGCGGGCGGCGCCGGGAAAAAGAAACCGTCAACTCCCTCTCTCGCGAGGACGGCGATGCTGCGGACGTTCGTGTACGGACCTGCCGCCACGATGTGCCCGCGGGCGATGTCCTTCGAGGCCTGGGTCGCGTTGGAGGGCGACATATCTTGAACCGCAGCCGGTTCGATCGTAGACGCGTCGCCACTTGTCGGTGGCGTCGTGGAGACGCAACCCGAGACGAGAACCACCAAGGCGGAGAGGGTGGACCACGCGACCTTTATCACATCGTGGGCCGCATGGCGCCCCATAAACCTTACTGTCGGGTCGTCATCCGGACGCACCCGGGTTCATGCCATCCGTCGTTCTGTGGCGCTGTTGGCGGGCTCCGCCAGGACCGATTGTGCGACGACCGGCGCGATGGCCGTGAATATCAAGCCCAGTATCCCCCACTGGGCCACGAAACGCAAGGACTCGGCGAGGTCGCGCGAGAGCTGGGCATTCGGGTTGCCCGGCGTGGCCAATAGCAGGAAACTCAACCAGTAGACGATCCAGTTGAGGACGAATCCTGCGACGATGGAGGCTCCGACGAGTCGCCGCGCGGCGAGCCGGTAACTGACGAGGCCGGCGAGGATCGTGCCGACCTTGAAGACGACGTCGGCGTCGGCGCTACGCGACCAGACGTTCACGATGATGTTTTGCGCCCAATCGAGGTCCTGGCCTTCGGAAACGCCACGTAGCGCCAGGCCGAATGCGCTGGACAGCGCGACGTAGAGGGCAAGGAGACCGATTCCCTTCCAGGGCGATGGACCGGAAGTCACGGCCTCTCAATCCCGGTGGGGCCGGGAATAGGATTATGGAACAGGCCTCGAAATGACTAAGGCAGGAACAATGTGATGCCGCAGGCCGGCTCCAAACGACCCTTTTTCCGCTGGCGCGGAAAAAGCGTCGACGGAAACGACCGCGTCCCGATGCCGCAGGCCGGCTCCAAACGACCCTTTTTCCGCTGGCGCGGAAAAAGCGTCGACGGAAACGACCGCGTCCCGATGCCGCAGGCCGGGTTCGAACCAGCGACTTCCAGATCTTCAGTCTGGCGATCTCCCAACTGATCTACTGCGGCTGTATTGCCCGAGGGCAGGGGGACGAAAGCGAGGCACCTTATTAATGGTTCGCGGACGCCGATTTCCTTCGGCGACCCCTCCAACGGGAAGGGTCATGCGGGTCGAGAGCGCCCTTGACGTGCATGAGAATCAAGATCCCGGTTAGCCGCAAGGTCCGGGCCCTATTACGGACGTTTGGCGCGCCGGGGGAGACTGACGAACAAATCGTCGTCCGGCTCCTTGACGCATTTGATCGCAGTCGGCCCAAGGGTCCATGACGCAGCCCGCCGGCGTCTATTTCTCGACCGGCAATCCGAGTTGCCGCGCTATTATCATCCGCTGGATCTCACTCGTCCCTTCCCCGATCTCGCAGAGCTTCACGTCGCGGAAGTACCGCTCGACCGGATAATCGGTCGTGTAGCCGTTGCCGCCGTGGATCTGGATCGCATCGTTGCATGCCCGCATCGCGGCCTCGCTCGCGTAGAGTTTCGCCATCGAGGCGTCCGACTTGAACTCCGCGCCTTTCTGCCGCAAGTACGCCGCGCGGTAAAGAAGAAGCCGCGCCGCGTCGAGTTCGGTGGCCATGTTCGCGATCTTCCACTGGATGGCCTGGAATGTCCCGATGGGTCTTCCGAACTGTTTCCTCTGCTTCGCGTACTCGACCGACGCGTCGAGCGCCGCCTGGCCGATTCCGAGCGCCATGGCGCCGATCGCTATCCGGCCCGAGTCGAGCGTCTTCAAAGCGCCGTTGAAGCCCATGCCGATGCCTTCGCTTCCACCGACGATCTGGTCCTCGTGGACCTCGCAATTGTCTAGTATCAGTTCGCTCGTGCACGAACCGTGGAGCCCGAGCTTCTCCTCCATGATGCCGAGCTTGAATCCCGGTGTGCCCTTTTCGATGATGAACGCAGTGATCCCTTTCCTTCCCTTGTCCGGGTCGGTCTTGGCCATCACCGTTATCGTGTCGGCGTAGTGGCCGTTCGTCGCGAATACCTTGGTTCCGTTCAGGATGTAATGGTGGCCCTTCTTGGTGGCCGTCGTCTGGAGACCTGCCGCGTCGGAACCGGAGGCGGGCTCGGTCAATGCCCAGCAGCCGACGTGATCCCCGCGCGCGAGCGGCGGGATGTACTTCTTCTTCTGCGCATCCGTGCCTTGGTGAAGGATCTGCGACATCCCGAGGCCATTGTGCGCCGCGAGCGTGATCCCGAACGAACCGTTCGCCCTGCTCGCTTCCTCGATGGCGATCGTGTAGGACACGAAGTCGAGGCCTGCACCGTCGAGTTCCGGCGGCGCGTTCATCCCAAGAAGCCCGAGCTTCGCCGCTTTCTTTACGACGTCGGTCTCGAAAACACCCGTCTCCTCGATCTCCTTCGTCTTCGGGACGACCTCCTGCTCGCCGAATTCGCGCACGAGTTTCCGGATGGCCAGTTGCTCCTCGGTGAGGTCAAAGTTCATCTTTACCATGTGGCGAATGTGGCCGATTCTTAAGATGGTTTCGGGACCGGCAACGCTTATCCCATGGTGAGGCGCTGTACCGCCGATGACGAAGACGAAGGCCAGCACCACGAGGTCGCGCGTCCCATCCGGTCCCATCACGGACTTCATCCACGATTCCAAGGCGACGGTGACGCTTCTCGTCACGGACGTCGAGACTTTCGCCCGCTCGGTCATCGCAAGTTCGAAAGCCCCCGTCATCCTCGCCACAAGCAAAGAGAAGCTCGCGAGAACCTTCGAATCGAAGGTCAGGGCGACCATGCTCACCACGGAGGACATCACGGGAAGCGTCTCGGGGCTCGGCCAAGTGCGCGACGTCATCACCACGGCGTACCTTGAGGGCCGGCTCGACGGGAAGGACGACGCTCTAGTCATCGCCGGCGGCGGCGGCGTCGAATCCCTCATCCGCGTGAACCTCGCTCGAGACACCGAAGTGGTGAAGGTAAAGCAGGAGCTTTCGGGGCGCGGCAACCTAAAGGTGATGGAGCGGTTGCTTCGGCTTTCAAGCGAACTCGCCCGCGAGGGCCGCGAGGGCAAGAGGACGGGCGCGATGTTCGTCATCGGCGACGCGCCGGCCGTCATGTCGCGCTCGCGCCAGATCGTCATCAACCCGTTCATGGGACATCCGGAGTCGGAACGAAACCTCCTGAACGACAGCGCGTGGGAGACCGCGAAGGAGTTCTCGCAGCTCGATGGGGCCTTTATCCTCCGCGAGGACGGCGTCATGGAGGCCGCGGGGCGCTACATCGAGATCGACAAAGGCGTTCACCTGCAGTCGGGCCTAGGCGGAAGGCACCTCGCCGCCGCCTCGATATCCGGGCGCACGAAGGCGATAGCGGTGACAGTCTCGTCGAGCGGGACGATCCGGATCTGGAAGGATGGCGCCGCGATCATCACGATGGGGCGCGTCTAGCGGCGGGGCCCGGGGCCACTAGGAATCGACGGGGTCTCGCGTGTCCCTCAACACGGGGGCGGGCGTCCTGCTCAGCCGCGATTCAACGCGCTTGGTCCACGAGCCCGTGTTTTCCCGCCCTCGTGGCGCCTCCGCCTCGCGCCGCGATCAGGTCCTCGAGTTCCGCGAGTTCCTCCGGCGTGTCCGCATCGGCGAAGGTGAGGAGTTCTTCGTCCACCTCCTTCACGCGCGCTTCGTGGACGAGCGCGACGTCAAGGAGCTCGACGAGGTCGCGGGGTGCCTCGACGGCCCCATCTGCCGTCGCGGCAAGAAGCCGTGCCGTGCGATATACGGCATTGAGCGGCTCCGGGCGATCCCCGATTTCCGCCACGGCGCCCGCCTGAGTCCCCATCTCTTCGAGGAGGAGCACGTAGAGTTCGGGGAGAAGGAGCGGCGAATCGACTGGGGCAAGCGCCACGATCTCACCGTTTGCCACGCGCGCCGCGGCGATGAGGCCGGCGATGGGCCCGGCGTCCTCGTTTTGGTCCGCGACGGGCCTTACGGGGACCGGCACGTGACCCTTGAGAAGGCGAGAATAGGTCTCCCCACGGGACACGTTCCCTCCGGCGATGATGATCTCGACGCAACCTGGGATCCGGCTCATGGCGGCCGCGGTCCAGACGATCATGGCTTGGCCGGCGAGCGGCACCAATGCCTTGTCACGGCCCATGCGGCTGCTTTTCCCGCCTGCGAGGATGATGGCGGACACTGTCACGACCCGTAATTCGGCGTAGCGATTATTAGGACGCTTTGAAAACGTGCAGGTTCCGGCGGATAGGCGTGGGAACATACGCGCGAGGCGGTGGACGCGTCCGCGCAAAATAACTTATACTGGTAATTACAACTGGGTAGCGGAGAACGGAACCTTGGAAAGCCGTAAGGTCCAGAAGGTCGGCGCCTCGACATTGTCCGTTTCCCTGCCAAGGGACTGGGTGGAGAAACTTAGGATAAAGAAGGGCGACCTCCTCACGCTCGACGAGCAAAGCGACGGCGCGTTGAAAGTCGCCGTGGCCGGCAAGGAGACACGGGACCGCCAGGTCGAGGAGTTCGTCATCGACGCCGACCTTTGCGACGAAGACGGAATGCTCGGCCGGATCATCATCGGTAATTACGTTTTGGGCCGCAACATCATCCGTGTCAGGAGCAAGGGGCGCATCAAGAGCCATCATATCCACGAAACGCGCACCGCCGCGATGAAACTGATGGGCCTCGGCATCATGCAAGAGACGCCTGAGGAGATAGAGCTCCAATGCTCGATAGACACCTCGCGTTTCCCCATGGAGACCGTCCTGAAGCGTCTCTACACGATCGGGGCGACCATCCACAAGGAGGCGATCGAGGCGCTGACGACGGGCCAGGTGGCGCTCGCCAAGGACGCGATGCTCCGGGAGGACGAGGCGGACACGATGTACTATCTCGCGCTGCGCCTCCTCCTTTCAGCGCAGACCGACCCGATACTCGCAGAGAAGATCGGCCTCAAGGAGCAGCTGCCCATCGTCGGAAACCGTCTCATCGCGAAGAACCTGGAGACCATCGGCGATTATGCGGAGATAGTCGCGAAGAACGCCGTGTGGCTCCTTGAAAGCGGGAAGAAGCTCGACGATGACCTGCTCCTCCGCCTGCGCCGCGTCTCAGAACTCGCGGCGCGCATCAACGGCGACGCGATGGCGGCCGTCGTGTCTAGGGACATCCGGCTCGCGAACCGCGCGGTCGAGGCGCGCTTCAAGCTCGAGGAGGAGGAAGAAGCATTGACCGCGGACATCATCAAGAGCATCAAGGACCCGGGCACCGCCACGCACCTTAGGCACATCAGCTGGAGTCTCCGGCGGATAGCGGAGTACGGGAGCGAGAACGCGCTCATCGGGTTCAACCGGTACCTCGAACGGCCGAGTAACCTCTCGAAGCCGGAAGGCTGGACGAAGGCGAAGGGGTAGCCTGAAACCTCCCCACCTTCCCGTAATGGAATTCTTGCTGGTGGTCTGGAGCCTACCCGTTTACGGCGCTGGCAACGTCGGACGCCGTCGCCCTGGTCCCCGCGACGATTGGAACGGCGGCGCGCCGCCGGAGAGCCTCACTCATCGCATTCGTCGCCCGTGCCCATCCCTTCCATCGATTCCACCCCGTCGCCGCCGGACATGTGGGCCATCGGGTCGTCCGAGTCGTTTCCGCTCATTCCCGCATGTTCTTCCTCGGTCATGTTCATCTCCTCGGCCGTCGGACTAGCGCCGGACTCGGTCTGGTTCTGGTCCATGCCTTCCATCGAGGACGACATCGACTGATTGTCCATCGACGACATGTTCGACTCGCCGCTCGCCATCGTCATGGACGCGTCGCCCTCCGCCTGCGCTTTTGGACAATCTTTCAATGAATTCTTCGAGACCTGATCTTGGTCCATCATCATGTCTCCCATCCCGCCGGTTCCGTCGCGATCTGCCATGGCGCGCTCGGCCATGTCGCGCATCACCAGGACCCCCGAGACGCCGGGAAGCGCCAATGCGAATTCGTTCTGTTCCACGGCATCGCCCACCGGCGTGAAGCCCACCGTTTGCAAGAACAGGAGATAGAAAATGCCTGCGTTAGCGAGGACGCTTAGGACGGCGTAGGCCGCGAATATCGTCGCCTGTCGCCTCCCGTCGGCCCGCACTGCCGGGCGGGGGCCCCCAAACCGGTGTTTCAGGGCACCCCACGTGTAGCCAATGGCCTTTTCCTGCAGGTTCGGGATCTCGAGAAGATCGACGAGGATGTAGTAAATGTCGGCCCTGAACATGGGATAGAGCGTGAAGATCACGACGCTCATGTTCATCATGATGAGGAAGAACACGGCATCGTGAAGCAGGCCCTGAGTCAACGGCCAAAAGATCAGCGCTGGTATCGCAAGAAGCAGGTTCGAAAACGGTCCCGCGAGGCTCACGCCGATCCTGTGCCATTTGTTCTGGAAGCGGTACGCATCGTTCACGTCCGTGTAGAACGCCGGGATGACGAACAGGAACACGATGACGCCGAACCGGGGCTTGCGACCGCCGAAATTGATGAAGGCGATGGCGTGCGCCGCCTCGTGGATCACCATCACGGGGAAAACGAGCGCGAGGAAGAAAGGCACGGACATCCAATCCCTCGTGGCCATCATCATCCGTATCCCGATCTCGTTGCGCTCTCCGAAGAAGAGATAGATGAAGACAAGCAGGGATGCCCCCATCGCCAAGAGCATCGGAGTGGCCAGTTTCGGGGAGAAAAACGGGGCGAAGAAACGCGCAAACCTTTCAAACCGGGCTCCGCTTTCGAACCGGACCAACGGGATGGCCAGTCTCCTTCGCCACGTCACCGGGTCGCGGGCAGGGGCGACACTCCCCTCAAGGAATCCGAACCGCCAGAGCTGATCCACGAGTTGTGTGACGTCGCCGGACGAGACATCGTCTTGCAGGGTGCTCGACGCTAGCGACGCGACCTCGGCGATCGTCTTGCTGCCATCGAAGAGCTTGATGACACCGGCCACCTCGGGGGTCACTTGGTAATATCTGCGTGTGGTGGCGTCGCGGACGACCACCTTCTGCACACCGCCCTGGAGCATTGGCGAAAACTCAAGCGTCGGTGCTAGTCTAGGGGTGTCCTCGGGGCGCCATTCGTGGGTATTTGTCTCAGTCATTCACATCACGCGTTCCGCAAGATATACAATCGGGGTCTTTTGAGAATTTGAACGCGTTCCATTCTAAGTCGGGTCCGTTGAGTTGCAATATGCAATCGATCGTATCCGGCTGCGCGTAGCCCGAAAGGTATCGGACGACCTCCAACCCCGCGCGTGCGCTGGAATACGCGACGAGAGGCCCGAACTGCGGCATCTCCCGCGCGGCATCCTTGTTCGTATCCAGGGAGGCCACCAATTGGTCGTAGTACGGGTGGTTCTCGCGCAGGAATCCCTCGTAACATGTGTAACACGCCGAGTGCCCGGGCACGATCATCGGGCCGACGGCGCGAGTCTGCACCACGATGAAAGGGACGCCGGCGGCGAGGCACGCCTCGTTCACCCACCGAAATAGCGTGAAACGGGGTCCCACGCATCCGACGACCAAGAAATCGCAATCCTTGATGAGCGCCGCGACATCCTCGACCGAACGAACCATTCCCTGCCGTGCCTCGAAGCGTATCGCAGGATTGAAGTCTGCCACTTCGTCCGCCATCGCTTGCGTCTTCGCCTTTCCGATGTCGCGTCGCCGGTAGAATGTCTGCCGCCCGAGATTCTCCGGCCCGACATCGTCGCCGTCGGCGCCGCGTAGCGTCCCGACCCCGGCCGCAAGAAGCGACGAGATCACCCAACTCCCGGTGCCGCCTAGTCCAAGGACGGCGACGCGCGCGTTGTAAAGCGAGAGAAGGAGCTTGTTGCGGTCACGCTCCTGCGTCTCGTACTCTTTGAAGAAGTAAAGGTTCCGTTTGTATGCTCTTCCGTACTCGGCGGGGACCGGCGGGGGTTCGATCAGCGTCTCCTCCAGGAGCCCCGCCTCTCCGAGGGATTCCAGGCCACCGAGGATCTCCTCGGCGTCAGCGCCCGTGGATCCCTTGATCGCGCCGACCAACGACTCCGGATCATGTGGAGTCTCCAAGGCCTGCAGCATGCTCCAGGCCACCCCCCTCTCGTCGCGTATTCGCAACCGGTCGTTCGACAGCTCGTTCAAGAGAACGATCACGCCGTCCTCCTGGCGCAGTTTCTGCCAGGATCTCTTCAGCCTCGGTCTTTTCCACATGGTCTTTCCGCGAAATGGAAAAATATTGAAATCTCGTATCGTACCATGTCATTGTCTCGAAAGTCGTCGTTTCCTTAACAACAGTCGCTGCAACAACACGCCGCCACCGTCAACATCGACAACGGCGCCGTCCGGTCTTCCAACACTTCCACGCTGAATGCCTGCCTCATGCTCTGTCACCTCCTGTAGGCGCGGGAGCCTCCCGTCGCGGCTTCGGGCCGTGAGCACGCGCGTCGCTCTAGCGGCACGCGGTCGCGACCCGAGCGGACTAGGAGGGCGGTGCTCGATATTTCACGTATTTCGTGAGTCCGTAGTCGAACGACCGCCCCTTATCCAGACGTAGATTGTCCGGACGTGAGCACTCGCGGATGGACCGCCGCGTTTCTCGGGCTTCAACGCGATGTGGGACGTGATATTTCGCCGCGCGCGCCCGACGCGCGGCTTCGGAACCCGCTCGACGTTGGACGGGGACAGAAATTACTTAAAGCCTCGGACCCTAGACTTCCGTGCATGAAATCATGGCAGGTAGTCGCGATCGCGCTCCTCGCCTTCGCGCTCGGCGCCATCGTAAGCAACGTCGCCGCCGGAAGCGGCCCGATGAGCGGCTGGACGACCCAGGAGATGTGGGACTTCTGCCGCGGGCTGATGGGCGGTTCGGGCGCGGGTAAGTGAAGTGGGAGCGAACGACGGGCAACGCATCGGTCGGGGCCGTGGATCCGGCGCCCTGAGGATCGAGGCGGTTTCACCAGTCTTGATCCTTCTCACGGTCGCCCTTTCCGGCTGCACCTCGCCATCTGGATCGGGGACCGCTTCGAACTACGTCCCCGAGCCCGCCACCTCGTTCAGCCACATCCACGGTCTCGCCGTCGATCCCGGCGATCCCCGCGGCCTCTTCGTCGCGACACACACGGGTGTTATCCGCGGCTATGACGACGCAAACTGGTCGTACGTGGGTCCGGACAAGTCCGATTACATGGGTTTCAGCCTCCATCCGGCCGACAATCAGACCGCCTGGTCGAGCGGGCATCCGACGGGTGGCGGAAGCCAGGGGATCCGGAAGTCGACGGACGGCGGTCGCTCCTGGAAGATCTCGGCCCTTCGAGGCCAGGTGGACTGTCACGGTATGGCGGTCTCGCGCGCGGATCCCGACATCGTCTATTGCGCTCACAGCGGCACCGGCCTCTACCGGACCACGAACGCCAAGGACTTCGCGAAGAGACTCGGGATCGACCTCTCGTACCCAGTCGCCGCGATGTCGACTTCCCCGACCGAGCCGGACACGGTCTATGCGGGGACGGCGCGAGGCGTCATGGTGAGCCGCGACGGCGGCGATGGGTGGGAGATCGTCGCCGGCTCGCCCGCGTTTCCGGCGACGGCCGTCGCGGTGCATCCCAGGGATGCCGGGACGATCTACGCGTTCTTCGTCCAGGGCGGCCCGAGGCTCGCGCTGACCCACGATGGGGGCAAGACCTGGGACGCCGCGGGAAACGGGATCCACCAGGACGCGGTCGTGTCGGTCATCGCCATCGACCCCGAGTCGCCTACGACGTTGTACGCTTCGGCGGCAGCGACGATCTACAAATCGGTGGACGGCGCGAAGAACTGGACGACCGTAGGAAGCTGACACGGAACGCGCTAGTACGTACTTGTACCTATATTGCCTTTCGGCGTCGCGCGAACACGATGACGGCGGCCGCGAACAGTACCGACAACGCCTCGAATCCGGGCGTCGGGGTCGGCTTTGCGACGCAATCGGGCCCCTCACACCCATCAATTTCTGGCCCGTCCTCATCGGTTGTCCCATTCTCGCCGAGTATCGTGAGCCCGCCTTGCATGTTGTAGTGACTCTTCCCGCAATACACGGTGCACGCCGTCGGATAGGTGCCAGGCCGATCGGCCATGAAATCCACGACGACCACTTCCCCGGCATAGATCCGGGTCGTGAGAGCCGGGTCGTAACTCGTCGACCAGCTGTGTAAGGATCCTCGATCGTCCGGGTCCGTTTTCGTGGGCGCCGGCGGGAGCCCCTCGGCGCTGTCGCTGGTGAAGTCGTCGAGCGCCGGATCGTAGTAGAACCGGAGATAGACGTGGGTCCCGTTCTTGACGATTATGGGGTCCGGCGTGAAGGCGTAGTGGAAGGTGCGGACGTTGATGATGATGCTGTCGTTTCCCACCGGCTCGGCGCCCGGCCACGGCCGCTTGAGGTCGAACGGGTCGAATTCCGAGTACAGGAAATGCTTCGCGTTCCCGTGCTTGTGCCCCAACTCGTCTATGCTCGCGTACTGCATCGGCATCCAAAGCGACGAATTGTAGGTTCCGTTCCCCACGAGATAATGGACCGTCGGGTTCTCGGCCTTGTTCAAGCCGTAGTAGTAGACCCAGATCTCGATCGTATCCCCGGCCTTCCACGGGAGGTCGAAGCCGAGGATGCCGATCTCGAACTTCGAGGGCGCTGTCCCGTTCTGGGCGATCGGATCGGAGGGCGTGAATTGGCTGAACGTCAATTCCTCTCCGTTCTTTCCCAACGCGACACCGAATCCTGGTTGGCCTGTGCCGTTGATTCCGACGGGCGGGGCGTCGAACTGCACGAAGAGCGTGAGTTTGCCGAGGAAACGTTTCGAATAATTGCTCCCGGCCTTCGTCACGAACTTGACCGGCTCGGATTGGACGGGCGATGATTCCGGCGCATCGATCACCGTTGCGGCGGCGGCCGTCGGTGCGAGCGGCGTCATCCCTTTCTCGCCCGTGAGGAACTGCGTCATGTCGAAGCGCAACGGGTCCGCCGTAGGTGCGCGATGCTCGTGGGTCGCGTCACCCCAACCGGGGCCGGGGACCAGCGCGATGACCACGAGAGTGAGTCCCGTAAGGGTCGCCAAGATGGCTCTACGATTCATCGACACGCGACTTTACCCTTCGACCTTATTTAACCTTTGTTGGCGGCTTGCGGGCTCCTGGTCCACCCGAGTGCACCCTCTTCATATCGCTCTTCGCCGGCGCCTTGCCCTGACAAGAAGCAGCACGCCTATGAGAAGCAACGGCAGCGGGACGCCCGGCACGGGCGCGACGCCCGTCCTCTTTCCATCGCCCTCGTCGCCCACGGGGCCCGCCGCGATCCGCATCGTCCCCGCCATCCCGGCCTCCCGATGCCCGGGAACCGTGCAGTAGTACGTGTGATTCCCGGCGGGGCCCGCCGTGAAACGCAGCGTCTCGCTTTTCCCCGGTTGCAGGAGCATCGTCTTTGCGTCCCGGTGACGCTCCACCACGAGATCGTGCCCCTGTTGGTTTCCGCCGGGGTTCACGACCGTTAGGACGAGGAGATCCCCCTCGGTCGCGTTGAACTCCGACGGGGCGATATGGTAAGGCGTCTCGTGGCCGCCGCCGTCATGGAAAAGTACATCGACCGTCACTACGCCGCTTCCCGAAGCGCCCTGGGCGACGACGAGAAGAAGCGTTGCAGCGATGGGGACTGCCGGACGCATCTTCACCGGCAATTGGAGCGAACCCTTTCGTTTAAGGATTGCCGGCCGTTCCCTCGTCCGGCCACCGAAAGGATTATGGGCGTTCGAAAAATGTTCAAACCTCATCATGCGGAAGGTATCCAGCAGATTGGCCGTCGGGACGATCACATTGCTCCTCGCGTTCGGATCGGCCGGCGTCTTGGCCCACGCGAGCGCCGCCCAGTCGAAAACAATCGAGCAGGCGGTCTACCTGCACGAGGCCCCGCTCCACATCGCGCCGGAAAGGCTCGCCGCGACCTCGATCGACACGATAGTGATGAACATCCTCAACGCGGGCGCCTCCGAGCACGACCTGCTCGTTTGCGGCGACGCCCGTTCTTCTGACTGCGGCCAAAAGATCGCCTTCACCGGGCCCATGGCGCCAAACGCGACCGTGACCCTCGACTTCACGTTGACGGAACCTGGGACCTTCGAGTACTACTGCACGATCCCGGGCCACAAAGCGGCGGGGATGCGCGGTGCTCTCGAAGTGGCGGCCGTGTCGTCGCAGGCGACGCCGGGCCCCACGCCCCTCGCCATCGTCGCCGCGGGAGTCGCCCTTGCGCTCTTCTCGTCCCGGAGGAAAGCTTGAAGGCGGGCACGCGCCGGTGGATCCGGTCGGGATTGGTCCTTGCCCTGCTTTGGCTGGGGGGCGCTTCTAACGCGCATGTCGAGAGCTTCAGCGAGGCGAAGAGCCTCTCGGCCGGGCCGTACGCGGTCTTCGTCGACGTCTACCCGGCGCCCGTCTTCAGGGGGACGCTCACGAGCGTCTCGGCATTCGTCACGAAGAACGGGCCATCGGGCCTTGATGCCGACCTCAACATCACGCTCCAGATGGTGCTGCCCGGGAAGGTGAACGAGACCCTATCATTCGAACGCCAATCACCGACCGTCTTCGGCGCCTTCTGGAGAACGGAATGGCCCGGGCCCTACGTGGGGACGTTGACGCTCGAAGCGAACCGGACCAAGTACGTCCTCGACACCAACTTCACGGTCTACCCGGAGCTCGGTTTCAGGATACGGCCCGCGAACCCGTCGCTCGATTCCTCGACGAACAAGACGGTGGGACTCGCCTTCGAGGTGATGAACGCGTCGACCGGGGCACGTTCGGACCCTTTCACGGACGTAAAAGTCCGCTTCGAACACTGGAGCGACGATCACAGTGTGCTGGTGGACGTCGATGATTCGTCACTGGCGAGGGAGGAAACGGGGTTGTGGAGCGTCGACAAGGTGTTTCGCACGGGAGGCATGTACCACATGCGCTTCTCCTCCGAGTCCGGCCGGTTCGATTACTCGGACACGCCGATATTGCACCTTTACGCGCTCGACCCCCTTCCGGGTTCGGAGGAGAAGAAGGCCGAAACGGATCGCCAAACCCCCGGGGCCACCGGTCTTTACCCGCTATTGGTCGGCCTGGGCGCGGCAATCGCTCTCTCCGCCTTTGCAAAGCGCCGGCGCCCGGATTCGCCATAGGCGTCGGTGGAAACGGCGGGATGAAGGCAAGACGGGTGGAGAACGGGCCCTGCGCCTCGTCGCGTCGAAGGTTTCTTGAATCGGTCGGACCTAAGGCGAGGCGTGCACGACCACAGCGGCCACGCCACAAACACACCGGGTCGCCTGAGGAGCATCCGTGTCGCGCTCTTCGTCTCCGTCGTGTTGCTTCTTGCCAAGGTCCTTCTCTACGCGCAGACCGGGTTCGTGGTGGTCCTTGCCGAGGCCCTCCACAGCCTCACCGACATCCTGCAGATAGTGCTACTGCTCCTTGCCGCGCGCTTCAGCGCGGCCCCGCCCGATGAGAAACACCCTTTCGGTTACGGGCGGATCGAGAACCTCGCGGCCGTCCTCGTGTCGATCCTGTTCGTGCTCCTGGTCGCGGCAGGCCTCGTGCGGGAAGCCATGCTTTCGCTAGGCCGCCCGCATGACCCTGGCACCGACACCAGCCTCGCGCTCGCGGTCCTCGGAAGTAGCGGTGTCCTCCTCCTGTGGCCACTCGCCCTCGCCCTCAAAGATCAGCGCGCCGAGGGCGGCGTCGTCCGGGCGCAGGCCATGGAGAGCCTGAACGACGTCTTGGGCGTCGCGGCCGCGATGGGTGGGATCGCTCTTGTGGCCGCCGGCTTTTCCCAGGGCGACGCCTTCGCGACGATCCTGGTGGCGGGCCTCATCGTCTACAACGCCATCCGGCTGTTCCTCTCGAACGTGCCGTATCTCATCGGAGGGTCCCCCGCTCACGAGTACTACGTCCGCGTGGAGACCGTGGCGAAGGGCGTCTCCGGCGTCCAAGGCGTCCACTCGATGGCGGCCGAGTACGTGGGCCCTAACCGCGTGCATCTCGACTTGCACCTCACCGTCGCTCCCAAGATGACCATAGAGGAGGCCGATGTCGTATCCCACGAGGTGCGCGACCGATTGGAAAACGAACTCGGGGGTGTCTTCACGACCATCCATTTCTGTTCGTCGAGTGGCGAGCGAAGGCGGTTCGGCCACGACTCAGAAGGGCGTTCGACGCCGAAGGCGCGGTAACACCGTCACGCTCGTAATGTGGCAGGGAGCCCGGTTTCCGGGTCACGCTGTCTTACGCGCCCTTGCGGAGCGCATCGAACGGAATAAGCGCCACGAGGCCGCCGCTGCGAACTCGCCGATGCTCACAAGCGCGATCGCGGCCCCCGCCGCGATGTCGACGGCGAAACTGAGGTAAAGACCGACCACCACGGCGACGACCCCCAGTGCGGCTGCGGCCGCAAGCGTCCGCTTGAAACTCCGGGCGACCTGCAGCGCCGCAGCCGCCGGGACCACGATCAGGGCGCTCACTAGAAGAACGCCGACGACTCGCGCCGCGAGCGCCACTCCCGCGCCGATGAGGATGCTGAAGAACAGGTTGAGAGCCCCCACCGGGAGGCCGCTCACTCGCGCCGCCTCTTCGTTGAAAGTGAGGTACAGGAACTCCTTGTAGAATAACGCCGTCGCGGCCGCGAGCAGGGCGCCGAGCGCGAGGACTAGTTGGACGTCGCCCGCGGACACGGCAAGGATGTTGCCGAAGAGGTAGCTCGAGATGTTGACGCCTAGGCCGCGCCCGTGGCTCACGATCGCGATGCCTAGCGCGAGACCCCCGGTGAAGACGAGGCCGATGGCGACGTCGCTTTTGAGAAGGCCGCGCTCCTGGAGCAATTGGATCGCCACGGCCCCGACGATCGCTGCCACCAGGGCGAACTCGAGGGGAAAGGCGCCGACGAGTAGGCCCACGGCGACGCCCGCGAACGACACGTGGCCAAGCCCATCGCTTATCATTCCCATGCCGCGTAGCACCGTGAAGACCCCGAGCAGCGCGCAAAGGAACGCGACGAGGATGCCGGCGACAAGCGCTCGCACCATGAAGTCGTACGCGAAGACGTCCGCGGGGCCCGGGAGGCTCATCTCGACGCCTCGCGCGCTTCGTTCATGGGGAACCCCGTGCCGCCCCGTGTCCTTCTTCGGCGTGCGTCACGTGGAGGCCGTAGACCCCCAAGACGTTCTCGCGCTCCCGGAAAACTCCCGGCGCTCCATCGAAGACAATGCGCCGGTTCACCGCGACGATGCGGTGGGCGCTTTGGAGGATCGCCTCCGTGTCGTGACTGATGAGTAGGATCGTGAGTTCGTGCTCGTGGTTCAAATGGTCGAGCAGACGATAGAAGGCCGACCGCGCCTTCGGATCCACACCCGTGGTGGGCTCGTCCATGATGAGGAGTTCGGGCTCCCCGGCGAGCGCCTTGGCAAGCAAGACGCGTTGCCTCTCGCCCCCCGAGAGCGACCCGATGAGGCGGTCGGCAAGGTGTGCGGCTTCGACCTCTTCGAGCGCGTGCGTGGCCTTTTCCCGGTCGACGGCCGTGAGCCAACGGAAGAGGCCACGCCGACCGACCCGGCCGAGCATCGTCACCTCGAGAGCGGTCGCGGGAAACTGCGGGTCGATATGGCTCGCGTTTTGCGGCACGTACCCGATGCGGAACCAGTCGACGAAACTGCGCACGTGTGTCCCAAAAAGCCGTATCGAGCCCTCCCTCGCAGGCACGAGGCCGAGGGTCGCCCGAAGCAGGGTCGTCTTCCCCCCACCATTCGGCCCGATGACACCTACGAACTCGCCCCGTTCGACGGCGAGGTCGGCCGCTTCGAGGGCCCGGTCGGTGCCGTAGTCGACGGAGACGCCGGTGAGGTCGAGGACTGAGGGTTTGTCCAAGGTCAGGTGCACCCCATCGCATCTCGAAGCTTTGCGAGGTTCCGTCGCATGAGCGAGATGTAGTCGCTTCCCGCGCGTTCGCCCTCCTCCGTGAGCCCCTCGACGGGGTCGAGGACGTCGGCCGTGCCGTGGATCTCGTCGGCGACGACCTTTGCCACCTTCGGCGAGACGAGGGTCTCGAAAAAGATCACGGTGATG
This sequence comes from Euryarchaeota archaeon, assembly GCA_016207515.1. NCBI lineage: Archaea > Methanobacteriati > Methanobacteriota > Methanobacteriota archaeon. The sequence continues at coordinate 207,697 of JACQPN010000002.1, read as the reverse complement.
TTCTCGCGCCTTGCAAGGTCGGCCGCCGCTCTCACCTTTTCGGCCGAGGGCTCCGCATCCGGCTCGAAGCCGGTTATCGAGTACTGGGTGAAACCGTACCGGTCCGCCATGTAACCGAACGAGGCGTGCGTCGTGATGATCTTCGGCTTTGTGCAACCCCCAAGGCCTTCGGCGAATTCCCTGTCCAAGGCGGCGAGTCGTTCGTCCAGCGCGTCGAAGCGCGTCGCATAAAACGATGCGTTGCCCGGATCCACCGCCTGGACTGCGGCCCCGACGTTCGCGGCCTCCGCTTTGAACCTGACCGGATCCAACCACATGTGCGCATCTATGCCGGTCCCCTCTTCGCCGAGGTCGCGCACCTGCCGATCGACTCCCCGGGAGGCTTCGACCACCTCGACACCCGCCGCTGCCGCCAGCGCTTTCACCTGCGCCTCGAAGACCTCGAGTCCGGCCCCGTGGTAGGCGACGAGGCGGGCCCCTTCGATGGCGCCCACGTCGGAGGGTTTCAATTCGTAGTCGTGCGGCTCGACCCCGGGAGAAACGAGCGTCATGGCCGATAGCCTTCCCCCGGCGATGGAATCTACGAGGAAACGCACCGGGTAGAAGGAGGCAACGATGTCGGTCTTGGCCGGCGAAGGCGCGGTGCAGCCCGCGACGGCGGGGCCGATGACCAACAACGCCAGGAGGAGCGGCGCCCGCGACGCCGATGAGCGCGAGCGGCCCTTCTCGCCTTCCCTTCGTACCGGCGCGCTCATCGCAAGACGGGCAGTCGGCCGACCGATATGAAGCCATCGACCCGTCTTATTAACGCAATATGAAGAAAATGGCCATTCTTCATAAGGCCGCGAGGTGCCGGCCGCGGTGGGCTTAAGCCAGTGAACGGGCTTGGTGCCATGGTGTCCGGCGCAAAGCACGCGAACGCGAAACCCGTCACGGTCTCGATCCCTTCGAGCCTGCTCTCCGAGCTCGACCGCCTCGTCCAAGAGACGCCGTTTTCCGGGCGCAGTGTCGCCGTCCAGGCGGCCCTGACGCAGTTCGTGGCGGAACAGCGGGCCTCCAAGTCCACGAAGCAGCAGGCCGTCGTCGCGGTGTGCTTCGACAAGTCCGACGAGAGGCGCGTCGCCGCCGTGAAGCACGACTACGGCGAGATCATCCGGAACATGATGCATGCGCACCTTCGAGGCAACGACTGCGTGGAGGTCTTCGTCGTGGACGGCGCGTCGTCGCGTGTGGCAAGCTTCTACTCGGCGCTTTCGGCGCTCAAGGGGATACACTTGGTGCGGCATACGGTCATCCCAAGCCACGTGGACCTGCTTTGACGACCCTCGGAAAAAGAACCCCCGGGAGGCGTGTGGATCGAGGCCTGCGGTCAAGGCCCCCGTCCCTAGGCCTCGCCGCGGTACCAAGGCACGGCTTTGAGGGCGATGAGAAAGACGGCGACGCCGGCAGCGAGCGTCGCGACGACGGAGCCGAGGGGATCCGACAGGGACTGTCGCACGAAACTGAAGACCGTGATGAAGCTTGCGATGAGTAGCGCGACAGAAGCGTCGGAACGGGCGTTTGTCACCATGGGGAACTACAACCCGTCACCGACCATAGCAGTTTCGCCATGGTCCGTCCCCTCGCCGAGGCACGAATGCGAGCGGCGTCGGCCAAGGGTCGAAAGCAGACCGCCGTCACGCCAACGTCTTTACCACAAGCTACAAATAATTCAGTAGTGTTCGAAAACTGTTAAACTCGCGGAGTTGATCCACATGACTGCAAAACGGACCGTGTTGATGCTTGTAATCGCGACTGCGCTCCTCTTGGCGGCCGCCGGCGCGGCGTCCGCCCACAAGACCGTCTACTCGACCGACGACAGGATTAAATTCGTGTGGGGCCACATCGGGGAACCGACGTATACGTGGCACAAGACCGGACTTGATCTCGGCGTCTACGACAACGCCACGGGAACGCCGATCACGGGCCTCGTCAACACTTCGGGTGCGCACGCGGCCGGCGCCGTCGGATTCGAGATCTCCATCGTCCATAGCGACAAGGAATTGGATATCACGCACGAACTCGTGGGCCAATTCGGTCTGTCAGGCAAATACACGTACCCTATCATCTACACGGAGCCCGGAATCTACTCGCTCAAGATAAAAGGGATCATCAACGGGTCCGCCATAGATCAGACCTTGCCCCCGCAACACGACATCGATTCCCTAGCGGCGATCATGTGGCCCGAGGAGCAACCGTTGCCGGACGAGCTCGCCGCAGACATCACCGCCCTCAACGCAGAAATCGCCGGACTAAAGGCGGATATCACCGGACTCAAGGCGGATATCGCCACACTCAAGGTCTCCGGCGGCGGCTCGTCGAAGGCGAGCCCCATCCCAGAGACGGGGTTGGCTGCCGTCCTCGGGCTCGTCGCAACGATAGCCCTTTACCGGCGAAAGCCATAGTCGACGGCCGTATACCATGAAGCGCGCGAACGGTCCCTTGATCGCCGTCTGCGCGCTTCTTCTCATCCTATTCTCCGGCGAAGCGGCCGCGCACGCCGTCCTTCAAAGCGCCGACCCTTCCCCGAACGGGCACGCCGAGTGGGGGGTGGCCGAGGTCGAGATCCGCTTCACGGAAGACGTCGAACGGGAGTACACCCAAGCCGAGGTGCGGGGCCTCGACCAAGGGATCGTGAGCATTGGAACGACGGAGTTCGATGAAGCGGAATCGAACGTCATCCGGGTCCCGACGCAGCCCCTCGTCGACGGCATATACGTCGTCAATTGGAGGACGCTCTCCGTTGATACGCACACGGCGAGAGGCTCCTTCGTCTTCAGCGTCGGGAACGCGACTTTGAAGTTCACCGACGAGGTGAAAAGCCACGAGCACGCAGAGCACTCGCTTGAGGTCGTGCAGAACGAAGGGATTGCGCGAGGATTGTTCTACATGGGCGTCTTCGCGAGCGTCGGCGTCCCTGCCTTCGCCTTGGTGATCCTTCGCAAAGGCGATACGCCGCGTCGACTGGCGGCTCCCCCGGCCATCCTAGGTCTTGTCGGAGCCGCCGCCGGCCTCTACGTGCTTCAAAGCCTCGCCTCGCGTATCGCCGCCCCCGTGGAAGTCGCCGCCGGGACCGACGCCGGCACATTCCTCGTCGCGCGCTCCGGAGCGCTTGCGCTTGCAGCGGCTTGCGGCGTCGCCGCCTACTACGCGCCTGAAAAATACCGACGACTCGCGCTCGCCGCCACTGGCGGGCTCGGGGTGGCCGCGCTCTACCTCACGGCAAGCGGCAGCCACGCGGCGGCACTTCGGGAACAGACCGCGCTTGCGGTGGCCGCCGACCTCGTCCACCTGACGGCGGCATCGATATGGGTGGGCGGACTAGTGAGTTTCGCCCTTGTCCTATCCACGGCGAAGCCGCCGGAGGCGGGAAGACTCGTGACGCGGTTCTCGCCGATCGCGGTCGGGAGCGTCGCTGCGATCCTCTTGACGGGCACGTACGCCGCGTGGCTTCATGTGGGGACCGTCGACCGCCTACTATCCGCCGACTACGGTCTACTCGTGATACTCAAGGCGTCGCTCATCCTGCCGCTCATTTGTCTCGGCGCTTACAACCAATACAAGTTGGGCCCACGGCTCCTTCTGGGCGAGGCCTCTTCGCCGACGCTGCGCCGCGTCGTGGCTGTCGAGCTGTCGTTGCTTCTCATTGTCGTCGGTGCGGCGGGGCTTCTTGCGTCGACCGCCCCGCCTTCCGCCGATGTGGAGACGGGCACGCAGGGGCCAGTGCCGCTGGAACTCGCGCAAGAGACGAAGACGACGCACGTGGTCTTGAGCATCCGGCCGAACCCGGTGACCGTCGGCATCCAACGCGTCAGTCTGGCGCTTCACCCGCTCTCCTCCGAGCCCTTACCCAACTCGACGGAAGTCGGACTCAAGTTCGCCCCCCCGGGGACCGGGGAGCCGGAGACGATCGTCATCCCCGAGAGGGTGCGCGAGAACCAGTGGGTGATCGAGGATGCCTTTTTCACGGAACCCGGCGTTTGGCAGGTGTACGTCATCATGCAACGCCCGGACGAGTTCAAGAAGCTGGAGTTCGAAGTGGAGGTCGTTGAGCCCGATTCAGGCGGGTCGAGGGGAGACTAGGGGTCGCCGCGTCAATCGGAATAGAAGTCCTCCCAGAGTCGCCTGAACTTGCGCATGAGGTCCGGCGTCGGCGCGTGTCCCATAAGAAGACCGCGAAGACGCTTCTCGTCGGCAAGACGCAGCTCTTGGGCGTCGCCCTTCTCGTCCTTCTCCACTATCCCTGCCGCGACCAACTTGTCGATGTTGTAAGTGACCGTGCTCTTGGCAAGGCCTGTCTGTGCCACTAACTCGCCGTGGGACATCGGGCCGTCGTCAAGAAGCAGCAGCACGACGTTCATGGGGGCCTCCTCGCGAAGTAGCGCCAAGATGTCGCGCTCGTCTTGGGAAAGCCGTTTTGAACGCGCCGGGTCGGCGTCGAAGTAGCGCCTTCGCCCGTGAAGCTCCTCGTCGATGATGATGTCCTTCGCCAAGAGGTCTCGCACGTGGTAATGGACGAGCGCACTCGACATCCCTAGAAGGCGCTCGATGCCCCTTAGATGTATGCCGGGGTACGCCCGGATGCAGTCCAGCACGCGATGCTGCGTCTCGCTCGTCATGCCTTGCTCTTCGCCCGTTTCGAAAGTAGAGGCGCGACAAGCAAGAGAACGACGAGCAGATCAGCCGCGCTGAGGATGAGCTCGAGGTCCTCGTGCGCAACACCGTCCGTGACTATCGCCCACGTCGCAAAAAGCCCCTTCGCGCCGAACACGAGGAAGGCAAGGGTCACGTACTTCAAGGCCGGGTTCGAGGAGGCCTTCGAGGCGAGGTGCCCGACGCCGGCAAGGCCCAATGAGATGAGACCGACTATCGCGATGAGCGCGCCGGAGAAATCGTGTATGTGGAGCGCCAAGACGGACGGAAGGTATCCGAACATGGGCCGCAATCATGGTGAGACAAGATAAAGCCGGCGCGTCGCATCGACGCGCCTTGAGGACGCCGGGCGCGTTTGCCGGGGAAAGGAAAGGATCTACGGGGGTCTCGCGCGCCGGGCGCGTTTGCCGGGGAAAGGAAAGGATCTGCGGGGGTCTCGGGCGCCGGCGACGGGCGCTTCTCGATAGCGGACGCGCCCCATTCATGCGTTGAGGCGCTCGTAGAGGTTCAGGTAATCCGCGGCCCTGTGGCTGTGCACGCCCGCCTTGTCCGCGTAGGACTTGTACACGATGCTCGTCATCATGCCGCCTGGATAGATCTGGTCGTTTCGGAGGGAGAGCTCGTTCGCATCCTGGAGCATCCAGATTCCGGGGTTGTTCAACTCGACGACGATGTCGTAGCGCTCTCCGGGACCTATCGAGATGGTGTCGGCCCTGTAAGGGGCCGAGAGGAGGTACCCGTCCTTGTGGGTGACCAAGAAGTTGTGGCCATGAAGGTGTATCGCGTGCCACTCGAAGCCGGCGTTGATGAGGCGCAGGCGCAACGTGTCGCCGGTCTCCACCGAGATGGTCTCCGTCTCGGGGAACGCCTTTCCGTTGATGAGGAAGGCGTTGTACTGCGGCATGTACGGGGGATACGTCTCCGGGTACCAATTGCGCGGCTCACGCACCGGGTTCGCCGCGACCTGTTGGTTGTTGTAACCGTCTCGCGCCTGCCTCGTTGCGTAATCGCCGACCGCAAGCGGGTCGCCGCTTTTTGGGATGGCGTTCTGGCCGACGGCGAGATTGTGGATGTGGCTCGTGTCCCACTCGTCGAAGATGAGCGTCTCCTCGCGGTTGAACTTCGGCTCCTTTGAGTTGTCTGCGGGCTCCACTATGAAGGCGCCGTACATCCCCATGTCGATGTGGTGCGCGGCGTCGACGTGGCAGTGGTACCAATAGGTGCCGCTTTGCTTCAACGTGAACTCGTACGTGTACGCCTCGCCGGGCTTGATCGGAGCTTGCGTGAGGTACGGGACGCCGTCCTGCTCCCACGGGACGATGAGGCCGTGGACGTGGAACGTGTGGTTGAACGGGGCGGCGAGGTTGCGGACGTTGACCCGCACGAGGTCGCCTTCACGGACCCGGATCATCGGTCCCGGGACGGTGCCATGGCCCGAGTGCACCACCTCGCCGGGCGCGGGCGCCGTTTCCTTGTCGGTGAAGAACATCGCCTGGACCGTTGCGCCAGGGAAGAGTTGGATGATGCCGTGGTGGACGAAGAGGTCGAACTCCTTCACCTCCCCGGAGGAAGCGAATTGGACAGGCGCACCCTCGCTTGGGGCGGGGCTCGTCCCGACGCAGCCTGAGAGGCTTGCAAGAAGCAGGATGAAGACGAAGCCGATCTGCGTCGGTCTCGATGCTATAGACGACATTCTGGCGCTACCTGGAGTATATAAGCTATCCAGGGGTGGGTCTCTATATAGGCTTTGTTGACCGGAGCTTCGCCAAGTTCCGCGATGGGTATGGGGTTGCCGCGGAGCAGAGCGCGCCGGCGACAATTCCTTCCCCCTCGCCCTATGGAATCGGGCTTAGCGGCAACTTCAATACCGCCGGCCGCTCGCCGTCGAGCATCACCATGATCTTGGCCTCATCGAAGGCTGAAATCGTGCGCCCCTCGTCCACGCTACGCAGGATAAGGCGCAGCTTTGTCCCCGCCTTGAACACGTCCTCCTGCGGATACATCTCGATCGTGACACGGGTGGCCTTGCCAGGGATCAACTTCTCCGGCGTCTCAAGACCGCTTCTGTAGATCGGGTTCAGGTAGCCGTAGTTTTCGCGCACCCACGCTCCCGTCTCGTTCGTCGCTTCCAACACGGCGACGAGGTGCACGTTTGCCGCAGTGGATACGATAGTGACGTTGAGCTTCGGCGTCCCCGCCGTGTGGATCGCCCCAGCGAGCGGAGGAAGTTCGAGTACGACCTGTTCACTGGCGCCGATCGTCTCGTCGGCCGCCACCGGCGAGCCAGCAACCTGTTTTGGTTTGGCGTCCCACGAAAGTGTGCCGGAAGATGACCCGTCGAGCGTAAGGCCCGACGGAGTGAGGCCCAACATGAGTTTCTCTACACCCTTCGGCGGCCATTCGCCCGGATACGTGCGCCAGACTTTGTCGCTTCCCTGGATGAAGGCAATGTCCTCATCGAAGAGTCCGGTGTGGACGCTGAGCAACGTCTCATCGAAGAACGCGACCGCGTACTCCCACCAAGCGCCATAAGCGGTGAATCTTGCGGTGTCCCCGGGTCCCGAGGCGTCCGGCAACGTCGCGTTCGCCGGATACTGGTGCGGCCACTGGCCCGCGATGAGTATCTTCCTCGCGTTGCCGAGGTCGTTGTAATAGTTCGCGATATGGTCCGGTTTGACGTTCCAATCGGCGAGTCCTTGACCCATGAGTACGGGCACTTTGGCCTCGCCGACGCGCCAGCGGAGGTTGCGGTCGTTCCACCAGGCGTTGTAAGCACCCGACTGATCGAGCTGGACCGCGAGCTGGTACGACGTGTCGCACTTTGCGGGCTCCGTCGCTTGGCGCTCGAGCCAGTTCTCGTACTGGGGGTTACGCGTCGGACCGTAGGCGTTCTGCGTGTAACCGGTGTTCGTCCCGAAATGGTTCGAGTACGGGACGCCTCCCTTGTGATGGTAATTGTAGAAGCTCGTTGACGCGACGACAGGGATGACGCCGCCGAGGTGCGGGTTGTTGGCTATCGCCGCGATGTGCGCCTCGCTACCAGGGTAGCTCGCTCCGATGAAACCGACCTTGCCGTTCGACCATTCGCGAGTCCCCAACCATTCCGTTAGCCGGTACGCGTCCTCGATGTCGAGTTGGCCCCGCAGGTCCATGCACCCGCCAGAATCTCCCGTGCCGCGGACGTCGGCGTAACCGAACGCGAACCCTCGCCTCACGAACTGCTTGACGAAATTGTCCTCGAGGTTGCTGAACGCGTTCGATCCGACCGTCTGGCGCACCGGAGAATCCTGTGGCACCATCGGCTCGTAGAGCATGCCTCGACCCGGCGCCGTGTAGGGCGTGAACTGGACGATTATCGGGACCTTCTCGCTCGTGTCCGGGCGCACCATCCTTACGTGGATCTGGACGTCGTCGCCGATCGTCGGCACGAGGTGCCCGGATTCCAAGAGCCGAAGCGCAACGTCGGGAGCGCGCACCGAATAGGGACCGATCGAAGTCTGCGCCGCCGATGCGACGTCGATCGGCGTGGAAGCAGGGGAAACGCACCCAGCGAGGGTCGCGGTGAAGAGTATCGCCCCCACTAATCCTAGTCTCCCCCGCTGCATCCAATGACGATTCACCGGTATCTTAAAAAGCCTTGTGGGCCGCGTCTCCTCCAACGGCGGCCTCACCCCCCATCCCTGTCGTCGGCGGCCGAACCTACATTAATCGGGGCCGCGATCCGCTCTTCGTGGCGAGGCTCGAGGCATCGCGGCTGGTCGAAGCAGGCGTCGACGCCGAAACAGCCCCCGACCTCGCGAAGCGCGCGAACGACGTGCTCGAACGCCATTCCTTGGATGCGAGGACTCCCGCGGGCCAGCAGATGATCTGGGATTCATTTCGCGAGATCCTTGCCGACCCATCGTACGGCCACGCTTCCCACGCGGCGCTTTTCCAAGCCGCGTTCGAAGGCCGTGAAGCCTCGGACGGTCCGGCCCCGGCCTGGTCGCCGACGGCGGAGAGTATCGCCCGCACGAACGTCGGCCGGCTCATGATGGAGAAAGGTTTCAACGATTACCGCGAGCTCCACCGGTGGTCGACGACCGAGCGCGAAGCGTTCTGGTCGACCACGATCGCGACGCTCGGCATCATCTTCAAGAAGAGGCCCGACAGGATGCTCGATCCCGAAAGCGAACCGACGGCCCCGAGGTGGCTTCCAGGCGCCGAGTTGAACATCGCCGAGAGCCACCTCAAGGCGGAGCGGACGAAGACCGCGATCGTCTACCGACGCGAAGGCGCCACGAATCTTCGCCGCGTCACCTACGCCGAATTGGAGAAACTGGCCGCAAGGATCGCAAACGGCCTGGACCGATTGGGGCTTCCCCCCGACGCCAAGATAGCCCTCTATATGCCCATGAACGTCGAGGCCGTCGCCATCTACCTTGGCATCATCAAGAGCGGGAGAGCGATCGTCGGCATCCCGGACTCGGCCGCGCCCGAAGCGCTTTCCCGTCGGCTCGAGATTGCAAAAGCGACGCTCATCTTCACGGTCGATTCCTACTCACGAGGCGGAAAGGAGTTCAAAGTCTACGAGAATGCGAAGAAGGCCGGTTCTCCTCGCGCCGTGGTGCTTCCGTCCGAATGGACCAAGGGGTTCGCGACCGCGATGCGCGGCCCGGACATGACGTGGGGCCAGTTCCTATCGAGCGACGTACACTTCGCAAGCGTCATGCGAAAGCCCGGCGACCACAGCAACGTCCTGTTCTCCTCCGGAACGACCGGGGACCCGAAGGCGATCCCCTGGACGCACGTGACGCCCATCAAGAGCGCATCGGACGCCTACTGGCACCACGACGTGAAAGCGGAGGATGTCCTGTGCTGGCCGACGAGCTACGGTTGGATGATGGGCCAATGGCTCACCGCCGCAAGCTTCGTGAACGACGCGACGATGGCCCTCTACAACGGCAACCCGGCGGCGCGCGGATTCGGCGAGTTCGTCCGCGACGCCGGGGTGACCTTGCTCGGGACCGTGCCGAAGATCGTGCAAAGCTGGCGGACGAACAAGACGATGGAAGGCCTCGACTGGGGAAAGGTGAGACTGTTCAGCTCCACGGCCGAACCGTCTCAACCGGAGGACACCTTCTACCTTTCGTGGCTTGCGTCAAAACTCGTCGACGGGAAAGCTGAGTACACGCAGGTCATGGAGTATTCCGGTGGAACGGAGACCGGCGGGGGCCTCAACACGGGGACGCTTGCGAGGCCGTGGTCGCCCTCGACTTTTTCGACCCCGGCGCTGGGTCTTGATTTCGTGGTCTTCGACGAGCATGGCAACCCCTCGGAAGATGGCGAGATCGGCGTCATCGGTCCCTGGATCGGACAATCCACGGAACTCCTCAACTACGACAACCGCGACGTGTACTATGAAGGGATGCCCCGTGGGCCGAACGGCGAGATTCTCCGCCGACACGGCGACCACTTGAAGCGTCTTGGGAAGGATTACTGGCGCCACTTGGGCCGCATCGACGACATGATCAACATCAACGGCGTGAAGACGTCAAGCGAAGAGATCCGCGCCGCAATCCGTCATACCGAGGTCGTCGACACGAAACCCATCGCGGTGACCGACGTTAGCGGTCAGCACCGGCTCGTCGTCTACGCGATCCCGAAGGAGCCGACGGTGCTCGCATCGAAGGATTCCCGTTCGCTCATGAGGGCTGAACTCAAGACCGAATTCGCGAAATCGATAAAGGCGAAAGTGAGCCCCCTCGTGGGACACGTCCACGATGTCGTCCTCGTCCAGGCGTTCGAGACGACCGAGAACAACAAGACGAAGACGAGGAAGTGGTACCGGGCGGACTATGAAAGGCGCATCGCCGACGGGGATCTCTGAGAATGGGAGTCCGCCTCATTGGCCGATGAGCAGACGTACGGCTCCGCCGGCGGTCAGCCGGAACCCGGGAGCGCCGAATGGTGGGCCCAGCGAGAACCGAAAGGGAAGCGAGAGGGCTCGAAAGTCGGCCAGATCGTCTTCGCAACGTTCGTCATCGGCGCGTTCGCGTCCGGCGGCCTATTCTTCTACGATTCGTTCGCCGCGCAAACGGTCGCCTCGACGGAAATACCGCCGATCGGCGGCGCCGACACTTTGAACGTGACGCTCTCGTCGTCCACCACGTATTCCGTCGCGCTCGACACTCTCACGCGGTCGTGCTTCAACTGTTCGATGCAAGTCGACGTCAGGATCTCCCGCGCGACCGGCGGCGAAGTCGTCTGGTCGGAGACACAGCGGCTCGACCCCGAAGACGACATCGGTGTGCCCACGTCCTACATACTTGGCGCGTTCACACCCTCAACGAGCGGCGCCTACAACGTGTCATATGCGACGTCGGAGGGACGGGGGGCCGCAGATTGGACGCTGACGTTGGCGTTACGATCCGTTCTTTTCGCACCCGAGGTCCTTTTTGCCGTGATGTTCGGGTCGATCCTTGGCGCCATCGGGACGAGGCTGGCCACATCGCGTGGCCGCAAGGGCGGCGGTTGATCCCCGTGTCGCGTGACAGGGGACGCGTTGCCTCGGGGGTGCGTCGTGTTTTCCGACCTGTTGCAGCTTGCAACGGGCAAGAGAATGCCGGGGCTCGTCGCAACGCCACGCAGGCGACCCAGACAGCCGAGGGCACAAAGGGGCAAGCAAGGCGACAAGACCGTATAATCGACCGGCATCTCGCCGTCGGGGAATGAGAGAGCTCATCTTCGTCCCGGCGGCATTAGGCTTTGCCCTATTGTTGATCGCGGCGCCCACGAGCGGCCAAGGCGTCTGCGATGGGAATCCACAACTCGCAAGCTGCCAGGACGCGACACTCACGATCTCGGCGCCACGTGTCTTGGTGCCAGCCGCACCGATTTCCAAGAACCAGTCGGCGGCGTTCGATTTCGTCGTGAACGTCAGCTATGTTGCGCCCAACGCCGCGCCCGGTGCCATGACCACCGTCAGCGTGACCTGCACGCCGGCGGCGGGCTTCGGCTGCGTCGGGCGCTCCGCGACGGCCACAGCCGGTGCCACAGCGTCTGTTCCCGTCTCGGTGACCGTTTCGCCGGACACGAGCGCCGGTACCTACTCCTTGTCCTTGCGCGCGACGGCGATGGGCACCAACTCCCATCGAAGCGCATCGGGCGAGACGTCCTCGCAAATCGACGTGCCGCTCGTCGTGCGGCGCCTCGAGGCTTCGAAGGAGTACGACGAGTGGCACACTTGGGGCTTGCTCGTGAGTGTCAATATCACCGTCGACGCGAACGGGCCGGTGAACGTGAGCGTGTCGGCAGCCGACGGGAGCGGCCCCGGTGCGCGGCCGCTCCAACCTAACGTGTCCATCCTCCATCGAGTCGTGAGCGAGCAGGATGTACAACCTTACGTGTTCCATCGGGAGATCCGTGTCGAGGGCGCTCCGCCGGACGTGGAACTCCGGTTTGCCCCGGAAGGGGGAGGACGGGCGGTGTTCGCGGATCCGCCGCTGCGTACCCTGACTTACCATAGGCCTTCCGATTGGTGGGGTCCGCAGGCCCTGTTCACGCTGTTCGCGGTCGTCGCCGTCGGCGAAGCAGCGCTAGGCGTCCTGGTCCTCACCAAGGGTGGAGGAAGGCTGCCGGCGCGCCTCTTGGGCCTCTACCTCGTCCTACACCCGCTAGCGTATGGGACGCTTCCAATCGGTTCGATCCTCAACGAACTGCGGGTGGATCTAGCGCTCGATTCTGAGATTGCAATCGGAATGGTGGCCCTTACGGCAAGCCTCCTGCCAAGCCTCGACATCCTCTTTGCCGTCACGTATCCAACCACGATGCCCACCGTCGCCCGACGCCCCTACCTGTTCGCTGTCCCATTGGTGGTCTCGGCCACCATTTTCGCGACCCTCTTTTTTGGTCGGACGTTTTTCACCGAGGTCACGGGACCGCTGTCCGTGTTCGGTTACCTTCTTGGAGGGGCGCTTTTCGCGGGTCTTATCTTCTGGCGGCGTGCCAAGAGAGCGGCGACCACGCTCGAGAGGTCGCGGCTTCGTTACATGATGTGGGTGATCGCCTTCCCGATGGCGTTTCTCCTAGCCGCGTTCATAGTCACGATGCTTGGCGCCGTCGTCCTTATCCAGGGGGAGCCGCCCGGGTGGTTCGTGATCGTGCCGGTGATAATCATTACCGGCGTCGTCCTTGTCCCGGCCGTCGGCCTCGGCTACGGCGTTCTCAAGTACCATCTCTTGGACATCGACCTAAAGGTCAGGTTCGCTCTCTCCAAGGGGGCGCTCGCGACAATCTTCCTGGCCGTCTTCTTCGTCGTGAGCCAACTCGCCCAGAACGTGCTTAGTGCGCAATACGGCCTCATCGCTGGCGGGATCGCGGCTGGCCTTCTGCTTTTCGCCTTGGCGCCTTTGCAGCGTGCGGCGGACAGGCTCGCGGATCGCGTCGTTCCCGTCGGGGGTGATGCAGCGAAATACCAGGAATTCCGGCGTTGGGAGGTCTACAGGGCCACGTTCGAGGACCTTTCAGCGGATGCGGCGATAACCGAGCGCGAACGTCGCGCGCTCGAGGCCCTGGCCAAGAACCTCCGGTTGAAGCCCGACGACATGGCCAGGATAGAAGCCGAGGTCGCCCGGGAGCGCGGCGCCACAAGGGCCGTCGAGCGACTTGAAGCGTGAAGCGTATGGAGGATCGCGACGCCCACGAATTCGACCAAGTGGTAGCCCGCGTTGGTGTAGAAGGGCGTCAACGGTTTTCCCTCGAAGGTCGCCGTGCTCCCGGATATTGGAAGGGCGCATCTGGGCTTTACGCCGGTTCGGGTTTGCGCGAAGGCCGCGGTTCGGCCTTGTCCCCTCTTCCGCGCTCATTTCCGGCGTTCCCCGCCCGCGCACGGTTATGTATTCGGTCGGTATCTCGTCGTCGCGATGACGTCTGTCCCGCTCGCGATGTCCGACGGAAAGGCGCTTCTTCCGAGCTTGGCCGCCGCAAGGGCGCTTTGCGAGAAAGGCGATCGGGCGATCGGCACGGGCGACAACGAGGGCGCCGCGGAGGCGTTCGAAAAATCGCTCGCCGTTGAGGCGTCCTCGTACGCTCGGCTGGGCGCCGGCATCGCCCATTACTTTCTCGAGGACTACGCAAGGGCGAAAACACATTTCGAAGCTGTCTTGGTGGATCTTCCAGGCCTCAAGAACGTGGAGCTGATGTTGGCGGAATGCGTGCAAAGGTGTTCTTCGTCGGTCGTATGACACGCGACGCCGTGATAGCCTCATGGGCGTGAGTCCGGGTGTGGGACCCGTGGAACGAGCGTCTGCTTGTCGAAATCGAGATCGTGACTCCAGATCGCGTCGGCCTTGATCGCCAAAGCAGATGCGAGATACGGCACGTCGGATATGTCCACCGTGCCGATCGCCCTCGCGGCGTCGGAAAGGTGGGCGTGGATCGCTTCGTCGGGGACCCAAACTATCTGGGCCGCAACCTCGTCCATGAGCTTCGAGAAATCCGTGGGCGTCAGGCGGCTCCTCCGTTGGAGCTCTTCGCGGTGTCGGGCGAGCTCGATTTTCAGAAACTCGGGAGCGAAGAGCGCCGCCCGCGTCTCATATATGGCCTTTCGCGCGGGGCCGTCCTTCAATAACGCGCTAAAGAAGCGGTTGGCGTCGACAACGATCTTCATGCAAGCCCGAAGTGCTTCGCCATGGCCGAGTCGACCAGATCGGCGATCTCGTCAACATCCGCCTCGGTGAGTTGCGACTTGGCCGCGAGGCGGTCGGCTAGTTCCAATGATGCGAGTTTCTGCTCGATGGTCTTGGCCACAACCGCGCTCCAATTCACGTCGCCTCTCGCCTGGGCACGCTTCTTGATGCGCGCTGGCACCGTGAAGGTCATCTTGTCCATGGGTTCGGATTTGGTGGCGGGCATACATGAAGATTATCTATACGCATAGATAAGGATTCTCATGATTCTCCCCACAGGCGGCGGAAAAAGGCTGAGCTTCGCCGGCCCCGCACGACGAGTTGTTGCGTGACCGATCGCTTCCAACGGGTGGCGCCCACGGAGAAGGCCATGCGCATGGGCACCGGCATCCGCGATCCTTACGCGATGACTACTGCGAGGCGAGCGTCTACTTCGAAAAGGCGCTGTGGGACCGTCCAAGCCCACAGAACGTCGAGATGATCTTGGCGAAGTGCGCGAAACGTGCTTCCTCCGAGATGTTCCAATACGGGCCGCAGGGAGCCGGCGAAATCCCGCCCCGACAGGATTCGTCAGTATCTTCCCAACACGCCGTGCCGTCTTGCCCTTTTTTCCATGGCGGCGAACGCGGCGAACCCGACGATCATGAATGCAGCGCCTGTGAGGACAAGCATCGAGAACGATTGTGTGAGATCGGTGAAGCCCTTGCCAAGGAGCACCGCGTCTCGCATGATGTGGAGGCCGTGGGTCAACGGGAACGCACTTGAAATCGCTTGGACCCAACCGGGCAGCGCTTCGACTGGAAATACCATCCCAGAAAGGAAGATGAACACGGGGCTGAAGAGCATCGCGAGGGCATAGGGCTGTTTCCAGTAGAGACCGGCCGCCGCCATGAGAAAACCGAAGCCTTGGAGCCCGATGAGAGTCAGTAAAAGGCCGACCAAGGCGACCGTCAGGTTCGCCGGCGTGAGGACGATCCCGAAGATCAAGACACCCGCCGCGAGGACGATGACGAGGTCGAGGATGCTCGCCGTCATGCCGGCCAAGGTCTTACCGAAAATCCACACGAAGCGGTTCGTCGGGGTGAGCGCGATGAGGTCCCACGTTCCCGCAGACTCCTCGTCGTAGATGGCCGTGCCGCCGTCGTCGAGCGCGCTGTTCACTAGACCGTTCGTCGCGAGACCGATGACGACGAAGGCGAGGTAGTCGGGGTAACCGGTGAGTTCGAAGAAGCGCGGCGGCACGCCTCCGCCCGCCAGGAAATGGGCTATGACCGCGGCGCTTGCGAGGAGAAAGACTGGTGAGAGGAGCGATGAAATCATCCAGCCGGAGGTCGTGTAATACCGCAGTTGTCCCTTGAAGTTGGAAACATATGTCGCGCGGAAGGTGCGGCCCCACGCTAGCGTCGTCCTCGAAAAAACTGGCGCGGCCGGGCTTGGTTCAATAGGCATGGAGCGTCCCGTTCCTCTTTGCGCGTTTCTCCATGTCGCCGATGAGCCAAGCACCAGCGAGGGAGAATACGATGGTCATTCCTACAAGCGCCGCCATCTGTGGGCCAAGGGCGTCGAGGTGCTGGCCCCCAAGGAGCGTTCCCCTGACCGCGATGAGCCCAAAGGTAACGGGGATCGCATATGCCGCGCCTTGAAGGGCGATGGGGAGTGCACCCACGGGAAACTGCGTCCCGGAGAGGAACCGCACGGGTGCTTGGATCGCTTGCGACATCGGACCGGCGGCGCGCGTCAACATGTAGAAACCGGAAAAGAACAGGCCGAGGCTCACCATCGAAAGAAGCGTCAGGGTTATCACGACGACGACGGCGAGAGGATCGGCCACGTGGAATTCCACGCCGAAGAGCATGAAACCGACGAACATCGCGAGGAAAATCGTCCATCCGCTGTCAAGGAGCCCGAAGAGCGCTTCCCCCAGGACGAAAGCGACTCGGGACGTCGGCGCAAGAAGCACCATCTCCAAGGTCCCGTACCAACGTTCCCGCTGGATCGCCATGCCGCCGCGCCAGTTCATGCCCATGAAGAATGAGAAGACGGTCTGGCCGAGGACGAGAAAACCCGTGAAGGAGGCCGTCTCCCCGGACGCCTCGAACGCCTTGGAGACGCTTTCGGGGTCCGCTAGTCCCGTGAACGCGTAGACGGAGAGAGCGACCCAGACTATGGGGCCGATGAGCCGGTTGATGATCCAACTCGGATAACTCGTCGAGAGGCGCCAGTTCTTGAACATGCTCGCACGCAACGCGCGCGGATAGGCTGCGAGACCGATCTCACTCAACGCTCGGCTTTCCCCCCGGAGGCGCGTCCACGCCGAGCGTCTCCCCCGTGAGCCGCACGAATACGTCCTCCAACGTGGGCTCCTCCTGCCGAAGCGCCACAAGGCGTCCTTTCGCATCGGCGACCGCGCGTGCGAGTTCCTGCGGTGCTTCGTCGGCGGCCCCCGCCCGGATGGCAAGTCTGAAAGTCACGACACCCGTCGCCGCGTCGTTGGTCTCCGATATCACCGCGCCCACGCTTCCCGCCTGTTCGAGGCCCCGGCGGACGTCTTCTCCGCCGGCCGTCCGCACGGAGACGAGGAACGCCCCGCCGTCCGCGTGCCTTCCCTTGAGCGCCGCCGGCGAATCGCACGCGACTATCTTTCCACGGTTCATTATGGCGACACGGTCGCAAAGCGCGTCAGCCTCGTACATGTAATGCGTGCTCATGACGACCGTGTGCCCGAGCCCGCGCGCCACCTCGCTCACAAGCGAGCGGAGGGTGCGCGCGGCCTGCGGGTCGAGGCCGATCGTGGGCTCGTCGAGGAGCAGCACCTCGGGGTCCGTGAGAAGTCCACGCGCGATGTGCAGGCGCTGCTTCATGCCTTTCGAATAGTTCTCGACGCGCTCATCCGCGCGGTCGGCGATTCCCACGACGTCGAGAAGTTCCTTGATGCGATTGCGCGCGGGAGCATCTTGCATGTTGTAAAGCTGGGAGAAGTACCAAAGGTTCTCGCGGCCGGTGAGGCGCCAGTACAACGCCCTCTCGCCGCCCAGGACGACGCCGACCTTTCGACGGATGGCATCCGCATCGCGTTCGATGTCGAGGCCGCATATCCTGGCGCTTCCGGATCCCGGAAGTAGAAGGGTCGAGAGCAGTTTCACGAGTGTGGTCTTTCCAGCCCCGTTGGGACCCAGGAGGCCGAAGAGTTCCCCCTCGCGTATCTGGAGGTCGACATGGTCGACGGCGGTGATCGTGGCCTTTGGACGTCGGTCGAACCACCCCTTGATCCCCCTCTCGGGCTTTCGCTCGAAGGTCTTTGTGAGTCCCGTCGTTTCAATGGCGAAGCCGGCCACGTCGAAAACACGACGCCCGCTCCTCATAAGGATTACCGCACCACGGGACTACCGTCGCCCATCGACGGCCGGCCGCTTTGGAGCGCGCCAAAAATCTCTAATGGCCGCCGCTCGTTGCATCCCGCGTGGACGCTCGCGCGTTTGGGCCTACAGGGATCGACGTCCCCGTCATCGGCCAAGGTACGTGGCAACTGAAGAACGCCAAGCGTGCGGAGCAGGCGCTCAAGGCCGGCCTCGACCTTGGCATGACCCACATCGACACGGCGGAACTCTACCGCGGCAGCGAGGAAGTGGTCGCCCGCGCGATCCAAAACCGCCGCGACGACGTCTTCCTCGTGAGCAAGGTGCTGCCGCGTAACGCGACACGGGAGGGCGTCGTCGCCGCGTGCGAGGCGAGTCTCAAACGCCTCGGCACCGACCACTTGGACGTATACCTCCTTCACTGGCGCGAGGACACGCTCGATCTTCGAGGCGCGATGCACGGCCTCGAGGAGGTCGCAAAGCGTGGATGGACGAGGCACATCGGTGTCTCGAACTTCGACGTGGCCGACTTGGAGGAAGCGACGAAGCACCTTTCGAGCCGGCCGATCGCTTGCAACCAGGTCCTTTACCATGTCGCGGACCGGGGCATCGAGAACGGCGTCATCCCCTACTGCGAACGGAACGACATCGCGGTGGTCGCATACGCCCCGTTCGGCGGTGATTACGTGCCCTGGCCGCCGGGCGGTGTGAAGGGACTACGCGTGCTGGAAGACATCGGGAAACGGCATGGGAAGACGGCGAGGCAGGTGGCGCTGAACTTCCTGACGCGCAACGAGAGCGTCTTCACCATACCGAAGGCCGAGAAGGTGGAACACGCGAGGGAGAACGCGGGCGGCGTCGGATGGGTATTGACGAATGACGATCTGCGCGAGATCGAGGCGGCGTTCCCGAGGCCGCCTCCTGGCCCTCTGCCGATGTTCTGACGGCGGTCCATGGTCGCTCGGGCCAAGACGATCACCGCGCGCTCCTCCGCAGATGTTTGCGATTGAGTGTTTCGGCTACGGCACGATCTCGGCGAGGCCATCGAAACCGTCGTCGAAGGTCGCAAGGGTCTCGATGCCGAGTTCCGGCATGAGCGCGAGGATGCTCGCGTCCGTGAACGACAGCCGCCGCGTGCGGTGGCGGAGAAAAAGCGCGAGCGTCGCGTCGAGGTGGCGTGGACCCACTGGAACGAGTTGTAACCTCGGGAGCATCGGCTTCGGAAACGGCAGGAGCCGTTTCGCGGCCGTCTCGAGGTCTGGGTTGCCCGTGCGGGCCCGGATGAGGGTGAAGAGCTCATCCACGACGTAGTCAGAGACGAGCGGCGTGCCCCACTCCCCCCTGGCGATTCGTTCGATCGCCCCCACCGCCTGTCCATGGCGCGCGTCGTCGTTGTTGAGAAACGCGAACAGGACGCCCGTATCAATCAGAAGGCTCAACGGGTCCTCCATAGAGATCGCGGTCGATCGTCTCCTCGGTCGTCCTTTTCCCCGTGGAGACGGGAAGCGCCATGAGTGCGGCGAGTTCCCGACCACCGGGTGGACGCAACTCGCCGGTCAGTGCCTCCCGGTCCCGTTCGCCAAGTGCCACGAGCAGCGCCAGCAGTTCCTGTTGCGACAGCCTCTTGCCAGACCGGGCCACAATCTCAGCCTGGAGCCTGTCGAGGCGTTCCTTGTCGGCGCGGCGCATCTTCACCGAAGTCGCCATGACTATTGGTAGTTTTTTCTACTTATTAGACTTTTCTACCAATATTCCTATCTTGGGGCGCTTCCCGTGTCCCAACCGAGAGACGTCTGATTGCAGCAACTTCGCACCTTCCAAGAGGTAGGTACTTGTATGTATGGCGCTACGCAAGGGTCCGTCCCATGTAAGTCCCGACCCGCTCGTAGCCGAGCTTCCCGTAATAGGCCCGTGCGCCCACTCCGCTCGTCACGAGGAGCCTCCGCACACCATCACCCCGGGCGATCCCCTCCGCCCGCTCCAGGAGGCGACGACCGTATCCGCGATGTTGGAGCTCCCCTGCTTCCGGCGCATCGCTTATCGCAACGTGATGACCCAAGACCTTCACTTCACGAACGAAGGCGTGACCCGGCGCGCATGAAAGATGCGGTGCGCCCAACGCGGCGCTTCCCTCCGATGGAACACGGAGCCGGAGGTACGCGAGGAGGATGTCTTGCGACCTGTCCTCGACCGTCAGGAAATACTCTTTCCCGCCCGCCGCCTCGTAGACCTCCTCGTACTCACCGACGGATCCGGGATCGACGTGGATCCCTCGTCGTGCCTTATGCCCGGCCTCACGACACCTGATGCACCGGCAATTCCCATCCTCTTCCGCCAGTTCCCGCAGGTTGCTTTTCATGACACCGGCCTCGACCTCCGTTGTCGGGATGTCCCGGTCGACACGCATTATCCGCGCCCACGTGGGGACGAACGACATGACTTCGCGCACTAGGTCGGTCGCCTCTTCCGTCGTCATCGCGTGGTACTTCCCGCGCTTCCAGAACTCGTAAAGCCCGGTGCCGGCGATGACCAGCGTGGGGTATATCTTCAACATGTCCGGGCGGAAATCAGGGTCTTCGAATATCCGGCGGAACGACGCGATGTCACGCTCCCGCGACGAGCCCGGTAGCCCCGGCATCATGTGATAACCGACTTTGAGCCCGGCGTCCTTTAGGCGCCGAGTTGCATCGATCGTCGCCTGTACATCGTGGCCACGCGCGACGTTTCGCAAGACGTCGTCGCGCGTCGACTGCACGCCAAGTTCGAAGCGCGTCGCGCCCATCTCAAGCGCTTTCTGGATCTGTTGCGGCGAGCATTGATCGGGACGCGTCTCAAGCGTCATGCCGACGCAGCGCACGCGGGCCTCCTCGTTTCGCGAGACGGATTCCTCGAGCGTGGGCGCCGGCTCGCCCCCGTCAACACAGTTCATGGCGTCAAGGCACCCCTTCACGAACCCTTCCTGGTAAGCGACCGCGCGAGACGTGATGGTGCCGCCCATGACGATGAGGTCCACTTTGTCGATCGGATGTCCCATGCGTTCGATCTCATGCAAGCGCCCATAGGTCTGCTTGAACGGGTCGAAGTCGTTGCGAAGGCCCCTTGCTCCCGCCGGCTCGAGGCCGGTGTACGCCTGCGCCGCCGGCCGCTCCCAGTCCGGCCCGCCTGGACAATAGAGGCAGGTCCCATGCGGGCAGTAAGCCGGGCTCGTCATCACAGCGACGACCGCGACACCGGAGATGGACCGCGTCCGTTTGATGGTGAGAAGGGACCGCAGACGTTCCTTGAGCTCGCCGGACGCCTCGTTCCACACGTCAGCGTCGGACGGGATCGCCGACATCTCGTGGCGGCGAGCGAGCTCGACCTTGATCTTGTGGACGTCGTCCTTGGTCGACGCTTCGCCCGCGGCAAGGCGCGAGATGAGTTCCGCGTAATATGCCCGGCTCAACGTCGAGCCAAGTGGAGAAGGTGGTAATAAACGGTGGGGTGCCAACCGCACCAATGGCCGGATTTCCGTAAGGAGCGCGGGGCAGAAATCGCTCAGAAGGCTTCATGTATGGGCCAGCCTCTCGACGTGCATCATCAAATGTGCCGCGCCCTGTTTAACGACTTTTGTTTTCTCGGCGTCTTCCTTCCAATAACGCTGTTCTTGTTCTGGATTGTGGCAAGCAAGAGGTGGCGGCTGGGTGTACTGATTGCCTCTGGGTTGACGTTTTACAGCCTGTGGGACGTTCGATTTGCAGGCCTGCTCCTTGCGGTCGCCGCGGTCGATTACGCTTTAGGAGGCCTGATTGCGCGCGCACAAGGATCGCGTCGCCTTCAGTACCTAAGCCTGTCAATCGCATTTAATTTGGGAATCCTTGTTTTCTTCAAGTACGCTGGATTCGTGGTCGAAAACGCCACCACTCTCCTGTCGCTGGTTGGCACGGATTCTGCCCTCCCGCATTACGAAATCGTCTTGCCGGTGGGAATCTCATTCTTCACTTTCAAGTCGCTGAGTTACACCATAGACGTTTACCGAAAAACAATCCAGCCCACACACGACCTGCTTTCGTACCTCGCGTTCATCACTCTCTTCGCCGACCTGGTCGCTGGACCGATTGTCCGTTTCAAGGGTCTTTCTTCGCAGCTTTCCAACATGGGCGCGCCCACGCATGTGCCAAGAGTTGTCGGGGGCGTGGCCCTGTTCTCCATCGGACTTGCAAAGAAAGTGATTGTCGCCGACGGCATCGCCCCCTATGTAGACCAGTTGTGGGCGTCACCGGCATCGCTCGACAGCATGGGCGCGGCGCTGGCCCTTGTTGGGTTCGGGTTACAACTGTACTTCGACTTTTCGGGTTATAGCGACATGGCCATCGGTCTCGGCCGCCTGGTCGGATTGGAGCTTCCAATCAACTTTCGCGCACCGTACCAGGCCCGTAACCCCTCGGATTTCTGGCGGAGATGGCACATTTCGCTGTCTTCGTGGCTTCGCGATTATCTGTACTATCCGCTCGGCGGGAATCGATTGGGCTGGATCCGGACCGTACTGAATCTCGTCGTGGTGATGGCCATTGGCGGCCTATGGCATGGGGCGGGATGGGTATTCTTCGCGTGGGGCGTCTACCACGGAGCCCTGTTGGCAACTTACCACGTTTTCCGGCGCCCCTGGGACGCGGCTCCTGTCTTGGTTCAACGATTCACGACTTACGCCGCCGTCACGTTTGGTTGGGTTTTCTTCCGCGCCACCGACCTGACATCGGCGCTATTCGTCATCCAGGCCCTTTTCGCTTTGGATGTTCAACGGGAGTGGCGTACATTTGCAGAGGTTGCCATAGTGCTTTGCGGCCTAGCGGCCTTTTGCTGGGGCGCAAAACCTTCTATCGAATTGAAGGTCGACCACAAGCCAAGATGGGCCATTCTAAGTGCGGGTTTGATGATTATTTCAATCTTAAGGCTTGCAGAGGTGAGCAGCCCATTCCTGTACTACCAATTCTAGGGGCCTACCGCGTCGGTCTCGCGCGTGAACGGTCCACCAGTTGGCCGGCTTCGCGGCCGCGGAGAAACTAGCATGGAGAAAAGGAATCCCACGACTCACCGCTTCGTCGCAGTGTTCCTAGCCGCGCTCTGTCTTGGCACGGGGAGCATCTTAGGCTTGAATTACTTTGTAAATCCCCATGGCGACTTCAGCACGCAATATTTTCAACCATACGCTAGAAATGACGCCTACGCAAAAATCGCGCTTTTCCATGCGATGAAGAGCGCCCCGGAAACACTGATTCTGGGCTCGTCAAAGGCGATGACGTTTGCACCGACGGATTATTCCGAGTTCACTGGTCGTTCGGCCTTCAACTTCGCCCTGCCCGGTGGGAAGCCCGGTGACTACTTGGCAATATACCGGTACGCGGTCGCGAGCGGACGAGCCCCCGCGCACATCCTGTTGGCGCTCGAAGATAGCGAACTTACATATGCCATTGGGAGAGACGCACATCCGCAGGTGCTGGCGACGCCGCCGCTTGCGGCCCAGTTACCCGAGGCTGCGGCCGCCGTTGCGGCGACGCCGACGGACGACGCTAGATTGCTGATGGGGTCTTTTTCGGCAAGATATTTGCGCGATAGTCTGAAGGTCCTGGCCGGATTCGTACTGGGGACCCCGGTCTTGTCTGGGGAATATGCACCAGACGGCTATTCCCTGAGGGACTTTTATGGAGGGCGGGGCGATGGGGTGAAAACTCCCGCGGAGGTACTTGCCAAGCGCGTTGCATCGATGGTCGATTCCCGCGACGAACTTCTTTCTCGAATCGTTGACCCCCGACCAGTGAACGACACTAGC
This sequence comes from Euryarchaeota archaeon, assembly GCA_016207515.1. Taxonomy (NCBI): domain Archaea; kingdom Methanobacteriati; phylum Methanobacteriota; species Methanobacteriota archaeon. The sequence continues at coordinate 184,172 of JACQPN010000002.1, read as the reverse complement.
ATAGGACGGCTCTCGTACGAAGCGCGTTCTGCCGGTGTAAATGTTTCAATCATCATGACCCCCGTGCATCCCGCATTGCTCGCCGCCATGGACACGCCCAAATTCAACGACGCTCACTATGCTATGATCGTGGAGCTCAAAAGTCTCTGTCAAATCGGAATCCGCCTCTACGATTTCACAAGCGTGGAGACTTTCGGCGGCGATCCGGGCGCGTTCTTTGACGGAATCCACGTGGAACGACCAAACACGAGGGCCATGTTAGGTGTGCTGAGCTCAGAATCTGGCGAACTGTGTGCCAAACTCGCCGAATCCTGAATGCCTGAAGAATTGCCGGGCGGGTGACGGTTCCTCATCCGCGGGCGGACACGCGGCGCAAGAAATTCACCCTGCGCCCTTCGTGACGCCTTTCGCATGGCGGGTACCTTGGATGCAAACGCCCCAATCCGACGTATGTCGAGCGACTTTTCAACGGAAAAACACCTTGAGCCCACTTGGTCGCGCGGCCAGACCTAATGCGAACCGTCAGGCCCGCATGATCACCCAAGCGCATCTTTAGTGCGCGACGCCAAATGCCGGCTCAAGCCCGCATTATCGCGGTGGCGCAAGCGGTTCGTACGCTCCGCCAAATGCGCGCTTAGGCGCGCATTATGGTCGAAGCGGAGCGAAGCTTCGCGAGACGAAATGCGAGCCACTAGGCTCGCATTATCGCCATCAAGAAAACACCCATCGAGACAAAGGCCCCGACTCCGGCGGCAAGCACCGCGACGATGGCGAGTATCGTGTTCTCGGGGTCCCAGATGGGGGCGACGGCCCCGGGGGCTATCGGCCACGTGAACGCCGCGAAGATGAGGACCGACAAAAGGCCGACGATGGTGAGCGCCAAGCCGATGCGACGGCTCCGGCCAGCACCGAAGTAGGCCGTGAACAGCCCTGCAAGGAGCGTGAAGACGCCGAAGGAAATCAGAAGCGTGCTAAGGAATACGTCAGATGTTACGGCCATGTTCTCTTCTCGGGCGTGAAATGGCCGCCGCTACTTAAAGCATGACTCCTTCGACTCGTGCGACTAGCGCGACGAGCCGCGCCGCACGCAAGCGAACGTGCCGGACGCCTCGGCTAGAAGCGGGTCCCGGTCAGGGTCTTCGTGTCCATGACGCCCTGGATGGTGCGTACCTTGTTCACGATTATCTGCCCGAGGGTGTCGAAGTCTGGCCCTTCGATCTTCGCGATGAGGTCATATTCGCCGAAGAGCGGGTGGAGTTCCACGATCTCTGGCACTTTCAAAAGCGCGTTGTAGACCTCGTGCTCTTTTGCCGGGGCCGCTGAAATCAGTACGAATCCTACTGCCATTTCCGCACCACGAAGGATTAAGCCCGCGGATTCTTAAATATTATTCCGAACTGCACCGTCTATCGCCGAAATAAGGCAATTTCCGGGCAGCGACCCTCCAATCGAATCAATTCTGGCCCCAGGACACGAAACGCGCGGCGCCAGCGGCCGTCGCCGGTGCTCGTCCGGCGGAAGCGTACTACGCTACCTTGCGTCCGGACGCGTCGCGGTGGTACTTCCCGAATTCCGTGATCTTCCTTAGCTCTTTGCCCGTGAACATCGGCCCTTCCTGGCAGACGCGCTCGCCCCCATCGTCGAGCGTGCAAGCGCCACATATGCCAAAACCGCAGCGCATGTGACGTTCCAGACTGGCTTCTACCTCGACGCGGGCCGCGTTCGCTATGTCGACGACGCGCGCCATCATCTTCTCGGGCCCGCAGGTGTACACGGCGTCGAACGCGCCGCGGCGCAGCTCCTCTTCGACCGTATCCGTGACGAAGCGCTTCTCGCCCATCGAGCCGTCGTCCGTCGTGATCCTCACCTTCGCTCCGGCGCGCTTGAAGCGGTTGGCAAAGAAGATGAGCTCCTTTGTCCGGGCACCTAGGGCGACGGTACATGAGCGTCTCTTTTTCCTGTGCGCTTCGACAGCGGTCGCGATCGACGCGATCCCCGTCCCGCCCCCGACGAAGAGGATTCTTCGGTGGGTCATGGAGTACGGTCGCCCGTATGGGCCGCGGATGCCGATGACGTCCCCTTTCTTCATCCCGGCCATCGCCGACGTAGCGTCGCCGATCGCCCCCACGGTCACTGCGCACTCGCGCCCTGCCTTTGAAAGCGACATTGGGACTTCGTCGACGCCGGGGATCCACACCATCACGAATTGGCCGGGGCGCGCTTCGCCCGCCTTCTCGTGCCGGAAGTGGATGGTGCGGACCTTGGGGTTCTCCTCGACGACCCGGGTGACACGTGTGGTGAACGTCACTTTGCCGTCACCGCCACGCGCCGTGCCGCCTCGACCGACGGATAGCCGCATTCGTCCAGGAGTGCCTTGAGTTCCGAGTCGATCTTCGCGAACACGTCCCACCCACGCTCCATGACGGCGCTACCCACCTGGACCGCGGAGGCACCGGCCATGATGTATTCGAGCGCGTCCTCGCCCGTGTAGACGCCGCCGACGCCCATGATCGGCGCATCGACCTCTTGGGCGATCTCATAGACGGCCCTGAGACCGACGGGCTTGATCGCGCGGCCGGAGAGGCCACCGACGCGGTTTGCAAGTATGGGTCGCCCGGCGCGAACGTCGATCGCCATCGCCTTCACCGTGTTTATCGCGGTGATGCCGTCTGCGCCCGCGGCGACCGCGGCCTTCGCCAGCCCCGCGATGTCGGGGACGTTCGGGGCCAATTTTGCGAACACGGGTAGGCGTACCCGCTGTTTAACCGCTCGAACGACCTCGGTGACCAACGCGGGGTCCGTCCCGATCTCCGTCCCGTAGCCTTTCGCGTGCGGGCAGCTCAGGTTCAGTTCGATGGCTTGCGCCCCATAACCGGCCATCATGCCGCCCACTTCCGAGAACTCCTCGGGGGTCCCGCCGAAGACCGACGCGATTACGGGGACGCCGCCCCTTGCGGCCGCCCAAAGCTCCTGCGCCACGTTCTCCACACCGGGATTCGGAAGGCCGACGGCATTGAGGACACCGACTCCGTCGAGCTCGATGCAACTCGGGTTCGCGTAACCGACGCGGGGCTTCGCACCGATGGATTTCGTGACGACCGCCCCCGCGCCGCTTCGCGCAGCCCTGTGCATGGCGCTTCCCGTCTCGTCGAGGATACCAGAAGCGAGGACCGTGGGGCTTCTCAGTCTCAGGCCCGCGAGTGTCGTCGAAGTGTTCACCATTGACGCGCTGTCAACCCGCGGAGCCGTAATTAATTGTTGGGTGGCGGCGGAATACGCTTGCCGCGACGGCGTTCCGGTCCCCGGTGGCCCGCCGGGCGTTGGCCAAAGGGGAGCCGTCGGGCGGCAAACGCGCATGATGCGGCATAAGGGGAAAATACGGGAGCGCGATGTGGACCTGGATGACGGTCAAGGACCGCGTGGGGCGAAACCGGTACATCGTCTTCAAGGTGGAGCCGACGAGTACGCCAAAACGTGATGTGCAAGGCTCGATACTCGGTGTCCTGAGCCGGCACGTTTCCGGTCTCGGCCCAGCCATTCGGAAACCGGCGCTGATCGCCTACGAAGAGGGCGTCGGTATCCTTCGCGTTCCTCACATCATGAAGGGTGACGCCATCGACGCCCTTACCGGAATCACGTGGGCGGGGCGGCCAACGGCCACCGTGACCGTGACCACCCTTGGAACATCTGGAACCATTAGAGCGGCCCAGCGCTTCGTTCCACGTGGGCGACGGACAGTTTTGAAGCCTCAGGAGTAGGGTTGAAGAGGGCGTGACGAGATTCGCGTCCATGCCCACCAAGGTGAATTATTCGGTATTCGAGAGTCCCGTCGGCCCGCTCGGCCTCGCGACGACCGACAAGGCGCTCGTCCGGCTGAACTTCCTCTCGCCTCGCGAGGATTTCGGCGAAACCCTTCGAGCGGACGGGTTCCAGGTTTCGCGCGCCGAGACGCCCATGCTGCGGCGAGCGGCGCGTGAGCTCACCGAATACTTCGCCGGAAAGCGGCGGGATTTCACAGTCCCTGTGGATTTCCTGGAAGGGACGGAGTTCCAAAAGAACGTGTGGAGGCACCTCCAAGAGATCCCGTACGGCTCGACGTGCTCGTACAAGGCCCTCGCGAACGCTTGCGGCTCGGAGAATGGGTTTCGGGCAGTGGGAAGCGCCAACGGCAGCAACCCGGTCGCGATCGTCGTCCCGTGCCATCGTGTCATCGCGGCCGACGGATCGATGGGCGGCTACGGGGCGGGCCTTCCGACGAAAGCGCGCCTACTTGCTTTGGAACGGGGCGAGCGGCTTGACATCGCCCCGGGGCGCATGACGCGCCAAAGCGCCTATCTTCCCCGGTTCTAGGCGGTATCGGAAGCGAGCACTCGACGACCCGTCCGCTAGGACGCGTCGACAAACCTTTTAGCCTTGGAGTAGGCCTACATGGACCCATGCGCGCCTTCCCTAGCCTTCTCCTTGCCGCCTTGGTCGCCATCCCGGGCTGCATCTCGAACTCCAACTTCGTCGCGGCCACGATCCCGGATTCCGCGCTGGCGACGGGCTGGATCCACAACCCCACGAAGGACAAGGACGACAAAAAGGACCTCACCGTCGCTCAGATCCTCATAACGCTACGCGCCTACGAGCGCGACGCGCTGCCGCTCGGGTCGGCGTCCGTCGCAACGGTCACGAAGGTCCCCATCTACGATGTGAAGCCCGTGATACGGGAGCAGATTGACAAGACGCTTGAGGACAGTGGGATCACGACGACGACCGACCGCACGGGGGTCCAAAACGTCGGCGGGAACTCGCTGGCCTACGAGCTTTTCGACGCGACGCTCACCGTGAACGGCGCGAAGGTGAAGGGCAAAGCGGTCGTGGTCCAATTCGAATGCACGCAATCGTCGACGCTTGTCGCGGCCGTCGGCTTGGCCCAGACGGAGGTCCCGGCCTCGACCAACCTACCAATTGGAAGCCAAGGGACGGCCAACGACTTTTCCACCTGGGAAGCCCTCGTCGGCACGCAATGGCAAACCCAGCTGGGCGGGATGATGAGCAACGTCAAGTGCACAAGGTAGGCCCTTCACAAGTGGGCGCTTGTGGTGCCGTGCTTGGCGCCTACCATGGCAGAACGGTGCTTTCGTCAGGCTCCGTTTTCCATCAACAACCCTTAAATAGCGGCTAACCAAGTCGGGTGCGCTAATCCAATGCGAGACGAGGCGATCCTGGAGACCCTTCGAGAACTTGAGAAGTGGCGCGAGCGGCAAGCAGCCATCGAGCGCGAGCTCGCCGGTATCCGCTCGCAAGTCGCATACTATGAGCGACTCGTCTCGGAAATGAAGCGGGAAACGAAACCCGCGAGGGTGACGGACCTCTTGGACTCGATAGCGCGGCTGTAGCTCCCTTTCGAAGGCCTTATCCGGAGCGGCGGCGCTGGAAGCCCATGCGCGACACGCTTGTGTTGGTTCGCGTGGGTGTGAGATCCTTCGCCAAGATGTATGCGCTGATCCTTGGCTTCGTTGGGCTATTGGAGGGCGCCCTCTTCGCCGCCATCGCCCTCGCGATCCCCACACCAGGAGGCGGGCCTGGGTTCGCCGGGTTCGGAATCGCATCCCTAATCATTTTCCCCATACTCTTCGGGATCCTGGGCTACGTCATGGGCGCCTTCGGCGCCCTCATCTACAACTTTGCCGCGACCAAGGTCGGCGGTCTCGTGATGCAGTTCGACTCCGCCGCGCGTCCAACGCCATCGGAGCCGGTCCACGCGCCACAAACGTAGCTCAATCCAAGGCCGCGAACGCCTTCAAGAGCCGCCAAGCGACACGATGGCCCTTGCGATTTCGCCGTCGCACTCCTCGAGGGCGGCGACGGCTTTTTCCCGCGGCGCCCCCGTCTGCGCCATCACGAGGGCGACGTCGTCATCGGTGAACTTGGGCCCCTTCGGCGTCGTTGCGGCCGATTTCCCGCCGGGTGCGCGGCTCCGGACCTCGGGCTCGCCGACGACCTGGTAGGTCTTCCCCTGAGGCGTTTTCATTATCGACACCTCGGCGTCGGTGAAAACGTACTCCTTTTCGGGTGTCGTGATGACGACGCTCTCGACACCATCGATCTCCTCGACGGAGATCCCCATCGATTTCATCATTTGGTTGATTTTTCGGGGATTCATGCCCCGTCCGCCGGGTATCATGGGTTTTCCTCACTGTATTGACGCCCAACGGCACTTGAAGCCGAGTGCTTACTTGCCGCGTGGGCGTGGGAAATTTTAATGAACCCGAGATATATAAGGCTGCGGTAAATCCGATGTTGACTTTTTCCGAAGCGAGGGTCCTGGATGGCAATGCGGAGGCGCTCGGCGTCCCGCTGAACTCACTTATGCGTAACGCCGGCAAGGCCGTAGCGGAGGAAGTCCTGAAGCTCCACACGGCCGGGAAGATCACCGTCCTTGCGGGCCCCGGGAACAACGGCGGCGATGGACTCGTGGCGGCGCGGATCCTGTCGGAGAACTTCGAGGTCGACGTGGTCCTTGCAAAGCCCCAGGCCGAGGTCAAGTCCAAATTGAACCGCGAGGCGTTCAGCAACCTCCCGAGCAAGGTGAAGGTCGTTTCGGCCATCGACTTGAGCCCGGAAGTGCTGAAGGACCGGATCACCCAGGCGAACACCATCGTGGATTCCCTTCTCGGCGCCGGGATAAAGGGCGAACTCGACGAGCCGTACAAGTCGCTCGTCAAGATGGTCAACAAATTGAAGAAAACGATCGTCTCCGTTGACGTCCCGACCGGCCTTGGGACAGAGGTCGCGATCAAGCCAGAAGTGACGGTCACGTTCCACGACATCAAGGAAGGGATGACGAAGGAGAACTCGGGCCGCATCCTCATCCGCGACATCGGCATACCGAAGAAGGCCGAGACCCACACGGGGCCCGGCGACATGACCCTCTACCCGAAACCGGCAAAGAGTCAGCACAAAGGCGAGGGCGGAACCGTCCTGGTCATCGCCGGCGGGCCCTACCACGGCGCACCGGTCATCTGCGCGATGGCTGCAATGCGCACAGGTGCGGACCTGGCGATAGTCTTGACGCCGCAATCGAGTTTCACATCGGTCTCAAGCTACAACCCGAACCTCATCACGCGATCGCTCAAGGGGAACGAACTCGACTTCAACGACAAGGCGAACGTCACCGAGTTCGAGCGGTGGCTTGAGAAGTGCGACTCCCTCGCGATCGGGCCCGGACTTGGCCGCTCGAGTGGGGTCTTGGAGTCGGTACTTTACGCGGTCAAAGCGGCCGGACGCGCAGGAAAACCAGTGTCGATCGATGCTGACGCCATCTACGCTGTCGCAGGTAAGACGACGCTTCTCGACAAGACCATGGTCCTGACGCCGCATGAGCGCGAATTCCAGGAACTCACGGGAAAGAAAGTACCCGCCGACATCGAGGCGCGTTCGAAGCTCGTGAGCGAGCAATCGAAGGCCTTGAAAGCGACGATCCTTCTCAAAGGCCCGGTTGATGTGGTCGCAGACGGCAAGCGCCTGAAACTCAATGAGACCGGAAACCCGGCGATGAGCCACGGCGGCACCGGCGACAGCCTTTGCGGCGTCGTCGCGGCGCTTCTTGCAAAGAAGATGGACACGTTCGACGCGGCGCGCGTCGCGGCGTTCATGAACGGAAGGGCAGGCGACTTCGCGTTCGCGGAGAAGAGCTACGGGCTCTTGGCCACGGACGTGGTCGAGGCGTTGCCGCGGGTGCTGAAGGAGCACGTGTAACGGCCGGCAAACGACGTCCCGTCGGCGTCCGACCTCGGGGTCCGACATCCGAAGCCTTCTCCCGCCTCCCCTACCGGAACCTCTATCGCGCTCCCGGGTTTCCGTCAATCCCAGAGGTAACTCGTGAAGTCCCAACCCGTCCACGGCGAGCGCGCCCTCCTTGTCGAGGGCGACGAAACGGCCTTGCTCATCGGCGATCTCCACATCGGCCTGGAATCGGCGCTCCGGCACAGCGGCATCAATCTCCCATCGCAGACCGAGTCGATGCGACGACGCGTCGAAGGATTGCTCACGACCACCGGGGCGACGAGGCTCGTGATCCTTGGTGACCTCAAACACTCGATCGACCACCCGACGACGCAGGAAGTGAGGGAACTCCCAGAGTTCTTCCGCTCGCTCGGCGTCCCCGTGGATATCGTGCCCGGTAACCACGACGGCGCCCTCCCGCCGATGAGCGACAACGTGAAAGTCCATTCCGCCGACGGGATGTCACTTGAGGAAGTGGGAGTGGCACATGGTCATGCTTGGCCCGCGAAAAGTGTCGCAGAGCGGAAGCTCCTCGTCACCTGCCACAATCACCCGGCTGTGCTTCTGCGTGATGAGTTGGGCGGTCGCCACAAGGAGCCCGCGTGGATCCGCGGGAAGCTCACCAAGACTGCGCGCGAAAGATACACCGACTTGAAACGTGGAGCCGAGTTCCTGGTGATGCCCGCCTTCAACAACCTCCTCGGCGGCGTTGCCTTCAACGCGTTCGGCCCCGAGGACCTTCTGGGCCCGCTCATCAAGAATTCCTATGTGGACGTCGAGGCGGCAAGCGTCTACACGGTGGACGGGATAGACCTCGGTCCCATCCGGGAACTGCGGAGGTTCGCTCGCGAGTGACGCGGCCGACCACGTTTGACCTTCTCTCGGACCCCCTGAAGCGCCTCCTTGCGGCCGAAGGCTTCGAGGCGCCGACCGCAGCGCAGCAACTCGCGATCCCCGTCATCGAATCGGGCGCGCACACGCTCCTCATCGCGCCTACGGGCATGGGAAAGACGGAATCCGCCATTATCCCCATCTTCGATTCCTTCATCAAAGCGGCTCTCCCGAAGAAAGGCATCAGCATCCTCTACGTGACGCCGCTACGCGCGTTGAACCGCGACCTCCTGAACCGGCTCGAGGACTGGGGAAAGGCGCTTGACATCGATGTGAAGGTCCGCCACGGCGACACGACGACTGCCGAGCGCTCGCGCCAAAGCAAACACCCCCCGGACATGCTCATCACGACGCCGGAGACGGTGCAAGCGATGCTCTCGGGAAGGCGCCTCAAGGAGCATCTCTCTGGACTCCGGTGGGTCGTCGTCGATGAGGTGCATGAATTGGCGCAGGACGAACGGGGCTCCCAGCTTGCGGTCGCGATGGAGCGGCTAGTGGAGATCGCTGGGGAATTCCAGCGCATAGGCCTGTCGGCCACCGTCGGCGACGACGCGGAAGTGGCCGCGTTCCTCGGCGGGCGACGCCCCGTCAGGGTCGTGAAAGTGCCCATCCTCAAAGCACTCGACATCCGGGTCGTGAGCCCCGAACCGACGGAGGAGGACGTGAAGACGGCCGACAAGGTCCTCGCAAAACCCGAGGCCGCCGCGTACCTCCGGGTCGCGATGGCGGAGGTCATGGGCCGCCGAAGCACATTGCTCTTCGTCAACACTCGCGAGACCGCGGAGGTACTCTCCGCCCGCGTCCACATGATAGATGAATCCTTCCCGCTGGTGGTGCACCACGGATCGCTCTCCCGCGACGTCCGTGTGATGGCGGAAGAGGATTTCCGCGAGGGAAGAGCGCGAGCCTTGGTGTGCACGAGTTCGATGGAGCTTGGCATCGATATCGGGACCGCCGACCTCGTGTTGCAGTACAACTCCCCAAGGCAGGTGACGCGGCTTGTACAGCGTGTGGGAAGGGCCGGTCATCGCGCGGACCTTGTGTCGAACGGGATAATCCTGGCGACCGACCCCGATGACATCGCCGAATCGCTGGTCATTGCGCGGCGAGCGAAGGCCGGGGAACTCGAGGTCTTCAAAAGCCACAAGGAGCCGCTCGACGTGCTCGCGAACCAGCTCATCGCCTACACGTTGAGCCGCGGCCGCGTCGCGCTCGAGGAGGCGTTCGAGATGTTCCGGCGCAGCCACCCCTTCCGGGACATGCCACGCAAGGAATTCGACCGCGTCGTCAAGATGCTCGAAGAGCTCCACCTGATTTTCCTCGACGAGAAGACGATATCCGCCAAACGAAGGAGCTACCCGTACTTCTTCGAGAACCTCTCAATGATTCCGGACGAGAAGGACTTCCACGTCGTGAACATCGTCACCGGAAAACCCGTGGCGACACTCGACGAGAGCTTCGTCTCGTCCTACATCGAACCGTCCGCGATCTTCATCTGCCAAGGCCACCCGTGGCGCGTCCTTGAGATAGACCCCGAGAAAGACCTCATCCGCGTCGAACCCGTGAAAGACCCCCTTGGGGCGATCCCGTCGTGGGTGGGCGAGGAGATCCCCGTCCCTTTCGCCGTCGCGCAGGAAGTCGGGAAGCTCCGGGCGCGCATTGCTTCTCTTTCCGAGGAAAAAGGCGAGGACGCGTGCGTCGACATCCTCATATCCGAGTATCCCGGCGACCGGGCGGGGATCTTGAAACTCGTCCGCTACGTCGCAAGCCAAAGCCCGAAGGTCCTCGCGACGAATGAGACCGTGACCGTCGAGTTCACGACCGGGAAAGTGGTCGTGAATGCCTGTTTCGGCCACAGGGTCAACGAAACGCTCGGGCGGCTAATGACGACGATGCTCTCGGCCCGCCTCGGTGCAAGCGTCGGGCTCGACATCGACCCTTATCGCATCATAGTCACCGTCCCGTCCCGCGTCCCTCCGAAAATGATCCTCGGAGCGCTCCAGGGGATCGAGCCGGACAACATCCTTCCCCTCCTCGACATCGTCCTCACGAACTCCTCGTACCTTCGGCATCGGCTAGTGAACGTCGCCCGGAAATTCGGAGCGGTCGAACGGGACGTGGATTTCCGAAAGCTCTCGGTCCAGAGACTCATCGAGACCTTCAGGCGCACTCCCATCTACGAGGAGGCAATGCGGGAGGTCCTCGTCGACCGGCTCGACGTCGAGACCACGAAACTCGTCCTCCACGGGATCGCGAACGAGGAGATACGCCTCGTCGTCCAAGATCTCTCTCCCATCGGGGCGGCAGGCCTCGACACACGTATCGAGCTCATCAGCCCCGCGAGGGCGGATCGCACGATACTCACGGCCTTGAAGAACCGACTATCGGAGGAATCGGTCGTGCTGGCGTGCGTGAACTGTTGCGAGTGGAAGTCAAAAAGGAAAGTGGCCGCCGTGCCGGAGCCGATTGTCTGTGGAAAGTGTGCAAGTGTTCTCGTCGCGGCGCTACGCCCATGGCACGAACGCTCCTTGAAGCTCATATCAAAGGACAAGCGAAAGCTCACCGACGACGAGCGCAAGGAATGGAAGCGGCTAAACACCAACGCGAACCTCGTGACCGCCCACGGCAAACGCGCGGTCATTGCGCTCGTGGCACGCGGGGTCGGGCCCGACACCGCGGGGCGCGTCCTGTACAAGCAACGCTCCGACGAGGAGACGTTCCTTAGGGACGTCCTTGAGGCGGAGATAAACTACGCGAGGACGAGGCGGTTCTGGGACTGATGCCAGCGCGTTTACGGCTTGCTATCCCACCCCGTGTCCCAAGCGGCAAAGGACAGCCACGGTGGGCCCGTGGTCCTCCTCGTATCGATCGGCGGCGCGTCCGTGGCCGATCAGGAAAGAAGGACCGTGGGAATCATGATCCACCGCATTCGACCGTCGAATTCGCTATCAGGTCGGCGTGTATGGTGACGCTTACCCTGTGCGATGCGTGCTTGCAGTCCAGGAACCGATTCTCACCGATCGCCCATCCTACTTCCCTTCCCCACGGCTTCTTCATCGTCGGATCATGATACACTATGAACCACGGGTCATCGCTGTCCATGGCGCCAGTGTCTTGCAGTTCGACGCCATCGCGATGGATCTCCACGATCTCGGGCTGTAGAGCGTCCTCATGAAGTTCGTAGAGGATCAACCGGATGACATCGTCCGCTCCGTCGGCGTTCGAGTCGTAGCCTTCCATGCGGACACGCGGCAAGTCCCTGACGTTCGCAAAGCAGCCCGAAAGGACCACCCCCGCGGCCACTAGAAGCGCGAGGGCGATCGAACGGGCACGCTCCCCCCGTCTATTCATCCCGCGATGAGGTTTGCGGCATCCTTCTTATCAAGGCGACGAAAGAGCCCCACCGACTCGAACAAGTGTAACACGGACGTATCAGAGAGGCAAACAAGAATGAGCCCTGGGAACCACGGAGCCGGTTTCGAACCGCAGGACGCTTACGGCCGATCGGGCGCCGGCCGCGGCCTGTTCCCGGGAACCTCGTCGTGGTCGACGACCACCGGCTGCGGCGCGTCGAAAGCACCGTCGGCCACCATGGGAAGCGTCATCTTGCTTGCGACGTCGCCGCCGAAATGAAGGGTCACCATACCTCCTGTCGGTACGGGTTCCACCCACGAGTGGTATCCTGTCACGATGTACCTGAGTTTGAAGCCCGCGGGGACGAACGTGTCTTCCGGGAAGAGGCTGAGCTCGATCTTCGCGATCTCGCCGGGAAGAAGCGCTTCCGGTTGGCCTTCTGGACCGTTCCTGTGCGCTACACTGATGAACCCGCGGTTCACCTCCTCCATCGTGCCGTTGGGGGCAACCAGCCTCTCCGTGACGACGAGACGTGTCGCCGGCCTGTCCACCGACACGAACAACGTGGCCTTCGGCAGGCCCGTGACCACCATGTCCGACTCGAAGGCCGGGGTTTCGAAGGCAAGCGTTCCCCAGGTCACGTCGCCGTTACCACCGGGGAGGTTGTCGGGGCCGTTCGTGGGCCCGTCAAAGTATGAGGCGGTCGCATGCGCTCCCGGGGCTCCAGGTGTCGCCGCCCCTTCGGTCCCGCTCATTCCAAGGAAGAAATCGATGGGTGTGGCGCGCTTCGGCGGCCATTCGGATTCTGTGCGCCAGCGCCCCGAGGAATCCTCGATCTGGACGGTCGGACCGTCCATGAGGCCGTTCTCGACGCCTTTGAGCGTCCAGTCGAACCAGCGTAGGAGCGTCACGTTCCAATCTGCGCGAAGCGGATAGGAGTGGTCCCATTGGCCTAGAAGCGCTCGCTTCGGGACGGTCAGGTCGTTGTACCAGTCGCCGAACTGGTCGGGCTTCACGTTCCAATCCTGCATCCCGTGGACGAGAAAGACGGGCACTTTGACCTTGGCGAGGTCTTTCCTGTAGTTACGCTCCTGCCACCACTCGTTGTAGCTTCCCGTGGCTTCCGTGCGCGCGGCCGCGAGTCCCGAGAGCGCTAGATCATGGCAGGCCGAGTTCGGCCAGTTGCGGTAATTCTCTTCGCGGGGAAGCGCATTCGTGGGATCCAGTTGTGACGGGTCACCGTCGATGAGGGCCAAGGGCCCGAAACCATCAGCGCCCCAATCCACCGTGGTCGTGTACTGCGTGTTGAAAATCGACCGGGCCGTGTAGGAGACGCCGTTCGTGTTAAGGTAACGATACCAATCGGTTATGCCCGCGATCGGGACGATCGTGGCAAGATGCGGCGGCTGAAGCACCGATGCCATGTGCGGCGTCGTGCCGTCGTAGGACTTGCCGATGACCGCGACCTTGCCGTTGGTCCCCGGGTATTTCGTCCCGAAGAACTCGACGGTCTCGTACATATCCTTCATCTCGGTCGCGCCCCCAAGGTTGAAGCAACCGCCCGATTCGCCCGTGCCGCGGACACTTTGGAGCGCTACGATGTAACCCCGGGGGACGAAGAAGTTTACGAGCCACCAGCCGAAGTCGTCGCCACCGAAGCGGGCCGGTGTTTCGAGGTTGGACCAATAGGGGCTGGAGTTGATGATGACGGGGAAGGTCGCGTCCGCCGGAGCGCCCGTCGGGCGCCAGACGTATTGGTTGATCAAGACGCCGTCGAAGGAAACGATGTCGAGGCGCTCGATCGCGGATATCCCGAGCGATACCTGCGACAGGATGGGATCATCGAGAGCTATCGAGGCGCCTAGGTCGGCGCCAAGCGTCGAGTCGGAGGGGGCGAGCCCTGGCTGCGAAACGCACCCCGAAAGGGTGATCGCCAAGAAGGCAAACGATCCAAGAAAAGCGCGCGCTCCCCTATGCATAGGCTACAAGCACGATTAACGAGGATGAGCGTTTAAATAGCTTCTTGTGCACGGATTGGCCGGGCGGGTTCTTTCCGCGCCGTGGAGCCGACAACGCCTCCAGATAGGGTGATGAGACGCGCCGCCTACGCGTCGTCTCCGACGCGACAGCTAGGCGCCGGCTCCTCCCGGCCCTTGCACGAGAACGCTTCCTTGGCACGTGCCGTCGCGTAACTGCCCGGGGGCCCCGACGCCACGCCGGCGCGCCTCATGGGCGTCGAACCACGTCGTGGGGCGGAAGACGCCGTTCCTTTACCCTCTCCGCCCCCTCGATGGGTCTATGCGTTTTCCAAGTGCCGGGCCAAAGCGTTACGAAGTCTTTTAGGCACGGGCACGGGTCTGAAATCCTTGTCGATCGCCACGCGCACGATGTCCCCCTCCGCGACCGCCTGCCCCTGCGCCTCGAGCGCCCGGAAACCGTACGTGATGGAAGTCCGCCCGATGCGTTTCACGTGCAATTCGATCGCGAGGCGCGAATTCGGCTGCACCGGCCTGTGATAGTCCACGTTGACATTGACGACGGGGAAGCGCGCTCCCAATTCCTCGGACATGGTCTGCTCGGCAAAACCCAAGGATTCAAGGAAGTCCTCGTACGCTTGATGGAAGTAATCGATGAAGTGCGGGTGGTAGACTATCCCGGCGCGATCGATGTGGCCGAAGTAGACCTTCTGGGTCTTTTTGAACATCGGAATCGAGGACGTGGTTTCTGGAGATAGACTTTTGCGGTGGTCGCCGGACACGCCGCTCGGAGCGCCAGCTCAGCGGCGGGCCCCGGCGACGAGCGCATCCGCCAATATTGCAAGGGCCTCAAGGTCCCCGCGTGCCTTCACGGGGTCGAGGTCGTACCCTTTCCGCTCGAAGACGATAGTGGGCGCAGCTGGCAGGCGGGCCGCACCGCCGACCACTTGGGCGAAGGGACCCAGAACCTCCGATCCCCGGGGCCGTCCTACGGTGAGCGTTCCAAAATGGTTGAGCCGCGTTATCGCCGCTTGCGACGCCAATCCGAGGAAGGATCGCGCTCTTGACTCGTCCCTTGCGACGACCCTGAACCGGGCGTCGAGGTCTGGGTTTCCCACCTCGATGTCCTGCCCACCGAGGGCCTTGGCCAGCCGTTCGCCGATGTTCTCCCTCGATATGGTCAGGGAGATTCCGGGATCGACCCCCATGGGCGAGAGGCCGAAGACGAGCGCCTTTGCTTCGTCCTCCCCGCCGCGTCGCCAAATCGTGGCGGGATGCGCGCCCGCCGAGCCGCTTTGGAGGGGGAACGGTTGGGACCAAGGCACGTGCGGGCCTGGCGCTGCCGCGGCGAACCCGATCGCGGCGCCGAATTCTTTCCATTCCCTCGATTCGCGCCGGAACCCCATGAGGAGGAAGAGGAGCAGGCCCACGACGAAGCCCACCATCGATAATCCCCCGTATTCGGCGGGGCCGAAAACCGACGCCGCAACGAGGCCACCAAGGACGACCGCATAAACGATGAGGTGGACTGTGCGGCGTCGGTCGCTCATGCGCTTCCCCGATGCGGCATGCGATTGGTCTTGCCCGGCGACCTATCCGCCCACACGGTCAACTTCTGACCCCTAGGGTCTCCAATAGTCTCCGATGATCTATGGGGCTGACCCACGGGACCTCGAGGTATTGGGCGATCTCGATTTCCGTGAAACCAAGGGAGCGCGCCTCGAGGACCGCCGCCTTGTACGCCTCGATCTCCGTCGGGCGGTCCACGTAGCTGTAGCGACGGTCCCACAGTTCCAACCCGCGCCTATGCTGTTGGATGTGGATGAGCTCGTGGATCAAGTCGAGGTAGATGTGCCGTTCATCGCCGGTCGAAAGGTATGGCCCGGAGATCTCGATGGCACCCCGCCCGACGTCGATCTTCATGAATCCCTCGTCGGTCGTGACCACCGCCTCCACGGTCGCGACGAAGTCCTCGGCTTGGCGGGCCCCGCCGCACTTTTCCCGTAGCGCCGTCGAACCGCCGAGGCCGGTCGCAAGACGCGTAAGCGGGTGGATTCCCGGCCCCGTGGCGCGGTCAAGGCGGAAACCCTCCATGCGGGATGAAAAATGGAGGGCGTCTTGAAATCTCCGGAATGGGGCCCCTCCATCGCCGGAAGCCACCTGATGCGCTAATATACGAGCGCCATCTTTGCGCGCCCGTGGAACTCGAGGTCGATTACGTCGAGGCCGCGGGCAAGGGCTTCGTCTGCCTCGAAGGCTGCGGGTACTGTTGCCTCTGTTCGCCCGAGGTCGAGCGCGGCCTCGTCAACGTCTTCCTCATGGATCCTGGTCTGAAGCCCGCATTGATCTCGCAAGGCGGCACGCATCGCCTCAAGCTCCAAGGCGAAGGTGGGGCGTGCCGCTTCCTCAAAGACCGCTCCTGCACTATCTATGAGAAACGGCCGCGATACTGCTCGTCGTTCCCGTTCCACATCCACTGCGGGACACGAGCGCAAGTAAATGTCGATCTTTCGTGCCGAGGCCTCGCAGGAAACGCCAAAGGCGCCTTGGGCCTCGACGGAATCGAACGCTCCGCAGGGCGCACCGACGCTCTCACTTACGCCAAGGAGGTCGTGGCCAAGGCCCCGGTCGAGGAGACACTGCGCCGATCGCGGGCCGCGTACCGCCGGTTCGAGGAGAAGGCGCGAGAGCGCGGCTCCTACCGGACGCAGGATGAGATCGTCACCGCCTTGCGCCCGCTCGCGTCCGACCTGTTCGACCGGGACTTCCTCGCCCAAGCGACGGGACTTCCTTGGGAAGACGCGATCCAGGCGCCGTACGAAGCCGCGATCCGCGTAAGCAGCGCGGCGGGTTTTCCGGATTACGTGGATGAGACCGTGCGGAGCGTATTCGAGACGGACGACATCGGCGACCTCCCGGTGTACATCGATCCCGACCTCGGCTGGCACCTGTTCTCGATCGATGGCAGCGAATTGGTCCAGAGGCGCCTCGAAGAAACGGGCGTGAAGGAGACCGTGTCGCGACGCGACGTGGACTCGATAGGCTTGCGACCACTGGAGCCTGATGCCAGGTCGGTTCTCGAGGAATACGTTTCCCTCACGCTGTCTCGCGACATCTTCACCGGCCTTTCGTACTTCATCGTCGCAGACTCAGGTTACGAGATCGACGCGTGCCAGGCTGGGCTCGAGGAGACCGTGACGTTGGCCACGGACCTTTGGTGGAGGGCGTCCCTGCTTTCCGATCTCGCCGGACGCAAGACGATAACGGCAAGGGACGCCCGGGACGCGCTCGTGTTCATGGACATGGACTTCCTCGACTCGCAGACCATCGGCGCCGTGATCTGAAAGTCCACCAAGCGGTTCGAGGCCAGTGTGCGATCGACGCCGCATTCCCAGCGACATTGTGGCGCCGGTGGCCGGAAGTCCACTCATCTCAACTTCTCGACGGCCATGAAGTTCCAGGCCTTGTCGAGGATAGAACGGGCCGTGTCGTAGGTCAACATCGACCTTGCCTTCTCGTATTCGACCCAATCGAAGGCCTGGTGCTCGTGGCTGAGCTTCACGTCCACGACGGCCGTCTCCACGAGGAAGAAGACGACGTTCTTCTTCACCGTCTTTGCGCCGCGACGGAAGACGTAGTTGTTGATACCCCGGAAACCGGCGATATAGCGCTGCGCCAGCGGCGGGATCCCCGTCTCCTCCTCGATCTCGCGCCGGGACGCGTCGAGTTCCTCCTCGCCGCGTTCGAGATGGCCCTTAGGGAAATCCCAATGGCCCGCACCGTACTTCAGCAGCAGGAACAGGGGGCCGGAAGGCGACCTTCTGAAAACCAGGGCGCCGGCGGAACGTTCTTCTACCATGGGACGGGCAAGGGCGACGCTGGTTAAAATGCGTTTGTGAAAAAAAGAGGAAAGCGCAGGGCCGCAAGAAGGCGACCCCGCTCGTTGATCTATGTAGAATGCGTTACGGCCATATCCCGAGAAGGTTGAGGGCCTTGGCCACGCGCCCGACCGCGACCACGTATGCGGCCGTCCGCCAGTGCACGCGCTTCTCCTCTGCGACCTTCTTCACGTCGCCGAACGATCGCACCATCATCTCCTCGAGGCGGCTGTTGACGAGTTCCTCGCTCCATGGGAACTCGTTGTACCCTTGGAGCCATTCGAAGTAGCTCACCGTGACGCCGCCGGCGTTTGCGAGGATGTCGGGGCAGAGGAGCGTGCCGTTCTTGAACAGGATGTCGTCCGCCTCAGGTGTCGTGGGGCCGTTCGCGGCCTCGACGATGACCTTGGCCTTGACGTGGCCCGCGTTCTCCTTCGTGATCTGGCCTTCAAGTGCCGCCGGGATCAAGAGGTCGACGGGAAGCGTCAGGAGTTCCTCGTTCGAGATGTTCTTCGAGCCCGGGAAGTTCACGACCGAGCCCGTCTTGCTCTTGAAAGTGACGAGTGCGGTGACGTCGAACCCGCTCGGGTTGTAGATGCCGCCCTTCGAATCCGACACCGCGACGACTTTGCCGCCGCCGAGGATGGACTTGGCCAAGACGGCGCAGTTCTCACCAGCGTTGCCGAATCCCTGGATCGCGATTGTGGCGTTCTTCGCGTCGAGGTTCTTGTACTTCAGCGCCTCGCGGGCGACGATGAGCGCGCCGCGGGAGGTCGCCTGGTCCCGGCCGACGGAACCGCCCACTTCGATTGGTTTGCCGGTCACGACGCCGGGGGTGCGGACACCCTTGATCTGCGAGTAGGTGTCCATGATCCACGCCATCGTCTGGGCGTTCGTGTAGACGTCGGGGGCCGGTATGTCACGCGCCGGACCGATGACGTCCGAGATCGCGGCCGTGTAGCGGCGAGTGAGGCTTTCGAGTTCCTTCTGGCTCATCTCCTTAGGGTTGCAGATGACGCCGCCCTTGGCGCCGCCGAACGGGATGTTGACGACCGCGCACTTCCACGTCATCCACGCGGACAAGGCGATGACCTCGTCCATCGTGACGTTAGGGTGGTAGCGGATGCCGCCCTTGAAGGGGCCGCGTGCGTCGTTGTACTGGGACCGGAAACCGATGAAGACCTTGACGACACCGTTGTCCATCCGCACGGGTACCGAGACCCGGACGACGTTCTTTGCGGAGCGCAGGAAATTGCGCGTGCTCTCATCGAGCTTCAGATGGTCGGCCGCAATGTCGAATTGCCTGTTCGCGACTTCGAGGGGATTTGGTACCTGTGCCAAGGGTCACACCTTGGCGCGGCGTAGCGGGCTGTGGTTATATGAAGATGATGGGCGCCCATGGGTTGCGGCCCCTTTCATGGATGTAACCTCGCGCGCTCCCCGCGCGCGGCATTGTGCCAACGACAATGCCGATGTGCCGCCAAACTTTCGTGTACCCACCCGCCGGTGTCAACGAAAAATCTTATAAGGCGCCCACATTACCGTCACCGTGGCCAAAATGGCGCGGGAAGCCTCCGGGAGCGAAACAGACTCGAAAACTTACGCCCAACGGGCGGTCGAGGCGCTGATCCTCCTCAAGGTGGACACGGCGAAAGCCGACGACATCGCGGAAAAACTCGCGAACTTCAAGGAGATCCAGCATGCGTACCTCGTCACGGGCGAGGACGACATCGTCATCAAGACCGCGTTCAGCTCGTATCGCGAACTGAAGGACTTCATCGTGAAAAGCCTAGGGCCGCTCGATGGGCTAGAGGACACGAAGACCATGATGGTCGTCACGACGTACAAGGAGAACGGCCACCGCGTCGAATAGGCCCCGAAGGGCGCGAAAGCGGGGCCGGCTTCACCCCGGTCCCGGGGCACGTGGTCCCGGTTCGCTTCGTGCCGGCGGCCTGGAATCCGAAGACTTTTCCCACGGGACAGACTGTCGGTGCCCTGATGGTGAAGATCCTCGGCGTGGTCGGGTCGCTACGCGAAGGATCCAACACGCGCCGGGCGGTGGATGCGGTCCTACAGGCCGCGAAAGCAGCGGGGGCCGAGACATCGATGTTGGACCTTGCCGAGGTCGAGGTGCCCATGTTCCACCCGGAACGCTTTTCGCCGGAATTCGACCCCATCCGGCAGCGCTTCGCCGAGGCTGATGGGTTCGTCATCGGTAGCCCGGAGTACCACGGGAGCTATTCGGGCACGATAAAGAACCTGCTCGACCACCTCTCGATGGGAGACTTCGACAGGAAGGCGGTCGCACTCGTCTCGACGGGCTCGAGTTTCAACGCCTTGAACGACCTGCGCACGGTTTTCCGCTGGCTCCATGCGTGGGTGCTTCCGTCGCAGGTATTGGTGCGCCACGTCGAATCGGACGAGATGACTGGCGAGATCACCAACGCGAAGGTGCGGGTGCGCCTCGAGGAGTTGGGGCACGAACTGTCGCACTGGGCGATGGTGTTTCGCGAGCACAAGCCAAAGTAGCGGGCGGGAACAAAACCTTCGCTCTCCCACCGGGCTGACGCGTGCTCACGCGGGTGCTTCTCTCAATCTCATCGCCCCTTGGAAGGCGGCGGGGTTGAGAAGGTGATAGTCCACGGGCGTCGCTTCGTGGGGCAGGACGCCTGCAAACGTTGAGTCTGGGGCATAGGTGACCGTCCCGTAGCCTTCCGTGAGGTGGGTCCGCCATCCGCCGTCGAACTGGTACACGGTGTCGCGCTCGAGGCGGAAATAGTGCCGCTGCGGGTTGAATTCCTCGGGTGCGGCGCCGTTTGCGCCCTCGCTCCTGAAGATTTCGCGCCCTCCCGAGGCTATGGTTGTTACGGCGCGGTTCCATTCACCGGCCGCACTCGTGAGGGCCACGTCGCCGGAGGCGTTTTCGAGCGGATGTCCGAAGAACGCGTAGTAATCGAGCGCTTCGCCCCCGGCGTAGAGATCGAAAACGTACAGGGATCGACCGGTGTCGGCATCCATTCCGGCGGGCGAAACGAGATCGGTCCCTAGGATCGCGAGGTAGGCAACCGCCCCTTTTTCGCCGCACGCGATCACCTCTAGGTTGAGTAGTCCCACCGGGTCCGCCGGTAAGCGTTCTTGCGTCTGGCGTTCGACGAGCGGCTTCACCTTGAAAGGACTGGGAACGAGGGGCGTGAGGCGTTCGACCGGCACCGGCCATTCGAAAAGGAAGCCTCGGCAGGCCTCGAGAACGAGCGGAGGGGGTGGCGTTGCAAGCTCGACGCTGCCCAGGAGCTCCGAGCGAGTGGCATCACCGGCCGGTCCGGTCCCGCTGATGCAACCGGATAGGACCATTAGTACGGAAAGAACGACAGGCGCCGCGTTTGCGCCCACTGGTTCAAGCCTCGCCGACGTAGCCGATGAGCGGCACCGCGCCGCTAGCGTCGGTGTACGCAATATGCGCTTTTCCTTGACCGTCGAGGTCCACTTCGAAGAAGTCGAGGAGGTTGCGGTCCTTCGCGCGGTTGTCCGTGACGCATCCAAGGCCACTTCCACAGATGGGCCCGTGTTTTATCGGTTTGCCGACGGCGTCGCCGACGGTCATCGTCTCGGCGGGCGTTCCCGGGTTCTCGATGGCGGCCATGACGACGTACCAATCCACGTCGAGAGAGTCAGGCGAACCGGCCTCGCCGGCGCCGTACCAGGCAACGACGGCACGCCTGTCATGATGGATCGCGACCGTGGCCATCATGGCGGTCCCGTCGAGCGTGTCGACGCGGCGCGGTTCGGTCCAGCTCTTGCCTGAATCCCGACTGAACGTGTAGTAGACCGACGAGCCGCCCTCGGGACGCGCTTCCGTCCACGTTATCGCGACCATCCCGTCGCTGTCGGCGTCGACCCAGGGCCCGATGATGGTGGTGAAGTTCCCGCGGTCCCTGTGGATAGTGGTCAATTCGAATGTCTTGCCTCCGTCTTGCGAGCGGAAGAGTTTCACGTCGGCGCCGCTAAGGCAAGCGAGGTAGACGGTGCCGGCCTCCGGGTCGGCGGCGATGTTGCCGACTCCGCCGCAGCCTTCGAGCTTCACAGGCGCGTCGAACGTGTAACCGCTGTTGGCCGAGCTTGAGACGTAGTGACCGGCGGCGAGTTGGAGGAACGAGACATGGACGAATCCATTGCGGGACGCCGCGGCCCACGGCCTGTCGATTCCCGGCAGAGTCGAGGCGATCGGGTTCACGAACGGCCACGTCTTCCCGTCATCGGAGCTCGTGCCCAACGAGACGGAAGCACCGGACATGTCGGGAAAATAGATGGTGCCCGCGAAATCGGCCGCCAGGTCCGATTCGACGCCTGGCCCGGCGTTTCGAGCGCGGATGATGTCTAGAAGGTCCACGAAGTCCCACGTCTTGCCGCCGTCGCTGCTACGCCAGATGTAGCTTTGACCGGCATCCGTCGCAGCGTCCGCGGGGTTCGTCGCATAACGAGTCGCGCCTCCAGCGCCCGTGATGAGGATCGTCCCGTGTTTCGTCACGAGGATGGACGGTTCGCCCGACCAGCGTTCGGGATCCACGATGGCCGGAAGTCTCATCGTGAGACCAGAGGCCACGCCCGCGAGGTCGTCCGGAATCAGGCCGGAAAGCGAGTTCGCATCGACGCCTCCGGGCCCTTGCGTCACGCAGCCCGAGGCGGCCGTGAAAATAAGCACCGTCGCTAGGGAAACCGCGGCCCGCATCGGTCGCATAAGTCGGCTCGACCCTTCATAAGGCTTGTTGTGCGACAAACGGCCGCCCGCGCCACGCTGAGGGCCGCCCATCAAGGAGACCGGACCAAGGCCGGAAATCTGGAGGACATTTGACCGCGTTTTTCACGCAATGTCGGTCATTTGATGACAATCGGAATCAAAACGTTTATCGAGAATAGCGCGGATTCTTGTGGCAGTCTGCAAACGACCAAGAGGTTCACCCATGTATTCGAACGGCGTATGCACTTGCGACTTCTGCCACCGTAGCATGGCCGATGAGGGGTTAGGCTTCTATCGGCACATCGAGGCCAATAGCGATTGCGAATACCTGTGGAGCGTCTGGAAAGACCGGATAAGCCGGGATTGGTCTGGCGGCGGCTGAAAACGTAGGGCTGTCGGCGACGTCATCGCCCTCTTCATCCGTCTATCTCGCCCCTTGGGCCCCGCCGACCATCATCTTGACAATCGAAACGTTCATGTGACCTGCCCCTTTCTCCAGCCACTATCCAACTTGGAGACGACCCTTGGCGCCTACTAGTGGAATCGATTTTGACGCGATAGTCGTCGGCGGAGGACCGGGTGGTTCAAGCTGCGCTGCGTTCCTCTCCCGGCACGGCCTCAAGACGCTTCTTCTTGACAGGGCCACGTTCCCGCGCGACAAGACCTGCGGGGACGCGATCTCGGGCAAATCCATTTCGGTCCTTAGCGAACTCGGTCTCACCGAGTACGTCGAAAAGGAGCCGCATGGCCTCGCAAACGGCGTCACCTTCTCCTCCCCGAAGGGCGACCTCGTCACCATCCCCTTCCCAAAACGCGTGAACCCCGAGACGATGAAGGGCCAGCGCCGCCACGAGTACCTGAACCCCGGCTACGTGTCGCGCCGCTACGTGTTCGACAACATCGTCTTCCAGAACGCGAAGGCGCAACCTAACGTCACGACGTACGAGAACTTTGAGACCACCGACCTCACTTGGCAGGACGGCAAGGTGACGGGCGTCGTTGGCAAGCACAACGGCGTCGAGAAGCGGTTCACGGCGAACGTGGTCGTCGGGGCGGATGGGGCGCTTTCGGTCGTCGCGAAGAAGGTGGGTGCCTTCACGGAGCACGACGACCACTGGATCGGGGCGCTTCGCATCTACTACGAAGGCGTCACCGACGTCACGGAGAACATCGAGATCCATTTCGTCGATTCGCTTCTACCCGGGTATTTCTGGATATTCCCCCTCGAGAACGGCATGGCGAACGTGGGCTCCGGCATGATCCAGACCGATCTCAAGAAGGCCAGGAACGGCCACAAGGTCAACCTGAAGGACGAGACTTACAAGATCATCCGCGAGCACCCGATGTTCAAGGAGCGTTTCAAGAACGCCAAGGAGGTGCCGGGCTCTTTCAAGGGTTGGAAGCTCCCGTGCGGAAGCGAGCACCGAAAACTCGCCGGCAACGGTTGGGTGCTCGTGGGCGACGCGGCGCAACTCATCGACCCGTTCAGCGGCGAGGGGATCGGGAACGCGCTCGTCTCCGGACATCTCGCCGCCGAGACCATCGCCAGCGCTTCGAAAGAGAAAGACTTCTCTGAAAAACGCCTCCAATCGTACGAGGCCAACGTCTGGAAGACCTTGGACCACGAGCTCCAGGCGAGCTACAGGCTGCAAAAGATCGGCCGCAGGACCTGGCTTCTCAACTTCGTCTTGCGGCGAGCTGCGACGCGACCGAAGGTGCGCGAGATCATCAGCGAGATGCTCGCCGACCGCGAGAAGAAGGCGGAGTTCTCGAGTTTCTGGTTCTACGTGAAACTCCTCCTTGCGTGAGTTTTCCGTCGACATTTTTTGCGTCGAAGCCGCAAAAGGGTCGCGCGGGACGAAGGCAGAGTTATCGAGTTTCTGGTTCTACGGGAAACTGCTTCTGGCGTGAAGGAGATCGGTCGTGCGCCGGATCATGCCGTCGCGATGACGCCATCGTTCAAAGCCCGGGGCGAAGCCCTGCTGCGTGGTCGTTTCCCTTGGCAAAGGCTGGGCCACCGAAGAAGGATAGAAAAAACGAGGGCGCGGGGGTCCACTTGCCCGCGCCGTCCGTGCCGGCCACGTCTGATCGCTAAAGGAGCGGCGCTGCGAGCAACGCCGGGTCCCGCTTCCATGAGCCTCCGAAGAGGATCTCCGCGGCGTCGTCGTGGTCGAGTTCTACCACGCGCCTTACCGGAAAGCCGTCGGTGTTCCCGTTGAGCGTCACGTAGATGCTTTCCTCATCGCTCGATACGTCCTCGACGTCGTAGCCTTCTGCCATCAGCCTCTCTATGTCCCTGATTTTCACGTTCATGTCTTTTGCAGCCTCTTTTTCTGTTTCGGTCTCCCGAGGCGCGATGCCCCGATCAGGCAAGCCGGGCGGATCCTTTTCCGTCCCGCAACCAGTGACCAGTCGCGTCCGTGGCGCCGAGCGCCGTTTCGTAAGAAGTACTCCAACCTATTTCTAAGGCCAAAGGAGGGGAAGTACCTCAGGTGTTTAAGGGTAAAAGTAACCAGAAACGAGGCGGTTGATTCTTACCTGGGGAATTGGGAAACAAGGCCTTTGGGGCAATTCTCCCCGACAGCCTGTGGTTAAGTGCATGGAGCCCGGCCGGGGCGAATGGACCGGCGCCCCGTTGCAAAACGCGATGCCCGGGCCTGCTTGCGGGAAAACCCGCTTCATGGGCCTTGCCCAAGACACGCGCTGGGGCGTTGGACCCTGTCTAGAGCCTTACTTTCTTGCTCTTTAGAAGCGCCTGCAAGGCCTCGTCCGCTTCCTTGTCCTTTGCAGCCTCGTCGGCGAAGGCGTCCCTCACTTTCTTCCCGTGGCTGTCGACGAGTTCCTTGTGCTCTTGCCAGATCTTCCGCTCCTCGTCGCGGATCGACAGGACCTCGCCGCGTAGCGCCACCGCCTTTTGATGGAACTCGTCCGCCCTGGCCTTCAGCTCAAGGTATTGTTTGTGCTTCTCGTCGGAGCGGCCCCTGAGATGGTCTAGCTCGGTCCTCATGGGCTGGATCTTGGCGTGGACCTCTTGGGCCAAGTCTGACAGCCTCACGACCTCCGCGTGCTCGTCGTCGGCGAGTTTTCGAAGCCCGTCTATCCTCGTATCCAGGTCTTTCACCTCAGTGAGGAGATCGACCTCGACGGTCGCGAGTTTCTTGGCCTCGTCGAGCTCCTTTCGCCGCTCCTTTATCTCGTCGATGATGTCGTTCTCTTCGGACGTCTTCATGACGCCCGTCTCAAGCTTGAATTCGAGCGTCTTTATCTCCGCATCGAGTTCCACGGCGCGGCCGCGTTGTCCTCGCGGGCCGGATTCGCGTTTGCCCCTCTTCGTGTCGATGAGGGCGCGCGCTGCGTCCTGGTACTCGTTGCGCTTCTCCTTGTGGATCTTCATCTCGGCGTTGAACGCGTCCCGTTCCGCCTGGAGTTTCTTCACCGCATCGATGATGCGGGTGCGCTCGGCGTTGGCGACGTCGCGCTCCTCGCGGGCCGTGCGCGCCTCACTATTGAGGTCGTCGCGGCGCTCGTAGAGTTTTTCGAGCCTTTTTTCCGCGTCGGCGCGTTGCGTCTTCTTCTCCTTGAGTTCAGCGTCGGTTTCGTCGTCCACTACTTTCCCTCATGACCGTTTTTCCGCAGGGGTGCCCGTCTGCGGATGCCCTGGTCTCCCTTGCCGGCCGCCTTCCAGACGTTTCGGGCGATCTGCGCGGCGCACGCGCCGGCAACGAATCCAGCGTCGATGTTGGTGACGGTGATGGGCGAGCAGGATTGGAGCATCGCCTTGAGGGCCGCCTCTCCCTTGCCGCCGAACCCGTAACCGCTTGACACCGGTAATCCGATGACGGGCTTGTCCACCAAGCCCGACACCACGGGCGCCAAGGCCGCTTCCCGACCGGCGACCGCGATGATGACGTCCGCTCTCTTGAGTTTATCCACGATAGCAAGAAGGCGCGTGAGCCCCGCGACCCCTACGTCGTAATGGGTCTCGACGCGCACCCCCATCTCCTCTGCGACGACCCGGGCCTCCTCGGCGACACCCACGTCGGTCGTTCCCGCAGCGACGATGGCCACGATCCCTCGCTGGAGCGGTGTGCGGCTCCCTTTCTTCGCGATGACGAGTATCCTCCCCGCCTCGTTGTATTCTTTGGACCGCCCTTTCGGGATGCGCAAGCGCCGGGCCTCTGCCCGGTCGATCCTGCTCACGATCACGCGCGGTCTCGCGTCGGCGTAGGCGCCCACGATCGCCTCCAATTGGGTCGCGGTCTTTCCTTCTGCCACGACCACCTCGGGTATCCCCGTGCGGTTTTCCCGGTCGATATCAAGGCGTGCGAAGTCGCCGACGTGGCGTATCGCGTCCGCGGCTTGATGCGCGCCGTTCATCCCATTGCGCCGTTTCATACGATGTGGAGACGCTAACGCCGCCCATTGATAAATGTGCACCCCGGTTTCATACACTGTCGCGAAATCTTTCCGCAGAAGATGCACTGCCACAAAGCCCGAAAGGCGTAGCTTTAAGCAAACGAGGTAACATTCTGTAATCAAGAACATTTCAACGAAATTGTTGAAATGATTAGATACATGGGGGAGCAACTTCATGGAACCGAATGACGAGGACCTGGCGCGATTGAAGGAAGTGAAGGTGAAGATCCCTATCAATTACCACATCAAACTGCACTCCATGAAGGTGCTGACGGGAAAACAGATCAGCGACACCATCACCGAGGCGCTCGACAGGTACTTCCACGAACTGAAGGGGCCCAGCGCCTTGGAGGCCCCGGACCCGGCCGCCATCTCACAACTGCGTAGCGGCATCGAGGAACCATGACCGCCTCCTTGTAAAGACCCGGTCCACTCGGCGCTCATGCCACCGCATCGCCACGGGACCGGAAGCATCCTGAACTTGGGAACATTGAAAGACAGGGGCACGGACCACGCGTCCTTGAAGCTTGGAGGAACATCCTCAATCGAGCGATGAAAGGACGACACGCCTCCCGCCGGTATCGACGATCAGCCTCCCGTCGATGTCGACGCCCACGGCCCGGCCCCTGCCGCCTCCATACGTTCTCGGCACCTCGACATCCTTGCCGAAAGTCTCGCACGTCACCTCATAATCCGCTTTCAAGGCCGCCGCGTTTTCCGATAGCCGGGTGGCGAGGGCGTCAAGGAGCGCCCCGAGCAACTCGTCGGGCGTAGTGGCCCCGGCCAGATTCGAACTTTCGCGACCCGCTTCCAGTTCCATGGGCGGGTTATTGACGTTCATCCCGACGCCACACACGCAAAAGTCGAGCTCCGGGCCCTTCCAACGCGGCTCTATGAGGATGCCGCCGAGTTTACGGCCGTCGAGCATGATGTCGTTTGGCCACTTGAGTCGGCAGGACCTCCCCGCGGCCTTCTCCACGGCGTCAACGGCGGCAACGCCGAACACCATCGGGAGAACCAAGACGCCGGACGGAACTTCCCTCAAAAGCACTGAACACCAAAGACCGCCTTCGGGTGAATGCCAGCGTCTCGCCCCCCGGCCGCGGCCCGCCGTTTGTGCCCTGGCGACGACGACCGTGCCATGCACTGCACCGCTTTCGGCGAGTCGCTTCGCCTCGTCGTTGGTCGAATCGATCGAGCCGAGGCGGACGATCCTCCAATCCGTGGCTATCCTTCCCCGAGCTTCAATCGCGCCAACGGCCCGGAATCAGCCTTCACGGTACCTGACCCCCAATCCCCCATGCGGATACGTCCACCGGACCGCCTTGTTCCCACCGTTGTGGCAGACGACGCGGCAGGTCCCGCACTCGACGCACCCCTCGTACTGGAACGTGAGAACGCCCTCGTGAAGGGTGTAAAGGCGCGAAGGGCACGTGTTGAGACACGGCTTCTCCACGCAATCGACACAGAGGCGGTTGTCGACCGTGATGTGCGGCTCCTCAAACTGGTCGAAGACCGTCGTCCCCAAGCGCTCCTCTATGGAGAGGCGCTTCATGAGTTCAGCAAGGCCCATGGCGAGGACCTCCGGGGCATTGGGTGACGCGCGGACGGAGGCGCGGACTCAGGACATGCACCAGGCTGGCCACGATCACAGCGAGCGCACCCCCTTCAAAGCGTCCATAGCGAGGGTAACAGGGCTTACGTGCCTCATCAAGACCTGCCGCACCTCTTTCCTTGACAGGTGCTTCTCCCCGTCGACCGTGAAGAGCGTCTCGAAGAGGTCCGAGATCATCTCCGGGTAGGTCGTGTACATCCTGGGGTTTGAAAGGAAACCCGGCGCGTTCCTGAAACGCTTCATGTCTTTGAGCACGAAGCTCTGCTTCAGGAGGCGTTCGTATTCCTTGAGGCCGCCTCGCGTGAAATCGCCCTTGTCTTTCGCCCTTTTCACGGCGACGCCGGCGATGCGCCCCGATTCGATGGCGAGGTCCATGCCGCGGAAAGTGAGGCCTGCGTTGATGACGAACCCCGCGCTGTCGCCCGTCAAGAGCGCCCCGTTGTGGGCCAGGACCTTCGGCACTTGGCGGTAGCCGCCTTCGGGCACCATGTGGGCGCTGTACTCGACGACCTCGCCTCCTCGAAGGAGTTTCGCAAGGTACGGGTGCGTCCTGAAGTCCTCGACGAGTTCCGGCACCTGCCTTCTCTTATCGCGAGCATGCTCGAAGCCCATCGCGGAATCGATAGGCATCACGATGCCGAGCGATACGGAGTCCCTGTTGGTGTAGAGGAAACCGCCCCCTGGAAGCCCCGACGTGGGGGCGCCGACGAAGACCTGCGCCATGCCCTCATCCATTCCCAACCTGAACCGGTCGTTGATCACGTCGGCACCGAGCTTGATCACTTCCTTGACGCCGACGGCCGTCTGATGGGGCTTCAACGGCGGTTTGAGTCCGGCCTGTTCGGCAAGGAGCGGGTTCGCGCCCTCGGCAAGGACGACGGAATCGGCAAGGAGCTTGTCGGATCCGGCGATGACCCCTTTCACCTGACCGTCCTCGATGTGCAACCGGTCGATGCGAGCACCCGGGATGATCATCGCGCCCCTAGCCGCCACTTTTTCCGAGAACCACGCGTCGAACTTCGTTCGAAGGACGTTGTAGGAGTTATGCAGGTCGCCGAGTTTCTTCGATTCGAAATCAATGGAGAACGCGCTTTCACGCGTCATGAACGTGACGCCTTCCCGGGTCACCGCCCGCTCCACCGGGGCTTCCTCCCAGAAGCGCGGGATGAGCTTTGCGAGCGCGTGCGAGTACATCCTGCCGCCCGAGACGTTCTTCTGGCCCGGCACCTTCGCCTTCTCGACGACCAGCACTTGGAGGCCGTCCGTCGCCATTTGGTAGGCGGCCGCGAGGCCTGCCAACCCGGCGCCGACGACGATGCAATCGAACTTCTCGTCCGGCATGTTGACGGCGCATCGGGAGATCGGTACTTAAGGGTTCGGGAAGTGGTTTCCAAGGGAGAAAAAGTTAAGCGAAGGGCGCTTCTTGGAGCGACGGACAATGGCAAGAAGACCCCCTTCCCGTGCCTCCATCGTCGCTGTCTTGGTGGCCGCCTCATGCGTTTCGTCGTTCGCTGGAGCGATCTCACCGGGGGGGATCGGTGTCACGCATACGGGCGGTACCCATGCTGTCGAAGTGCCAGTGGCGACGTTTGCGGGCGAGGCGGACGGACTCGAACTCCACGTGGACGCCTCCGCGAGTTACGACCCGTACGGTCGGCCATTGTACTACAACTGGTTCTGGGGCGACGGTACGGGCGGGGCGGGCGGGCCGCTGAACAACCACAGTTACAAGAAGAACGGTTGCAACGGCGGCCCCCTGTGCCAGGTGAGGCTCCAAGTGACGGCGGCGAACGGCACGAGTAACGGCGTCGATTACGCGAACGGGAACTTCACCATGCTCGCACCTAACACTGCCCCGCGCGTCGTCATCGCTTCACCCCGTGACGGGGCCAAGTTGAGCCGCAATTTCACGATACGGGGCACGGCCGAGGATGTCGACGGCGACCCGCTCACGGTGAGCGTCACCATCGGAAACGGCCCGACACGTATCGCCACCGGCTCGGAGACCTGGCGTCTCGACGTGCATAACGCGCTCTTCGAACGCGGCGTAGTCCCGATCCGCGTCGTTGCAAGCGATGGCCGCGCGATTTCCGATGCCGCGACATCGACGGTCGTCCTCGTCGCCGAGGGCGAGGGGGAAGACGAACTGCACACGGGGACATCAGGTGGCTCCGGCGACATCGAACTCGTGGTGACGAAGCCGGAACCCGGGACCGTCCTCTCGGGCGACGTGTTCTACCTCGAAGGGACGCTCACGAGCGGCGCGGCCGGACATTTCGAGATCCAAGCGCGGATCGGCGCCCTTACGCTTATCTCATCGAGCATCTCCACCGGCCAGTTCAGCCTCGAGGTGAGTACTCCCGTCATATCAAGCGCCAGCCAGAACCTCACGGTCACCGTCACCGGCGGGGGCGACCAGGTCGTCGTGAACGTGCCCGTCAAGGGACCGCCTGGAGACCCACAAACGACGGTCAGGGAATCAGACGGCGCGAAGGACCTGGAGGGTGGCGACGGGACAAGACCCGCGCCCGGCCCGGAGTTCGGCGCGCTCGCCCTCTCCGTCGCGCTGGCCCTGTCGCTTGGGCGCAAGCGATGACGCGACACCTCCGCCGCCTTACGTCGGAGAGGTTCTTTCCAAAACGCGTGGCGCGCTTTCCCGGTCGTGGAGCGTGACGCCTACAGCAAGCGGCGCTTCAACGCTTTGCGCAGGGGCTTGACCTCGGCGCGCAGCCGGAAGATCTCTTCACCACGTAGGACCCCGACGGGGACGAGGTCACCGTACTGTCGCATGAGCGCCGGGTCGGAATCGACGTCCACTTCCAAAATGTCGAAGACGAATTCCTTCTGAAGCGCCTCAAGAAGCGTCGCGGCCTCCCCGCAGAGGGCACACTCGCTTCTCACGTAGAGTGTCACCGCAGGGCGCGCGTCCTTGAGCGCTTCGGACTCGTCGATCCAGACCTTCTTTCCAAGAAAACCGGTCTTTTGCGTGCGGCCGTACCCTTCGGTCTCGAAAAAGACCGGGATGACGCTCACGCCTATCCCGGCCACAAGAAGCGAAAGCCCCAAGGGGAGATTGACGGGGAAGACGTGGGTGATGCCGAAGGAATTGTCAAGACCGAGCGCGAAGAGGACGGCGCCGAACAGTTGCGCGAAACGGACGAGGCGTTTGAACGACTCGGGGGAGACCTTTTGGCTCATCGCGCCATGGTCCCGTCTACCTTACCTTGTAATACGTCCTGTTCAGGTTGAACTCGTAGCCGCCCAACCTCTGGACCTTCTTGAGTCCCATGTAGGTGATCGCGAAGAAGACGACTGGCAGCGTCCAGACGAGCCAAGCGAGCAGCGACACCTCGGGGACTAGGATATCCGTACCATATGTCGGGATGCCTGGATAGATGGGTTTTGCGTACTCGACGTAGACGACGCCGTTGATCGAGTACAACGTCACCATGAAGGTGAACACCAGCCCCGCTATCCCGAAGGCCGCCTGGAAGGGAGACTCGACGGGCCGCTTGCTCTTTCCCCGATCGATGAAGGGGATGACCGCGAGGATGCCTACGAACACCATGTTGAGGAGGATCCCCATGAGTTTCCCGCTCACGAGTTCCGTCTCACCGAATGTTATCGGGATCGCGACCCCTGGTTTGAGAAGGCCGTACGACCAAAGGAGGTACCAGTCAGGAAGGATCACCTCGGGCTGCCCCGCCGGGTTCGCCGGTGCTTCGAGGTAATAAGGCGTGAGGGCGCAAAGCACCATTATTATCCCCATGAAGAAGAACAACATCGCGCTGTCGCGAACGACCTCGTGTGGCCAGAACGGGTGGCCTTCGACGGCGCGGTAACGCTTCTTCGAGCGTTTGTCCGCCTCGATGGCCTTCGCGTCCTTCAGGTATTCCATCGTGAGCTCGGAGAGGCTCATAGGGACACCGTCCCCCGCGCCTCAAGCCGGCGCACGATGGTGATCTGTGACGAGGATCCGCCGCTCGACACGCGGGGAATGGAAGCCACCGCTGCCTTCGGGCGCTTCGCGCTTACGTCCCGGGGCGTGGCGTCCATGGTCATGTCAATGCGGCTCCGCGATGCCTTGCATCCAAACGAGCGTCATGTGCAGTATCATGAGGCCGAAAGCGACGGCCGGGAGGAGGAAGATGTGGAGGACATACATCCTCGTGACCGTGGCCTGGCTCAACTCGAGCCCGCCAAAAAGCATCCCGGCGAGCCAATTCCCGATCACGGGAGAGGCAAGCGACATCTCAAGGCCGATGCGGCCGGCCCAGAAGCTCAACTGGCTCCAGGGAAGAAGGTACCCGGAGTAGCCGAGAAGGATGGTCACGCCGAAGAGCCCGACACCTATGAGCCAGTTCAGTTCGCGGGGCTTCTTGTAGGCCTGCGTGAAATAGACGCGTATCATGTGGAGCACGACAGCTGCCACCATTATCATCGCCGACCAGAAGTGTATCGCGCGGATCATGAAACCGAACGGCACGTTGATCATTATGTCGACGACCGAGCCCCAGGCCTCGGACGCCTCGAAGCCCATCACGGTCTTCGGGGCCGTTGACGGGATGTAGTAGAGCGCCAAGACTATCCCCGAGACGGTCGCGACTATGAAGGCGATGAACGAGATGCTTCCGAAGGAATACAGGGGGTACCAGTACCAGATGGAGCGGAGCTTGTACTTCTCGGTGTGGCTACGCGGGAACTGCATGTTGAGCCCGTAGTAGAAGTCCCTGAGATCGTCCATGTAGGCCCTGATGCGCAATCGCTCGTCGAGCCAAGCGAACGTGATGAGGAAGGCTTTCTCGAAAAGGGTGACCTTCCTGTAGACACGCGTCGTCGCGACTTGTGCTTCCTTCGTGGTGGTCGCCATCAGTGTCCGTCCTCCACGGTGCGGACAAGGTCGTATGCCTTGATGGTGACGGGGTCATAGACCGAGAAGTGGCAGGTGCAGAAGAGCTTGTCCGAGAATCCCTGGGAGGCCGCCGTCTTCGATTCGTGGTAGCCGGGGACGCAGCAGAAGTGCTTGCAGAACGAGACGAAAGCCATGAGGCTCCCGCTCTTGTCCGGAAGTCCAGGTGTCCCTGCGAGGAAACCGTTCTTGATCCCGGCGGGCTCGAAATTGAGCTTCGAGGGGTCGACTTTCACGATGATGGCGGTGATGATGTTGTTCCCGGTCTGGCCTTTGCTACGCCACTTGACGGCGGCGCCCTTTCCCACACCGGTGGCACTCAGCGGCCCATCGAAATCCGAGGCGAGGACACGGGAGCCGAGCTTTGACTTGTACCAGAACTCGAAACCGGAATCCGGGATGGAGACGACCTTCTCCTCGGTGAGGAAGTATTCGAGCACGTTGTCGCCGGCGCTGTAACTTTCCTGAAGGCCAGGCGCGGCGTCGTGGCCGCAGTACTTGAACCAGTCGAGGAAATTCGTCTTTCCGTCGGTTGGGACGCCCTCGACCTCGCCCGCGCCGTTGATCTTGAGAGGAAGTTGCGGTATCCCTTGAGGCGCCGGACCGCTCACCTTTTTCGCGCCGATGAACGGGACGACCACCGAGGAACCGCCCTTTTGGACGGAGAACGGGTTGAGGATGGCCGCCGCGGTCGCACCGGTGGCTCCAAGCGCCGCTACACCCATCGCACCCTTGACGAAGGCCCGACGGGAGATCTTTCCTCCCTTTCCGCCTTCAGAGTCCAGTTCGGGGTCGATGCTCATCTTGGTCCCAAGCCCTTCATGTCCATCTTTCGTCGGTTCCGCCTTTGAAGGCCGCTCCATTACGGCCCATACTGCTCACGTGGCCTTCCGACCGGGCATCATGCACGGTCACAAGTCTTCGTACTTGTCGCGTCGCTTCTTCACTACCATGACGTCTGGAAGGAAGTAGCGCCTGTAAAGTGAAAGGATGAACGCCATGCCGATAAAGGCGCCACCGAGGTCGAGCGCCAGGACCTGTTGGGTGGCGATGGTGTTCCCACCCGCGAAGAGGCCTATTATGAAGGCGACGGAGAAGTAGAGGACGATTATGGACAGGAGGACGATGGCGACGGCGACCGACGGGGGCTCCGTCGCCGCTTCCGAGCGTGTCACGTCGCCCTGTTGCGGCCCCTTCTTGATCGTGCGTTGGGTAGCGGCCATTTCCGTTCCTCCTATATGAGCTTTGAAGCGAACGCGATCTCGAGTGCGATGAGAATCGCAGCGATTATCGCCATCCACATGAGGAGCTTGTTCGTCTTCGCGTCGGTGACGACGGACCCGGCGCCCTTCGAAGCGCCCTCGCTCCTGTCGCGGTGATCGGTCGCATGCTTCGATTCACCGTACCGGAGGATGAAGAAAGTGAACACATAGAGGACGAAAAGCGCCAAGAATGACGCGACGCCGACCCAGTGGGCGTGCCAGGTGACGCCGATCTCGTTCACGGGGATGCCGCCGCCCGCGTGCCCGCCGGCGGCCGCGGCGCCCGAGCCCTCCGATATGAGGATGACGCGGTTCCAAGCGTCTTGTTGGGCGGTGCCGACTTCGGGGGTCTTACCCTCCTCGTCCTGCACGCCGTTCCCGTTCACGGCGTTCACCGTGAGGATGAATTCGACGGGGCCGCTCGGGGCGGCCGGGGCGACCCACTCGACCATCCACGAGCGCTGCTTGTTCCCCGCCGGGGTCTGCGTCGCATCGTTCGTGATCTCCATTATCTGGACGTCTTTGGCGTCCTTGGGCACCTGGAGTCTTCCCGCGGACACGTTGAGGTTGAACCCGCCTTGAGCCTTTCCCGGCGCTACGTCGGGCCCGCCAGAGAGGATGGAGATGTTGATCGGGTAGGTCTTCTGGGTGTACTTGTCGCCGATCGTGTAGTTCGCTGGGATGCCTTCGAGGCCGATCTTCACTGCACTACTTGGAAGTTTGTTGTGGCACGTACAGCCGACGACGAGATCTGGGTCGATCCGCCTGTCCAATCCGCCTGAAAACGCCTCGATGTCCGTGGCAACCGCCACGGCCGCCGCCAAGAGAAGGACCGTCACGAGGACGCTTCTGTTGCGTGAAGAGTGGAAAGCCATCGTGCTCGGGCCCGGATTCTAATAGAGGTATTTAAGGGATTGGCATTGACGTATCGCGCAGACCAGCTCGACCTTGTCACGTGGTTTTTCAGGCGATGGGCGCGGTCCCCGGCCTCGCTCCCGCGCCATCCACTCGACCGCCCCCTCACTTTCGCTGGCTGAACACGTACGCGAGCACAGCGACGAACACGGCAAGCATCAGCGGGACGAAGATTATCCCGATGGGAAGGCTCTTCACCGCATCCTGTAGGCCGCCGCTACGAGAGTAACTGAACGCGAAGAACACGATGAGCGTCGTCGCGACGGCCGGAAGTATCCATTGGAGGCTCGATATCCGCACGTTCCTCGCCGCATCTTGCGCCTCCGCCTCGTCTATGCCTTTCGCGACGTAGTGTCTGCGGAGCCGGACGGCCTCCTCGTTCTCGAAGTAGAGGACGAGTATGGAAAGGGGGACCCAGGTGAGCACGACGCTTTGCGCCGGCGGGAGGCCCCCTTGGGTGAGGTGGAGGTTCACGATCACGCGCGTCCAATCGATGTTGCTGAAGGCGAAGCCGGTGATGAGGAGGGTGACGGTCAGCGGGATGACGAAGGCGCCGACCTCGTGACGCTTCGGGAGCACTGCCACCATCGTGATGAAGAAGGCCGCCACAAAGAAGAGGGCTGCCAAGGGTCCGAGCGGGAACAAGTGGATGTATGGCAACGGGATGTCGCCGGGAAGCGTCGCGTAGATCGGGGATTGCCATAGTATGACGGCGAGCGAGAAGGCGTAAAGAAGCGCGAAGCCGATGCCGCGCGCCAACCGGGCAAGATCGATCGCCATCATCCGACCCCCCGTGCCGCGACCGTGCGAAGGCTCTGCCGCCCAAACGTCGTGGCCAACGACGAGAATCTGGAACACGTGCTCATAGACTCCTCCCTACGAAGGCCGCCGCGAAACTGGTCTTACGCGGATCCCACTCTATCATAGAGACACCGAGCTTTCTCACCCGCATACTCGCGGGACGTTCGATCTTCGCGAGTATCCGCGTCGCATCGGCCTCCGCGATGCCCGCGGCGCCCATGAGCGAGAGGAACTCGGGTTTTATCACGAGGACCGGGAGCCGGCGCTTGCGTCTACCAAGTATTCCACGGATGCGCTTGATCCCACCGACGGTCGCTTCGACATCTCCGCTCGGCCTCGTGACGATGATGACAAGCGGTTTGCCCGTGACGATGTAATGTTTGCACTTCTCGACGGCGCTTAGCAACCCTTCGCGACTCTCGCCGGCCTGGACGCCGACGGCTGCCTGTGTCACCTTCATGAATTGCTTGTTGCCGCTGTCAGGATAGATGAGTTTGGTCTCGGCGGCGTTGTAGAAGTACGCGCCGAGCTGGTAGCCGCGGTCGAGGTAGTACTGCGCGATCCCCGAAGCGGCCTCCAGCCCGTATTCGAACGCATTCTCCACGGACGAGCCCACCTCCATGTACTTCGCGGCGTCGACGAATAGGAAGACGGTCTTCTTCCCCTCCCGCTCGTATTCGTTGACGAGGGGCATCGGGCTCATGCCGGGCATCTCGCCGCGGCGCGCCGTCGCCTTCCAGTTGATCGTCTTCGGCGGATCGCCCCACACGTATTCGCGGATCTCCCGGAACTCGTTGCTCTTGATGCCGATCTTCGCCATGTCGTTTTCAGGAAATGGGCGTTTCGCGATGCCGGCGAGCCCCCTGATCCGTCTCACCGGCGCCAGACGCGGTCTCACGTCGAGGGTGAACGGTTCGCCGATCTTTTCGGTGTGCGGCTTCAGGAATCCAAGCGGGTGTACGCTCTCGACGAGAAGCGGCGGGAGTACGTAACTTCCCCGTTTGGTGACGCGTATCGTGAAGCTCCACTCTTTCTCGACGATGGATCTGCCCTTCGCGAAGAGCTGGATGTTCGTCCCATCGACGAGCTCGAAATACGGAGGGATCGCCGCGTACGCTTCGATGAGACCCCGCCCCTTTTCGCAACGAAGCTTGAGAGCGACCTTGACGCGATCGCCCGTGCGGGCCGGCACGCCCGTGACTTCGCGGGTGACTGTGAAGCCGGATGGCGTGGGCTGCGACATCGCCACGAGGGCGAGAAAGAGCGGGAAGAGGCCGGCGAAGATGAAGTAGTAGTTCCCGAGGGCAAGGCCCAAGGACATGAGGGTCGTCGCTGCGGCGAGGACCGAGTAGCCGGTGCGCGTGAGTCCTGACGTCGGCCGTATGGGGCTCTCGACCTTTTCGGGCGGTGGAACCGGTTTCTCTTCCATCTGCGGCAAGGCGCCCGCCGGGCGAAACGTCGTAGGTCGAGCGGGCGTCGTGGCGCTATGCATCGTTCGTCGTTACTCCTATGATGGAATCACGCGTGGCGTCTCCCGGCGTCACGCGCGTCGGAAGCATCCGCGACGGCTCTTCGCCCATCCGCCTCACAGGAACCGTTTCTTCTTCTTCGGTTCGACGACGGCGGGCGTTTGTACCGCTGCGACGGGCGCTGGCTGCACCGTCACCTTCGGTTCCTCGGCTTCCGGTACGCCTGCTTCCGTCTTCTTGAACCTCATCGGCGTCTCGATCGAAGCGAGGACCTCCTTCACGACGTCTTCGGGCTTCAGGCCTTCGAGCGTGTGCTCGAGGTCGAGTATCGTCCTGTGGGCAAGGGCTTCGATCGCGTACACCTTCACGTCGTCGGGGGTCACGAAATCGCGTCCGCTCAAGAAGGCGTTCGAGCGGCTGATGCGTAGAAGGGCTAGAGAGCCGCGAGGCGACGGGCCGACCTCGACCTTTGGATGGTCTCGTAGCGCCCTCACGACCTCGCCGATGTACTTGAGGATCGCGTCGTGGATGAACACGTCGCGTTCCACTTTCTCCTGGAGTGCCCGGAAACGCGTGACGTCCATGACCGGTTTCACGTCATCGGTCGGGTCGTCCTTCTTCCAACCGATGCGACGTCGGAGGATCTCCGTCTCGGAGTCGAGGCTCTGCGGGTAACCCGTCGAGAGCTTCAGGAGGAACCGGTCCATCTGCGCCTCCGGCAAAGGGTACGTCCCCTCCTGTTCGATGGGGTTCTGCGTGGCCAGGACGAAGAACGGGGTGCCGAGTTTCAACGTCTCGCCTTCGATCGTGACCTGGCGCTCTTCCATCGCTTCAAGAAGCGCCGATTGCGTCTTCGGCGGCGAACGGTTTATCTCATCCGCGAGGAGCACGTTCGTGAACACCGGCCCCTTTGCGAGCGTGAACTCGCCGGCCTTCGTGTTCCACACTTTCGTCCCAACGATGTCGGCGGGAAGCATGTCGGGCGTGAACTGGACGCGCGTCGTCACGCACCCGATGCTCTTTCCGAACGCCTTGACGAGGAGCGTCTTCCCAAGGCCCGGGTAATCCTCGAACAGGATGTGCCCGTTCGCAAGGGCGCCGGCGAGGAGTTTTCGCAATATCAGCCTGTTCCCGACGAACACCGAGCCTACGGACTCGATGATCAAGTCGCACTCTTCCTTCCATTGGTTTCCCATCATGCCTGTTGCCCACCCGTTAGACTATGCATGACCTGATTGTGGAGTTCGAGGCGTCGTGCCCTGTTGCGCTCGTTCACCTTCTTCACCATGAACGCCAGCCCGACGAGCGGTCTCTTCTCGTCCTTGTACGCGTCCACCTTCGAAAGGGTGCTTGCGACCTCCGAATCTTCGAGACCGCTGCCCTTGAGCGCCTCCGCGAGAACGCCGCGATACTTGTCCTTCACGTTGCGGCCCGCGAGGAACCCGGCCACGGTCTCCTTGATCTCGACGAACGTGCGGTCCGGCCGCTTCTCGATCTCCTGCGAATGTTTCCGATGCGTCGAGACGTAGGGCGTTTCCGACATCTCGCGCCTGTAATGGTTCCTCACCCGGCCGAAGACGTAGCCTGCGAGCGTAAGCCCTAGGAAATACTCGTACACTTCGAGGTGGGCGAGGCCGCCGGCGATCGTCGGCCGGAACGCGTAGTAGCCGTAGATCGTGGTCGCGAGGCTGACGGTCTTGCCGCGGGCGGTGCCGAACTCGCGGGCGAACCACCGAAGCTGGAGGTTGCGGTGGTTCATGAGCGGGATCAAGAGGACGAGAAGGGTCAGGACCACGGTGCCTACGAGGGCCGTGGCCGTCACTTCCGTCCGGTACGGGACGAACGGGCCGGCGCCCTGACCCAAGGCGAACACACCGGCCGCCATGAGGATGACGCCCGAGAGGGCGTAGGCGAGGCGCCGTTGGAGATCGGTCTTCTGGACGAGCTTCTCTTCCTTGTAAAGGGCCCGGCCGATGACGAACGCGGGAGCGCCGGCCGCAAGGAGCGTCACGTTGAGGTCCTTCGACGTGAACAGGTCCTCGAGCGTGAAGAGGAAGAAGAGCGACCAGAACGCGGCCCATGCCACGGACCGCCCAAGGCGCGGCAACGGGTTCTTCTCATAGGGCAGGCGAAGTTGGAGGAGGTTCGAAAAGAAGCGGAGCGCGATGAGCGCGTAGAGGGGCTCTTCAAACGCCTTGACCCCAGCGTCGGCGAATTCGATGGGAAGCGGCCCGTCGGGGCCGAAGACCGAAGCGTGGTCGAAGACGACGTAGGCGAAGACGGGGGCAAGGAGGATCTTGAAATACAGGCCCCAAGGGCGCTTTTGCTTCTTCCGCGCCCCTTCCGTGGAGGTCGGGCCGACATCGGCGCTCACCGGGGCGGCTCCAGGGACCGACGATCGGCCCGCCAATCACTCGACCCCCAGGTATTCCAGTACGGCCCGCTTCGCCCTGTAGAAGCGGACGAAGTCGTCGCGGGTGAGGTGCCTCGTCCCGTAGTTCGTGATCTCGAAGACCGACACGGCCTCGTCGGCGCCGCGTCTACCCGCGGCCATCACGGTGGGGGCTTGCGTCGACGTCTCCAACGTGTCCACTATCATCGCCTCGAGTTCGCGAGGTGTCGTGTCGTGTTTCACGGGGAGGCCCTTCGCCTTGACGGTCTCGAGGAGCGCTTTGTACTCCTGTTCTATCTCACGGCGGTAATCGACGAGTCTAAGTACCCTCGTGGCCGAGACCCATGGACCGCTCGCTGGCACGTGGGTGGCCTCGCAAACGACATCGGCCTCCTTGTCGAAGGTGACGGTGTGGCCGGCCGCGCCCTCGGCGTCTGTCGTCAGCTTGAGCGTCTCCTCGTCGATCTTGAGCTCGACCTGTCCGGCAATGGGCCCCTCGGGCGCGATGGTACGTGTAAGGCGCACTTCGAGGGTGACGGGGGTCCCGGGCCCCCAGACGTCCGGGAGGTCGTCGTCGATCTCATTGAACTTCATCTCGAGGCGGACACCAGCAGCGACCTCCACGGCCGCGCGCTTCTTCGGCATGCGGTTCTTCAAGAAGTAGGCGGCGCCCGCGATCGCCGCCACTGGAACGGCGAGGAACAGGAGTGTCGTGAGGGTCCCGAGGTTCACGGGTGGCGTGACTTCCGTGGTCTTCGCCGCAAGGACCTCGAAGGGGGCGGTGCTGTTCACAGGGACGGCGCCCGAATCCCCGGCGTAAGAGGCTTGGAGGAAACCCGAGCCCGCCGATCGGGGCGTGCCTATCCGCACCTCTGCGACACCGCGCGCGTCCGTGCGGTTCTTGAACGTGACGTTCCCGGCCGGCGAGACGAGGGTCGCGGAGACTTCGACGCCGGGCATGGGAGCGCCCTTGTCGTCGACCAGGATGAGGCGCGCCGTGATGTTCTCCCCGCCGCGCGCCGAAGCGGGCGCCTCCACGCCGAGGACCGGCTTGAACATGATCCGCACGGGTTGCGTCTTGAGCTTGCCGTACCGATCGCTCGTGTAATCGATGCTTGCGGTCCCCGGCGAGGCGGACGCATCGGCGTGGACGATGAAGGTCACGTTCCCGTCCCCGTCCGTCGTCTTCACCTGTACGGCCCGTGGGACGGTGCACGATTTGCCGCATAGGCCGGGTTTCGCAAGGTCGAGTGTCGCCCCGATGGTCGTGCGCGGCACACCTTGTGGACCGAGGACGAGGCGCATCCTGACACTTGCGTCCGTGCCCCGGACAAGTGTGAGCTCCGGTTCTCCGACCAAGCTCACGTCGTCCACTTTCACGCTCGCGTTGGCGGCCGAGGCCGAGTAAAACTCGTCGCCGGCGAACGTCGCGACGACGCGATGCGGACCGGCCGTCGTGAACGTGTGGTTACGCGAGAACACACCGGCACGGTCCGTCTCCACCAGCGCCGTGGTCCCGTCGACGGCCACGGTCACGTTCCGACCGTCTATCGCAAGCCCCGTGAGGTCCGTGAGCCGGCCTTGGAGCACGGTGGGGCTTCCGATCCCTTCCCTCTCGGGAAGCGTCAACTCGATAGCGGACGCGGATTCGACGCGCAGTATCGGATCGCTCCAACTTTCGAGATAGACGAGGTTCGGGTCCCCGATCACCTTCTCCGCGTGCGACACCAGGTGGTAATCGGCGGCGCCGAGGCCCTGGGGGATCGACGTGACGATCGCGAAATCGCCGTTCGAGTCGGTGCGACCATGGCCGATGGAAGCGCCCGGAGCTTCCTTCGTCTTGTTGAGGAAGAGTTCGATGGGGACGCCCGACACGCCTTTCTTTGATTCCACCTCGCGCACGTAGCCCTTCACCGTTATCGGGTCGCCTTTCTTTGCGGCCTGCGTGTACTCCACGATGTCCGTCACGGTGGGGATGATGGTGGGCGACACGGGCTCGGGCGCCGGCACGTCGTCACGGGGGTTCTCGCCGTCTCTTTCCACGGGCTCGAACATGGGCGAGTCGCGGGGGTTGTTCAACGTGTAGCTGCCGCATCCGCCGAGGTTGATCTGTTCCCACCCGATGTCCGGGACGTTCACTTCGACGAACGCGTGGCCTTCGTTCGCGATCACCCGCGTCGGGATGCCGTATGATTGCGCGATGACCATGAAGGCGAACGCCCTGTGCCGGCAGCAGCCCTGTTCGCCAAGGGCGATCGCGAGGAACTTGTCCGGGTAGGTTGACTCGTCGGGGATCTCGCCCTCGCCGAAGTCGTTGAAGTACTTGGAGAGGGTGTTCACTACTTTTCCGTAATCGGTCTCGCCGGTGATGTTCAACTTGTCCGTGACGAGTTTCACTTCGTCGCGAAGCTGCGAGGGGAACGAAGGGCGTAGCGCCGCCGGGACGTCGGAGAGCGTGGTCCCCCTCGGTACTTTCAAGATATAATAATACTGGGGGCCGCTCACTTCGATACTCAGGTTCACAAGAACAGGCGCCTTCGCTTCCGCGAACCTGTCCGGCTTCACGTAGTAGCCGTCCGCTCCGTCCTTCCAGAACGTGAAACTGGTCGGCGGGTCTGACGAGTACCCATGAATCTGCATGTCGGCGGCGACGGAAAAGATGGGGGTCGGACCGCTTTGGGAGATGACCACGGGGAAGCGCCCCGTGAACTTCGCGCGCTCGGCCTGGCTTCCCGGGGGCTGCGAGATCGGAATCGGCTTGAGCGTCTGATCCGCCACGCCCATCGAATAGTCGGCCTCGAGGCGATCGAACGATCTGAGGCGCTTCATGCAGCCGAGGGCCGGATCGAAGGCGGCGTCGCACGTCGTGCGGTCGGCCCCGCTCTCCCGGTCCATGTTCCAAGACCTGAATTGGTCTTGCGGCAATGATGAGAAGTTGCCCTTGTTCTGCCCGGTCATCCCGCCCATCTGCGGGTCGAGCCCCATCGCGGCGAGTTGCTTAAGGAGTTCCGGCGATATCTTCAGGTCCGGCGGGATCTCCTTCGGGAGGTCCTTCGGCGGAGTGATGTTCACGTCCTTCGGGGGCTGGATGTCCGGGAGCTTGTCCGGGGGGGACTGCTCGGCTATGATGTCCGTGACCAGGCCGTCAAGGCCAGAGCTCGCTTTGTCAAAGGACGGGGACAGGA
The DNA here is from genome assembly GCA_016207515.1 of Euryarchaeota archaeon. NCBI lineage: Archaea > Methanobacteriati > Methanobacteriota > Methanobacteriota archaeon. The sequence goes on along the minus strand of JACQPN010000002.1, from coordinate 140,601 downwards.
CCAGCAGGGACCCTAGGACCGCCACTGCTGCCAGGGGGAGTCGGAGATCCACAGGTGCCTTCCTTGCCTACATTTCTGAAGTCCACTCGCCTAATGAACTTTAGTAGAATGGATGGGAAGGACCGAACGAAACGGCCGAAAACCTTTAAGGCGCTCACCGGTACAAGGGGACCGTGGCGCGACGGGCCGCATTTTTGACGATGACCCTGTTGATGGCGGTCGCCTTCGCGGGGGCAGGCGCTGGGCCCGATGCCCAGACACCCGACCCGCGGATAGACAATGGCCAGACCATCGACATCACGGCGGTCGAGCATCCGGCGCTCATCGTCCCGGGAAAAGTGTTTTACGTGAACGTGACGGCGAAGAACAAGGCGTCGGTCGATCACTCGTTCGGCCTTTTCGTGGTCATATACAGGATCGAGCCCGACGGGTCTTGCGACAGTGGGACCGGTGATGCTTACCTGGAACGCGTGTCCGCCTTCGTGAAGTCGGTCGATCTCAAGGCCGGGGAGGAGACGACGATCCGCGGCGAGGAGAACCATTGGGCGCACCAGGTCTCGGTGGAACGAGGCCTCGCAACGGGCGAGTACGAGGTCTGCGCGTGGGCGGAGAGCTTCAAGAAAGGGACGATGGAAAACCCCGTGTTCCCGTGGTTTTACGATTATTTCCCGTACCGCCAAGCCCTTAGGGCGACGAATGCCGCCCCCAACGTCACGATTGCGCCGGGGCCCGTCACTGTCGAGCCGAACGTCGCCGTGGCGTTCGCGGCGAGTGCCACCGACGCAGACGGCGACACCGTGTCCTTCAAGTGGGACTTCGGCGACGGCACGAAAGGAGAAGGTGAAGCGCCGAGCCACGCCTTCCGGTTGGAGGGGAATTTCACGGTCAACGCGATCGCGAGCGATGGTTTCGACGTCGCGACGGCCACCCGGACCATATCGGTGGACGCACCCGACGGGGCCAATCCCACTCCAGATGTGTCCTTGCCCCTGGTCGTCGCTGGAGCGGCGTTGGTCGCGCTCGCACGCTCAAGGACGCGGCGCTGACGGGGCGGGTCTACGTTCGGCGCGCGCCGGGTAGTCGACGGCGCTTACGCCCTGGCCATGCGTTCATCCCTTGTCGAGGGCGCGCGAGACGAAGTACACGCTCACGAGGATCACGGCGCCGCCGACGACCGACGTCACCGGCGGGACCTGGCCCAAGACGACGAAGGCGAGCGCCACCGAGCCCACTGGTTCGCCTAGGATGCTCGTCGAGACCAGGGGCGCGGGGAGCCACTTCAGGAGATAATTGATGACCGTGTGGCCGAGGATCATGGGCACGGCCGCGAGAGCCACGAACCAGAGGTACTGATCCGTCGAATAGCCTGTGAATGGCGTTTTCGCGGCGACCATGAAAAGCGCGAGGAATAACGAGCAAGCGAGGTAGACGACGAACGCGTAGGGAAGAAGGGGGACCCGTTGGCGAAGCCTACGACCTGCGAGAAAATACAGGGCGGCGCACGCCCCCCCGGTGAAGGCGAGCAAGTCACCGACGAGCCTCGTGTCGCCGAGGCCGCTGTCGCCGACACCTATTATGACAGCACCCATCATCGCCGCCCCGATCCCCCACCAGGCCCTTCCCGCCAACCGCTCCTTGTAGTAGAACTGCGTGATGCCGCCGACGATCGCCGGGTGAAGCGTCACAAGCACAAGGCTCGACGCCACCGACGTGAGGGAGAGCGACGTTATCCACGTGGCGAAGTGGAGGGCGAGGACAAGACCGGTGACGAGTAGCGCTAGCGCGTCCCGCCCCAGGATTCCCTTGAGCTCGGCCCGGTAGAAGAGGGCCACCGGCCCGGCGAGGATCAACGTCGCGAAAGCAAGCCGGTAGAAGGCGACGGCGAGCGGAGGCGCGTTTGCGAGGAGGATCATGACGCTCGCCGTCGACACGGCGCAGATGCTCAACGCGAGTAGGGCGCCAAGGGCCCAGCGGGGAGGCCTCTCCACGACCGGGCAAGAGCCACGCCGGATATCATCTCACCGCCATGGAACCGGGGCGCTCCCGGCCTTCATCACCAGGAGAGAAGGTTTTATCTTCGGCCTTCCCTTGGGCGCCTCTTGGATGCCCGTAACCGTCGTCGTAGGCGCCCAATGGGGAGACGAAGGCAAAGGCAAGGTCGTCGATTATTACGCGTCGCGCTTCGACGTCATCGCCCGTTACCAAGGCGGAAACAACGCCGGGCACACGGTCGTGGTCGGGGGCCACACCTACAAGTTCCAGCATCTGCCGAGCGCCATCACGCACAAGGACAAGCAGTGCGTGATCGGAAACGGCGTCGTCATCGACCCGAAAGTACTTCTCGAAGAGATGGACCGGTTGAAAACGACCGGCCACACGGCTGAGAACCTCTCGATAAGCGACCGCGCGCACGTGATATTGCCCCACCACAGGGCGCTCGACGAGGCGCTCGAAGGCGCCGGCGGCGGCATCGGCACGACGAAGCGCGGGATCGGCCCCACCTACAGCGACAAGATCTCCCGCATGGGGCTGCGGGCCGGCGACTTGGTCGATCGGGACGCATTGTCGCGCCGCCTCAAGGCCATTTACCCCTCGCGTGAGACGCTCATGAGCGCGTTCGGGGCGAAAGCGCCGTCCATGGAAGCGGTCTTGGAAGAGTACGCGCTGTACGGTGAACGCCTACGCCCCCACGTCAAGGACACGATACTCCTCCTCAACAACGCGGTCGAGCGGGGCGCAGAGGTCCTTCTCGAAGGCGCCCAAGGGACGATGCTCGACGTGGACTTCGGCACCTACCCTTTCGTCACGTCCTCATCGACGACGGCCGGCGGCGCCTCGACGGGGACGGGCATCCCGCCGAACGCCGTGGACGAGGTCATCGGCATCGTGAAGGCCTACACGACGCGCGTTGGGAGCGGGCCGTTCCCGACGGAACTCCATGACGCGGCGGGAGAGCATCTCGTAAGGGTCGGGAAAGAAGTGGGGACGGTGACGGGGCGAAAGCGCCGTTGCGGGTGGCTAGACCTCGTCGTCCTCAAGCACGCCTCGCGGGTCAACGGCCTCACGGGCCTTGCGATCACGAAACTCGACGTCCTCGCGGGCCTTCCCTCGATCAAGGTCTGCGAATCGTACAGGTTGGATGGCAAGGAGGTGCGCGAGGTGCCGGCGTCGATCGACCGGTTCGCCGAGGTCGAACCCGTGTACAAGGAGCTCAAGGGCTTCGGCCAGTTAGACCCGCTCGCCGTGGAGAAGGACCGGCACAAGGGGCTCCAATCGCTTCCCGAAAGTGCGCAGAAGTACGTGAACTACGTGTCAAAGCAGCTTGCCGTCCCCGTCGTGATGGTTAGCTACGGGCCGCGTAGAGAAGACACCCTAGACCTACTGTAAGACGCTCTTCACAGGTTTCATGGGCCACGCGACGCACGTGTCGGCTCAGGGTCTCAGGTCCTCGCCGTTGTCTTTCTGTCCGTCGGCGTCGCGGTCATCGTACGCCCCGGCGCCGGGCGAGCAGCTGCAGACCTTGGGGTTGTAGCCGGTCACCACACCCACCCTGTCCGTGAAGATGCCCGCTCCGAGTATGTTCTTCGCGCCGATGCGGTAGTAGTACTTCGTGAGCGGCTCCACCTCCGTGTCCACGTAGACGCCTGTGGCACCCACCTCGATGAGTTTTCCCGGCGCCCCCGAGTCGTCGGACCGGTAGATGTAGTAGCCGATCGTCGGTGGTCCCCCATTGTCGATCGGGGACTTCCACGCGAGGTTCACCGTGTTGAACGCGGCCGTGTTGTTGCCACGAGACGCCGTGAGTTCCCTCGGCATCTCCGGCACCGTGTCCACGTACGTGCTCGCTGCCGCCGTTGCGGCCTCGCCCTCGCCCATCGCGTTCACGGCGACCACCTCGTAGTAGTGAATCGTCGCGTCGGGAAGCCCCTTCTCGTCGAGTAGAAGCATCTTCGGCGATAGCGTCCCGACAAGGCCCAACGCCCCCGGCGATGTGCCGCGGTAGATGTTGTAGCCCGTTATCTCTCTACGACCGTCGTCCGCGGGCGCTTTCCAGGAGAGTTTTACCTGCCCCATCGCGGGGCCCGGAAGGGCCTGGAACGAAAGGGGTTTCGAGGAGACGTTGAACGTCGTTCCGCCCTGGGCGCTAGCGAGCGGGCCTTCGCCCGGCCCGTTCACCGCGCTCACCCTGTAGAACCGTTTCGCGCCGTGCCCGAGGCCCTGGTCGACGAAACTCGTGACGTTGCCGATTTCCGTGAGGAAAGGATGCGTCGTGTTCGTTTCGCCGCGATATACGCGGTAGGCGAGGATGGGCGCGCCGGAGTCTTTCGCGGGTGGGTTCCACGACACCGTGATCTTGCCGGGCGAAGGGCCAGGAAGGACGGTCAGGGCGAGCGGGACAGTGGGCACCGAGCGGGCGAGGGTCCTAGCCGAGATTATCGCGCTCTTGGCGCCGTCGCCCCGTGAATTGAACGCGGCCAACTGATAGTAGAACGTGGTGTTGTCGGGGAGGGGTTGGTCGGTGTAGGTCGTGCGGTTCCCCATCGTCGCGAGCTCCGCCAAAGCGTCCGGCGCCGTCCCACGGTAGAGGCGGTAACCATGGAGCGGACTCGAATAGGAGTTCGTGAAGGGGGGAAGCCAGAGGACCTCGAGGCTACCATGGGCGTTCTTGGTCGTGGCGTACGCGTAGCGCGGCGCTCCGGGCGCTATGTTGTAGGACCACACCTCGTCGCGCACCGACTGCCGCCACAATCCGCCGAAGACGTAGGCCTCGTCCCCCATCCAGACGGCGCTCGCGTAGGTGACAGGTGGCCACATCGTCGCGCTCATCTTGACGACGCCCCCGGCGGTGGTCTCATAGCGGACCACCTCGTCGACGTCGTGGCAATTCTCCAGGCACTCGGTGCCGCCCAAGACGTACGCGTGCTCCCCGTTCCAGACGGCGCTTGTGTACGCGCGTGGCGTCGGGAGTCTTGCCGCCGAGACCGTGAGCGCGCCCACCACTGGGTCGAAACGGAGTATCTGGTCGGACCGGTTCCCCCCGTCGTAACCGCCGAATATGTGACCCTTCGACCCATCGTAGATCGCACTCGTACAGCATCGTGGCGAGGGAAGGGCTGCCGGTATGACGGTGACGGACCCGGTGGCGGGCGAGTAACGGAAGATCTTCGTGGAGTAGGATCGGGAAACGGCGTTGAACCCACCGAACACGTAGGCGTCCGGCTCGGCCCAGATGGCGCTTGTCCGCGTCATCGGTTGCGGGAGCTTCGCCGGCGCGACCGTCAGGACGTCGAGGGCCGGGTCGTATTCGAGGATGTCGTCGAGGTCGGTGCCGTTGCGGTCGCGTCCTCCGAAGATGTAGACCTTCGACCCGGTCCAGACCGCACTAGTGTCGGCGCGACCGGACGGGAGCCTCGCCCCCATCGTGGCCCACGTCGCGCCCTCGGGATCGAAGCGTTGGATGTCGTCGTAGAAAGCCGGGCCGCCGTTACTGCCGCCGAAAAGGAAAGCGTGCGTCCCCGTGAAGACGGCGCTCGTTCCCCATCGTTTAGAAGGCAGGTCGGCCGACTCCGCCATGACGCTGCCGCTGTCGGCGAGCGCGGTCTCCGAGAACGTCGGAAGGACGACTTGGAGAGTCAGCAGTGCGACTATGAGCGTTGGCAGGAAAGACGCTGTCTTGCGTCGTTCTCTTCCAGAACCTTTGCAAGAATAGAGGGGGTTCATCCACTGGGCGCCGATCGCATGCCTCCGTCGAAAAGCTGGCGCGAAGACTATTAACCTTCAGCTTGCACCCCGCGGTGGGTTACAATTCCCTCGCGTGCCGGGACGTGCCCGGGAAAAGGAGGCGCCTCCCATCTCTTTCCGAAGTGGTTTTGGCGCGTCGTCCGGTCTTCCCGCCACCCTTCGCCGCTCCGATTCGCATAGAACCTAACGAAAACGTTCTTTATAGCATATGCCGAAGGAGGAAGCGCCCGGCCAGCGGTGCCCAAGCGCCGGGAGAGCGGGCAGACGGCCCCAACAGGTCCGAGACATGCCACGAGAGAGGAGGAACGACCGTGAACGGTGACACAAGGTGGTTCGCCCTAGCTGTCACGCTGCTCCTCCTCGCGGGCGCGGTCGGAGCGACGTCCGAATTCCACACGGCCGATGCGAACCCAAGCGGCTTCACGCAGATCCAATGCCAGATAAGCTACGATCCGGCGCGTTGCGGCGGGAACGTCATCGAGGATCATACGACCTACCGCGTGGTCGTGAAGGAGAGGCAGAGCAACAACTCGTTGGTCACCGGCCACAATTTCTCGGCCGTCGCCGGGTACGCGCGGCACATGGAACGCTCGTGCACGCAACCTGTGGACGGGCCGAACGGGCTCCTATGGTTCAACGACCAGTACTTCATAGACCCCGGGGCGGCGACGGGAAGCCCTTGCGTCACTACGGAGGATTGCACCATCGGTTGCTACATCATCGCAATAGGGCAAGGCGGTCCGGATCCGTCGACCCTCTTCGCCGGCGCCGTCCGTCGATTCGTCTACCAGTACACGGACCCGAACGGCATCGCGTGGGAGACGCGGGAATACTTCAAGAGCAACACGTACTTCTGGGTCGTGACGATCGCGGGCACCGTTTTCGATTCGGCGCCGAACCTCGCGGGGGGCACGACGAACCGTGGCACGGGAGCGGCGAACACGCCAAACGTCGCCAAGAACGATCCAAGCGGCACCGGAAGCAACAACACGTACGTCAACGGGTGCACGACCACGGACGCGCCGGACATCCCCGAGTGCTACGAGGGCGGCAAGGACCACAACCCGTCCACGGAGACCGCCGACAATTACAGGTTCTACAATTTCGTGATGCTTGTCGACGTGCGCGGGAGCCCCACGCCCGGCACGGTCCCCGTGAACAAGATCACGAACGCGCCCGGCGCCACCGCCTGCGCGGCACAAGCGTCTGACGACGGGAACTCCCACGGCAGCCAAGCGTCCCACACGGGCGGGTGCCCGCACACCCACAGGGAAGGCAATGTAGACCTTTGGTTCAGCCACACGCAACCGACCGCCGCCGGCGGCGCCCTTGAGACGTATTCGAGCACCTACATGTACCACGCCTAGCGGGCCCCCGCTCCTCGTGGGCCGCCCGGTCATCAGCGTTAAATATTGGTTATCCATTGGGCGCCGTAGAGACGCGCGGCTCCGACCCTTCGACCGGTCGGCGGCGCGCGTGGACGCCCGCGTCCACCGCGCCTCGCGGATTCCCATCCGCTTCGGCTTCGCGTCATCGGAACGTGACATACGTGACCAAGAAACACGCAAGGAAGGAATCCGTCCCGCGCGAGCGTCTGCCGCGCAGGGCGAAGGCTGCCGGTTTTTCGAACCTTGACAAGACCGAGATCGAGGAGACCGTCGTGAAGCTTGCCCGCGAAGGCAAGACGACCGCCATGATCGGCACGATTCTCCGCGACCTCTACGCCGTGCCGGACGTTCGCCAGGCGACGGGCCGCACGATCATGGAGATCCTTTCCGAGAACAAGATCGTCTTCGATATCCCGGAGGACCTCCAGGCCTTGATGAAGCGGGCGCTCAACCTACGGCGCCACCTCGAAGCCCATCGGAAGGACAACAACAACGGCAGGGGACTCCTGCTCATCGAATCACGGATCAGGAAACTCGCACACTACTACCGTGCCAAGGGGAGCCTGCCCGCGGACTGGAAGTACAGCGCGATCACGGCGAAGCTCACCGTTGAGTGAGGAAGTTGCGACGGGGCCCCGGACCGGCCCATCGCGGCGTCCATCGTATGGCGCTGCCCCGCCCGGCCCCTGACTTCGCCCTCATGGCTGCCCCTGGCACTGCGCTCCATATGGAGGCATCCTAGATGGACTTCGCATCCCGTTCCCGCCGCGCGGCCGAGACGTTGCGACGGGCGACTTTCGCCCGGATAATCAGCGCAAGGACGGTCGCCTCCGTCGCCGCGAGCGCCGTCTTGGCCCGGACGATGGAACGCGCGGGCGCGGCTTTCCACATCAGTTACGTCGACGGGGACCAGGGCGACCTTCGAGAGACCGGGGAGACGGCGGGCGCGGACCTCCTGGTCTCGGTCGGCCTCACCGAGGCCGCCGCCCGATCGCTCAAGCACCGGGAAGGCGAGACCCTCGTCCTGAGCGGCGATTCATTGACCGACCCGGAAGCGAAGGACGTCGTCCTGACCGGCGCCCAGGACGAAGGACCGTGGGAAGCTTCGGTGGCCGGTGTCTCCATGCAGGTCTCGCTCGAGTGCTCCGACGCTAACGCCGACCTTTTGCCCATCGCTTGCGTCGGCATTATCTGCGATGCCGGCACGCTGTCGCGCCTTCCGGGCCTTGACTCGGCGCTTCTTGCCGAATCGGAGAAACGCAGCTTCATCGAAGCAGGCCCGCCCGTCCATTTCCAGGGACACCTCATCGAATCGCTCTCAACCTCGACGCGCCCGTTCCTGCCCCAAGTCTCCGGGCGGGCGCAGAACGCGAAGAAACTCCTCGAGAGACTGAAGATATCGAGCGCCTTCGAGTGGTCGATGCTACCCGCCGGCGACAGGCGACGGCTATCGGATTCGGTGGCACTCCGACTCCTCGCCGCCACCGGGCGGGCATCGTCAGCGGAGACCGTGTCGGCCGCGAGCCTTGTGGCCAAGGACCTCGGCGAGCTTTGGGCGCTCACCCTTTCGGCTCGAAGCTTCGCGCGAACGGCCTACGGCCACATGGGAGCTCACCTTCTAGGCGCCAAGATCCCGCCCGCGGAACTGCGCTCCGCGTGGGTAGAGGAGAACGATGAATTGATGCGGTTGGGCCTACGCCTCGAGCGCGAGGGACTGACCGAGATGAACGCCATCTCCCACTTCCAAGCGACGGGTCCCGGGGACGCGCACTCGGCCGGTGTGCTCGCGTGCGATTCCTTCTCCACGAAGGGCGTCGTCGTGGTCTCACGCGCCCACGGTGAGGAGACGCAGCTTCACGTCGTCCCCTCGAGCGAGGCTTTACGCGCCAGGTTCGACGCGTTCGCGACGCTACGCTCATGCGTCCCGCCGGGTAGCCGTGTCCGCGGCAATCGGCGCATGGCGATAGGCGTCGTTCCGTTCGCGGTCCAGGCCAGTGTCTTGCAATCAATCGACAAAGCCGTTGAAGGTGTCCTCTCCTGAAAGTGCGGCTCTCGGTCCACATGCGCCTGAAGTCCGTGGGCGAAGCGCGACTCGTCGCCCGCTCCGTGGGCGTCGACAACGGCCATTACGTCGGAATGAAGGTGGACGGCCGTAGAATCGAGGCGAAGATCCACGCCGATTCCTTGGGCCCTGCGTTGAGTTCCGTCGATGACCTCTTGGCGGCCATCACGGTCGCGCTTGCGGTCTCGACGGCCGCCAAGGCCCGAGAACGGTGAACGCATGGTGTTGCCCTGGTCTACACCCGGTGATCGCACGGGGCCACTCGACGCAAGGGAGCCGTGACCTTGTGGTGCTCGTCCTCGCCAGCGGCTCGCCCCGTAGGCGCGAACTACTTACGTCGCTCGGTCTCGAGTTCGTGACGGCCGACCCCCGCGTGGACGAGACCCTTCCATTGGATTCGCCGCCCGAGGCAGGCGTGGTCGCGATCGCTTGGCGCAAGGTCGACGCGGCGTTGAAACGGCACGAGGCCGACTCGATCTCCACGTCCGACCACCTACTTGCTGCCGACACGATTGTCGTCCACGAGGGGCGAGTCTACGGAAAGCCCGAGACCGCGGCCACGGCCAAAACGACTTTACGCTCGCTTTCCGGGAAAACGCACAGCGTCATGACGGGCATCGCCCTTCGCTCGCCCGAGGGGCGACGCTTCGACGCCTGCGAGGTCACAGAGGTCACCCTGGATGCCCTTTCGGATACCCGGATCGATTCTTACGTCTCCACGGGCGAACCCCTCGACAAGGCCGGAGCGTACGCGATCCAAGGGAGGGGCGCTTCGCTCGTCGCCGGGATCCGCGGCGACTACTTCAACGTCGTCGGGTTGCCGCTGCGGCGCACGTTGGCGCTTCTTCAAGAGGCGGCCTACCCTTTGCCCTCGCACCTTAGACTTCATGAATAAGAAGCGCGTAGCCGGAGAGTCCACATGCGAGAGCCGCTTCACCCGATGGAGATAGGAGACGTCCGCCTCCCGAACAATCTCGTCTTGAGCCCCATGGCGGGCTTCTCGGACCTCCCCTTCAGGGTCCTTTGCCGCCGCCACGGCGCTGGACTCGTCTCATCCGAGATGGTCGCCGCCGGCGCTGTCGCGGCCTTTGGCGGCGGCGAAGCGGCCGCGCGAGAGCATAAGAAGAAACGCGCGCTCGCCCGGATGCTCACTTGCGCGGAGGAGCGTCCGACGAGCATCCAACTTTTCGGGACCGATCCCGTTTCGCTCGCGGCGGCCGCGAAGGAAGCGGAGCGCGACTGCGAGATCCTGGGCTTCAACATGGGCTGCCCCGCATGGCAGATCAAGAACCAAGGATGCGGCGCCGCGCTACTCGATCACCCGGAAAAGGCCGAGGACCTTGTGACGGCCATCAAGAGCGCTTCGCGAAAACCCCTTCTTGTGAAACTGCGCGCCGGAAACACGGGTCGCATCGACGTCGCGTCACTCGGGCGTCGCTTGGAAGCCGCCGGCGCGGACGCGTTCATCCTTCACGCGAGGACGGCGGCGCAAGGGTACGGGGGGAAGGCGGACTGGACGGTGGTGCGCGATTTCAAGGACGGCGTCGGAGTCCCGGTCCTCCTCAACGGCGACGTCGTCGATGGCCCCTCCGCTTCGAGAGCCCTCTTAAAGAGCGGCGCAGACGGCATCGCGCTAGGACGCGGGACCCTCGGGGACCCGCACGTATTCAGACGCATCGCCCACTTCCTCGCAACCGGCCACGAGCTTCCAGCGCCCACCGCCGCCGAGCGCCTCCTCGATTTCCAGGAGTACGCCCGGATGGCGTTGGAGATCGGGCTTCCAAGGCAGCACGTCTTGGAGCAAGCGAACCAGTTCACAAGGGGGCTACGCGGCGCGACGAAGATGAGGGCCGGGTGGCAGCGCGGGGCGACCGTGGAAAAGGTCCTCCGCGATTTCGAGGCGTTCGTGGACGGTCGCCTCGTCACGGCTTTATAACCGAAAGGTGTCTTGGCCTCCTGTGGCCATCGAGCCGAGCGAGTACACCACGCTTGCCCTCGCCGCAGTCAACTTCGCACTGGCGGGCGGGCTCCTCTACCTCCGCTTCAATAGTGCCGCGAACCAGGCCTTCGCACTCTTCTTGATCGCCAGGGGAGGGAATTGGACCGCTGTGGTGTTCGGCTTCACGGGCGAGGGCGTAGTGGAGGATTTCCTCTGGGCCTCCGTGCAGCCCTACTTCTTCCTGCTCTTGGCATTCGCCATGGTTTGGTTCGGCCTCGTGTATCCGACGAGGCGCAGAATCATCACAAGGTTCCCTGCGGGGCCGTATCTCTTCTGGGGCATGGCCATCGTCGTCCAACTATTGTACGCGATGGATCATCGGCTGTTCCAAGACCTCTCAGCTCCCGCGCTCCTGACCGATCCCTATTCGGCGTACCCCCTCGGCCCCCTGGCGATGATAGGTGACCTTTTCTCCGTCGTGGGGGCGCTGCTTGCCCTCGTTTTTCTCATGGATTTCGCCCGCATGCCCGCAGGCTCCGCACGCCAATCCGTGGTCCTCGTGAGCCTCGGCTTCGTCCTCTTCCTGTTGTTCGACTTCGCCGCCTCCACCTTTGCGGGACAGCTCTTCCCGGCGCCCCTGCGGACGCTCGGTTATCCGCCGTTCTACGCAGCCCTGCAACAGGGTGCGGCCCTCCTCGTACTCGGAGTCGTGGTCGCGAAGCTTTTCGACCTGTCGCGAAAGCCCGACAAGGAAATCGGCGGGACCGCGCGCGCCTACTTGTTGCTCGCGGCCGCCGCGGTCATGTCGGGCGTCTTCGTTGGCGTATTCCTGCCCGCCGACGGCCGCATCTTCGCAGAAAGTTTCCTCTTCTGGCGCGTCGCGTTGCCGCTCTTCGTCGTTTATGGCCTTCTTCGATACCAACTATTCGACATCGACGTGAAGGTCAAGTGGGGCATCAAACGCGGGACGATCGCGTCGGTCTTCCTTCTCACCTTTCTCGTGGTAACACAGCTCGCCCAGCAATACTTCCAGACCAACTACGAGTGGGTGTTCGGGGGCGTGGCGGCCGGCCTCCTCCTCTTCGCCATCGCGCCGCTGCAGCGCGCGGCAGACCGGATCGCCAACGCCGCCATGCCGAACGTCCATGAGGCCCAAGAGTTCCGCGCCGGCGACAAAACAAGCCAACTCAAAGCCTACCGCGCCGCCGTCGAGATGGCGCTCGCCGACGGCGTCATCACGCGGGCGGAGGAGCGTTCGCTCGCAACGGTGGCGCACGAGCTGGGGCTTAGTCCCCTTGAGACGCTCACCGTGCGCGAAGAGGTCGAGAAGGCGATGGAGATCACGGTGACGGGAGTGGGCGCCTAGTGGCCGTCATTCCCCTTGACGAATACCCGATCATCGCCGCGGGGACGCTCAACATCCTGCTCGCCGGCGTCCTTCTTTACCTTGGATTCAACAATAGGTTGAACCGCGCGTTCGCCCTGGTCCTGGTCTTTCGGGGGATGGCGCATCTCCTCGGCGGCATCAACACGACGGACGATTTGCGCCTCAATGCCTTCGCGAACGCCCTAGGGGGCTACCTCGGCCCCCCCATTTTTGCGGCACTCCTCTCCTTCATTTCTATCTACCCGGTAGACCGGCGCTGGCCGCCCCGCCCCCTGATCGCGGGCCTACTTCTCGCGGCCTTGGTCGCGCTCGACGCGTGGTATATGCTCGACCACTCGATCGACTCGGGCGAGGGGGCGCTTAACCAATTCTTTGGCGGCGGCGGAAACTACGGGTCCTTCACCGTCCTCTTCATGCTCATCGCTGCACTCTTGGCGCGGGACGCATTCGCAGAAAACAGTGGGTCCCGACGCCAATCCATGCTGCTTGTGAGTCTTGCGTTCGCGATGGTCGTGCTCGCGAATCTGGCCACCACCCTCGTTAGGATGGGGGCCGAGCCCTTTGGGGCGGGGGGCTGGACCTTTCTGGCAGCGCTCTCGCGCCCCATCATCTTAGCGCTTGTCGCATACACCTTCTACGTCATGTGGCGACGCGGAGCGAGTGCAGATGACCCGATACTCGCCTCGGCTTCCAGGAAATACCTCCTGCTGGCGGGGCTCCCCCTGGTCACCGGGATAGTCGTTGCGACCATGGCGCCCGGGCCCACCCGCACCGCACTCGATTCTGCGTTTTCAGGCATCTGGCGCCTCCCTCTCTCGATCCTCACGACCTATGCGCTCCTCAAACACCAACTCTTCGATGTCGACGTGAAGATCAAGTGGGGCATCAAGCGCGGGACACTTGCGGCGATCTTCCTCGCCGTGTTCTTCATCGTGACGCAAGTCGCGGAGCAGTATCTCCAAACCCAATATGATTGGGCCTTCGGCGGCCTCGCAGCCGGACTGCTCCTATTCGCAATCGCACCACTACAGCGCGCCGCAGACCGCATCGCGAACGCGGCGATGCCGAACGTCCACGAGGCGACCGAGATCAAACAAGGCGACCGCGCAAAACAGATGGAGGCATACAAGGACGCCGTGCGGATGGCGCTCGCGGACGGAGTCGTCACGAAGCAGGAGGAGAGGGCCCTCGCGAGGCTTGCGAGTGTTTGTCAGTTGACGCCGGAGGAGGCGTATGAGTTGAGGGAAGCGGTGGAGGCCGAATCGGCCGCCTTGAGAACGAGGCCCACCGCCACTGGAGGATCGTGACGGTCGCGTGGAGGGAGGCGTAGGTGGCCTTCGAGCTCAACGCCGCGCCGCTGGCCAGCCTCGCGCTTTCCTGCCTCGAGATCTTGATGGCGGCCGTGGTGTTGCTGCTGCGCCCCGACCGCACCCGGAACCGGTTTCCGGCGCTGTTCTTCTTCTGCCTCGGGCTCTACGCGGGCACCACCGGTTTGCTTTTCTCCACGACGAGCCCGCAGGACGGGTGGGCACTGGGCCTCGCCCTGACGCTGCCCGTCCTATGGTTTCACGGCGCGTACCTCGGCTTTCTGGGGACCCTCCCCACGCCAGTCGTCGGGTGGCTCGGCACCCACGTTGGTCGCGTCACGGTGCTGGGCCTCGTCGGCACATTGTCCTTGACGGTGGTGCTCGCGCCCTCGTGGTGGCAGCTCGGCGTGACGCGGGGCACGGAGACACCGTGGTCGGTTTTGCTCGGGCCCGCCCGGTCGCCGTTCAACATCGCGTCGTTGCTGATGCTGCTCTTCGCCGTTGGCGTGGCGTTCTCGTCCTACAGGCACGCGCGAACGCCGGTCGTGCGCCGGCAGATGCGGTGCTACGCCACCGGGTTCGGCGTCTACCATGTCACGCTCGTCGCGCTCCTGGCATACAGCCTCCTTCCCGTCCAGCTCGGGGGCCCCTCGCGCTTCGGCTCGTGGTTCATCTGGGGCGTCCTCTTGGCCACGCTATGGCTCGTCGCGTGGCTTTCGTACGGGATCCTGCACACGCAACTCTTCGACATCGACCTCAAGATCAAGGTCGGGATCCGCCGGGGGGCCATCGTTGGCGCGTTCCTCTTCGTCTTCATCGTCATCGAGCAACTGGTCCAGAACGCGGCGAGCGCGAGCCTCGGCACACTCGGCGGCGCGGTAGGCGCAGGTGTCCTTCTCTTGGCCCTGAGGCCCCTCGAACGGGCGGCCGACCGGCTCGCGGAAAAGGCCATGCCCGGAGTGAAGGACACCGACGCCTACGTGGAGTCGCGTAAGAACGAGATATTCCGAGCAGCCGTGTCCGACAGCATGATGGACGGGAGCCTAACCGCCAAGGAGCGGCTCGTCCTCGTCCGGTTGGCAAACAATCTCGGTCTCGATGGGAACGAGGCGATTAAGCTTGAGGCGGAGGTCCTGGAGGGCGGGACCGGCCGGACGGAGGCAGTCTGATGGCCTTCACGACACTCGTGCTTCTGAACGGCTTCTCGGGTCTCCTTGAGGCCACATTGGGAGTATGGATGCTTTGCTTACGTCCGCGAAACGCTGGGACGCTTTGTTTCGGATTGTTCGGCCTCGGGGCCGAGCGTGCGCTGCAGCTTGAGACGGAGGCCGCACGCGGGGTGAATCGATGAGTTTCTTGCCAACGGCCTCGGCCTGGATCAACGCGGGCAGCGGCATCGTCCTCCTCGCTCTAGGCGTCATGGCGCTCGTCCTCGGTCGGGGTCGCCCATCATCCTTGTTCTTCGGGAGCTACGCGACGTTGTTCGGAGTATCGTTCTTCCTTCGGAACCTGACTTCCGACGATGATTCCCTTGACGAGGTTCTCCTTGTCGCAGCGCGCGCGATCCTGCTCATCGCGGGGTGCATGCTCATAGCTCTCGTGGTCACGTTTCCAAAGCGCATGGCCCAGCAAGACCATCGTAAGCTGATTCGGCCCGCGCTACTTAGTGTGGCGTTCGTTGGAGCCTACCTGGTCATCGTATGGCCGCGCCTTGCAAGACCGGCCGACCAATTTTCGCAAGTGGGGCTCGCCGTTTTCTACGGCCTTCTCTGGTGCGCGATTCTCATCCTCGCCGGCCGTTATTCCACCGCCGTCGCTCGCGGGGATGACTCGGCCTGGAGTCAGGCCGCCATGCTGTCTGTGGCCCTCCTCATATTCCCCGGCCTGGTCACGGGGAACGTGGCGGTCGATGCGGGCAACCTTACCCCCTGGCCGCCCATGCTGGCGATGAGCCTCATAGTCGGATCCGCTTGGCTGTCGGCAACCCGAAACGCTCCACGACCCGCGGCGAGGCTGGCCAGAAATGTCAGTCTCTTCGCATTCGCCCTGCCCCTTGCGGGCATGCTGGTGACGGCGTCGAGTCCTCCTGGTTCGGTGCTCGACGACGGGTTCAACGGCGTCGCCAGGATCCTTGGCGCCGCGGTCGCCGCGTACGCAATCCTTCGCCACCAACTGCTCGGCCTCGACCTGAAGGTCAAGTGGACGATCAAGCAGTCGACGATCGCCGCCGCCTTCATCGGCGTCTTTTTCGTGGTGAGCGAAACCGCACAGGTGGTCTTCGCCGAAAGCCTCGGGACCTACATAGGTATCGCCGCTGCCGGCCTGTTGGTATTCGCAATCGCGCCCCTCCAGCGAGCGGCCGAGAAGGTGGCGAGCGCGGCCATGCCCGGGGTCAAAAGCGTCGGCGAGATGTCGTCGGAAGAGCGCGCTCGTGTCTATCGCGAGGCCGTGGCCGGCGCCTGGGCGGACGGAAACCTCAGCCGCGAGGAGCGCGAGATGCTAGAACGGCTCGCGGCGTCGTTGGGGCTTGACGATGCGACCACGAAGGCCCTTGAGCGCGACACGCACTCCGAGGCACGCCCGGAAGGCGCTTGAGGTGGCGTGGAACGCCGGTGCCGTGTTCCCGTTTACCGCCTAGGACGGCTTCCCGAGCCTTTCGGTCCCGCCCATGTATTGCCGCAGCACTTCCGGCACCGTCACCGTCCCATCCGCATACTGGTAATTCTCCAATATCACGACCATCGCCCTGCTCGTCGCTATTGCCGTGCTGTTCAACGCGCGGGGCGCGGCATTTCCCTTCCCGTGCCACCGGCCCGCTTTCCGTCGCCATCGATTCGACCAATAATCATGTACTATTAGCGCGGAATTCCTCAAGTTAATCGCCTACTGGACGTGTGCACATGAGATTTGTGATGATTGCCTCGTGGGCCATTGTGATCGGCACACTCGCCGCGCCTGCCGCAGGCGCCGACGCCGAACAATACGGGTCCGAGCCGGCGCTCACCGCCAACATCGAATCCGGCCTTCTACGGGCTACGGTACGTTCCGCCAACGCCAAAGGAAACACGCATCTCGTCGTCGCTCATGAGGACCGTATTGCCGGGGCGGTGGCCGACAGGATCATCCCTCTTGAAGTGAAAAGCGAGGCATTTTTCAGCCTTCTGCTGCGAAACGTGCGACTCGAACGCGATCTCAGCGTCCGCCTCTTGGAGGTTCCATCGAGATTCCGTACCTTTTCGACGAGACGACCCTGCCGGATGGGAACGCAATCGCCAGGGCGACATCACGCGCCGAAGTCAAGTTACATGGTGCTGCGCCCGCGCACGGTCTCTACCCTGGAGTTGTTTCCGGGTTCCCGGCGACGACGGACCAGGAGTATCACCGCGCAAGGGCACACGTCACGCAACGCGGCGAGATGGTCGTCGTGTGGAGCGCACTGCGCCATCTCGACGGGGGGAAAAGAGAACGTTTCCAATCGCAGACGCGGTTCAACTCGTCATCTCGCGGGACGGTGGACACACGTTCTCGACGCCCCTCGAACTCCCGGGCGACCTGCCGCCAGATGTCCAGGGCTGGGCTTTCGTTCCCATGAGCGACGATTCCCTGGGCTTTTTCCTCCGCAACGAAGATGGCGAAGGGGATTACACCGGCCCCGCTCGAATGGTGCGCGTGGATCTACGAACTATGTCAATCACATCATCGGTGATCTTGTCGACTAACCTGACCTTCCGTGGGGAGATGTCCGGCACGGAGCTCTCGAACGGGTCGATCGTGCTGGCTGGACGACTCGCGTCAGACTCTTCCGACCGGGAATTTGGCGGTGTCACCGTATGGAACGTAGGCCAGGACGGGGACGCCGCGTTGGCTTGGGACTTTGGTCGCGACGAATGGAGAGACCTCAATGGACGCGTGGTCGTGGGCTCCTCGCCTGACGACCGAGTTTTCGTGTTCGCCGATGTGCGCAGGAGTCCGTACACCGGGACTGTGTGGTACGCGACGTCCAGCGACGGTGGAGCGAGTTTCTCGCCGGCAGCCGAGATTCCTGGCGCGAACGACCGCAACAACGCCCATCACGTCGAATCGATGGCGGTCGATGGGCAAGGGAATGCGCATGCCATCGTGCGTTCGTCCCTGAACATGGCGAAGTTCGGCATCTTTGGCGGCAATCCAAGCTCCAGAAGCGATGGAGTGTACGTGAGAGTGACACCTTCGGGGGACGCCGATGCCCGACTCCTGAATGGCCCGGCGGAAGGATCGTTTGTTCCGGAAACGGCCGACACGCCCCTAGCCACTCTTGCAACACGAGGCTCGCGCGTTTGGATCGTCTGGACCCATTCACAAGACGAGGTCGTGCGGGCGTCAAACGGGTGCTTTCTCGCCGTTGAATCATTGGACGGCGGACAGACCTTCGACTTGCCGCACTGCATGAGCTCGGTGGAGCGCTATGTCATCCACCCTTGGTCGATGGGAATCTTCCCAGATGGCCGTCCGGTGCTCGCAGCGACCTACCACCATGATTTCGGGCGGCAGGCGTACCTATCTTCCGTACCAATGTTTGATCCGGTGGCAACCAATGGCTCTTTACTCACAATCTTCGAAATGCACCCGGGCGGGGCCCTCGCGCCGTACAGCGACCCGGAATCACCTTCGAACGACGGGACTCTCGGCGACGTGCGCGAAGATGAACAGCACCTCCTGCCGGTCATTTCGCCCGTGCCGGGATTCTCGGGAACGGGTGTTGTGACCGCTATCGGGCTCGGCATTGCCCTCTTTTCAAGCAAACGGCGGCACCGCTAACGGTTCGCCGTAGGACCAGAGGCCGAGGCACTGGCGCCCAGACGATCGGCCCCGCCCATGTACTGCCGTAGCGCCTCGGGCACCGTCACCGTCCCATCCGCATTCTGGTAATTCTCCAATATGACGACCATCGCCCTGCTTGTGGCTATGGCCGTGCTATTCAACGTGTGCGGCGTGCGCTTCTCGGTTCCCACGCGGCCTATCCTCAACTTGAGTCGCCGTGCTTGATAGTCCGTGCAGTTGGAGCACGACACGACCTCGACGTATTTTCCCTGCCTCGGGCTCCATGCTTCTATGTCGTATTTCTTGGCCGCCACGGTGCCGATGTCTCCCGTGCAGACGTTGACGACGCGGTACGGGATGCCGAGTCCCTGGAAGAGCGCCTCCGAATTGGCGAGCAGTTCCTCGTGGAACGCCCACGAATCCTCTGGCTTGCAGTAGATGAACTGTTCTATCTTGTTGAACTGGTGCATGCGAAACAGGCCGCGCGTGTCCACACCGCGCGCTCCTATCTCTCGCCTGAAGCAGGGCGATATCCCGGCGTACTTGAGCGGCATCGCGGCCTCTTCGAGTATCTCGTCGTGGTGCATCGCGCCTATCGCGTGCTCGCTCGTCGCTATGAGGTACATCTCGTCGCCGGGTTCGACGCCTGCGTCCCGGTTCTCGATCTTGTACATGACGGACTCGAAGTCGGATAGATCGGTGACGCCCTCGTAGACGGCGCGGCGGATCATCACCGGGACCTCGATTATCGTCCAGCCTTTCTTGCGAAGGAAATCGAGCGCGTATAGCTGCAATGCGAAGTCAAGTTGTGCCAGTTCGCCTTTGAGGAAAACGAAGCCCGCCCCGCTTGTCTTTGCCGCGCGGTTGAAGTCGGCGAGCCCCGCGGCCTCCATCAACTCCCCATGGGCCCGCAGGTCAAAGGCCGGCTTCTTGGCATCGCCCCACGTCTTTTCCACCTTGTTCTCGGCGTCGTCTTTCCCGACGGGCACCGATTCGTGGAGGATGTTCGGAAGGCGCATCAGTTTCTTGTTGAGTTCGGCGAGCCAGTCTTGAAGGCCCGCTTCCTCCAACTCGAGTTCGGCGCCGAGTTTGGCGGCTTCGCGTCGGGCCGCGTCGGCCTCTTCTTTCTTCTTCTCGCGCATAAGTTCCCCGATACGCGAGGCGGTCTTGTTCTTCGCCGCACGAAGGTCGTCGACCTTCTTCTGGGCGAGCCGCCACTCCTTGTCCTCCTCGACGACCTTGTCGAAGAGTTCGAGCCATGGGGCGTGATTTCGACGGGCAAGGTTCGCCCGGAGTTCGCCGGGCTTTTCTCGGATGAGCCTGATGTCGAGCATTACAGGCGCGAAAAGTGATGAGCCTACTTAAACGCGGCGAGCATGCCACGCGACCGCCACCACCAAGAACTTATGGGGCGCAGCAAGGGTCCGCGGGCGCAAGCGGTGGCAGGAGGCATGCTTTCCTCGTCCCCTGTCCTGCCCGTCGCGAGGTCACTTTCGACGGGTCGAAAGGACGAAGGCCGATAGCGCCACGGGTAGAAGGATTTCGAGCCCGGGGTACGGCGTCTCGGTTTCACCGGATCCGGGGCCTTTCAACTCACCGTCGGCGTCCTTGCCATCAAGCACGCCGCCCCCATCCGTCGTGTCCCCGTTTTCCCCAGAATTCTTTGACGCCGTCGCGTCGTCGCTTGAGCGCCCGTCGTCGCCGCCAGTGTCCTCCGAGCGTTCCTCGATCGCCTTCCGCCTTACCGTGACGCTTGCGCTCGTCTCGCCCTCCCCGCCTTGATTGTCGACCACGGTGAGGCGGAGCGTGTACTGGCCCGCCGAGGAATACGCGTGGATAGCGGCAAGGTCCGTCGAGGTGTTCCCGTCGCCCCAATCCCACTCATAGGCCGCGATGAAGCCGTCGCCATCGGTGGAATCGGCGGCGTCCACGACGGCCGTGAGCCCATCGGTCGTGACGTTGAGCCTTGCCACAGGGGGCACGTTCGGGCCCTTGATCTCTACCAACTTGCTTGTCGTGAACGAGCGCCCGTCCACTGCGGTGATGGTCAATCGTATCTCGTAGATGCCGGGCGCCGAGTAAGTGTGGTTCGCTCGGATCCCTCTTCCCTTGATCCGGCCCTCGCCCCAGTCCCAGTCGACCTCGTCGTCATCGGAAGCATTTCGCGAGGTGCTCGAATCGACGTTCACGTCGAGAAGCGTCGTGTTCAATGTGAAATCGGGAACTATTGCTTGAAGCGGCCGGTGGCCGGCGCATCTTGGCTCGCCATTCCCCCTTTCCTCCTTGAGGAAGAACTGTTCGAAAACGACTAGCCCTTTGACGGAGCATCGGAGCGCCTCGCCGCCGGTGGCGAATTCCGCGCGGTAAGGCTGATAGATGGGGGACGCCGTCGCTGCGTGAGAGGCTTCCATGAGCAGTCGTTCGAGCGCATCGAGGACGCAAGGCTTGCACTCGGCGTCGATCTCCACGTCGTTTTGGGCCTTGATGCGGGCGATCGCATCGACTAGGGCCGCTTCGCCGAACTGGGCCACGTAGGCCCCGACGACGAAACCGGCACGCTCGTACGCGAGATGTCGAGAAGCGGTCGTCTGGGTCGCGTGGGGCGTCCATTCCCGATCGAAAGCCGTCCCGTTCTCGTAGATGCCTTTGATGTCGTCAAAGCCGATCTTTGACGAGAGGTTCTGGCAATAGAAGCCCGGCTTGCACTCGACGAGCCACTCGGGATGCGCGTCCTCGAAGGAGTTATCAGAATACGTCGCCAGGCCTTCGTCGAACCAAGACGCGCCGCCGCCTGCCCAATCGAGGGGTTCGTCGAGGAAGGCGTGGGACGTTTCATGCACGAGTGTGCTTCCACCGCGGAGGTCCCAGTCGTAACTGGCGTTCTCGTAGTCCTCGGCTCTTACGGCTATCACCCCGCTTTGGTACCACCCGGCCTCCCATTCGAAAAGCGTCGACGGAGCGTAGATGACGAGGACGCGCCCGCCCTGGGGCATCGGCAACCCCGTGATGTTCTCAAGGCGCGGGATGAAAGCCTCCGCAAGGTTGGCGACGGCGAACGCGCGCTGCGATGCGCTCCCTGAAGAAGACTCCCACGAGGCCGGCGTGAGCAACGCGTAGTGCGTCGTGTTCCCGAGGCGACGGCTCTCTATCGCGTCCTTGTGGACGAAGAGGAAAGCACGGCTGATCGACTTCGACCGTGTCTCTACCCAGCGCGAGTACTGCGTGCCGTTCGGAAGGAGGACGACGCCGCCCGCCGGCGCTTCGATGACGAGACGAGCGTTTCCCTCGGTCGCCGGGGCCCAGGCGGAGGACAGGTACATCCCCTCGGTGATGGTCTTCGTGGCGGCTCCCGAACCGGTGATCTTGAAAGACTTGTAGCCGGACCCGAATGCGTAATGGGTCTCGAAAACGATTTGGCCGTTCGCCTCCTCGGTGAAGGATATGCTTCCGAGGTCGTCTGAGACGGCGACTGGCCTGAAACCGAACGGGAGGTACCATGACCATTTGTTGCTGTAGTGGCTCGCATCGTACCAGACCGTCACGTTTACCAGTTCCACGGGCCCGCCGGGAAACGTGTACCAGCTCTCAACGAATGTCGGCGTGTGCGAAGTGGCGCTGGCGGTGCCATCGAGCGGGCCCGCCGGAACGAGAGCGAGCGTAACGACGATGAGGACGAGGGGAGCCAAAGGCGCACCCCGTCGAGGCGCGAAACGGGCGGGGGCTAGCATCCTTTGGAGGGAGAGCACGACCCGGGAACCGGCCTCCTTCACTTCAACCTTCACCTAACGGCCCGACGTTTGGCGACCAAGACACCGTGCCCCGGGGCCCGCATGGGACACCCTTCGGCCGCCGCGCTCTGGCGCCTCCCACGATGCCCGGCCACACCGTGCCGAGGGAGCGCCGATCACGTCGCGCAAACGGGAAAGAGAATGGCGTCGGCCCGGCGTGGACTAAGGGATCCAGCCGGGCAACCTGGCCGACTGCTTCACCCATGCCAGGATCTTCGCCTCGTCGAAATCATCCTCATGGATGTCGATCCAACGCGCGTCCTTGCCCGTGCCTCCCGGTGGAACGGGCTTGAGCGACGTGCCGTTGAAGAACGTCACCTTGACGTAGTGCGTGAAGACGTGAAACGACAGGAACCAACCCTTGCCATCTATCCCGTAGAACGGCGAGTTCCACTTCACGGCCTTCTGCACGTCGGGGACGCTGCGCACGATGAGCGCATCGAGACGCTTGCCGACGTCACGCTTCCACCCCGGCATCGCTGCGATGTATGCCTTCACAGGCGCGTCGCCCTCCGCTTTGGGAATCTGGGGATTGCCGCCGGAGAGGAGGGCGGGCGTCGCGGCAGCCGAGAGACCCTTTTCGCTTGGCTCCGCCGGATCTCTTCCCACGGCCGACGACACGTTTGTCCTTGGTTGGCATGAACCTGGATGGCGCGGGGGATTCATGGCGATTGCGGGGCGAGCGAACGACTGAGATCGGCCGCTTGCGCAGCGAAGCGGAGCAAGTCGGCGTGAGCGATTCGTTCGGCGTCACGCCGACGACCCGGCCAAACCCCAGCGACGCAGGCGGGCTAGCAGCCCATCGACGGTCACCTGCATATCGTCGCGGATTCGTTTGAAGCCGGGGATGCGCGGCCCCAGAGCTTGTTGGAGTTCTTCTTGCGTCGAACCCAGTGCCTTGCTGAGCGTGTCGACGCGTTCCCGGAACAGGTCGGGTCTCTGTTCGATGATTGGCGCGAGGAGCTCGTGGAGGCGGTCGGCTTGGTAGCCGGTGTACGCGACGGCGCAGATGTCACCGATGTCGCGCGGCCGCATTGGTTGACATTTGAGGGCAATAAGGGCCTCCTTGCTGATGACGGGCATCTCGAGGCCGCTTTCCGTGATGCCTCGCACCGGTCGCGTGGCGCGGTCCTTCCAGAGTTCACCGAGGAGCATGGGGATTTCGAAGCTTCGGTCCTGGATGCTGTTGACCAAGAGGTCGACGGTGACGTCGCGGTCGCCGCCTTCCCAACGCTCCCCGGCGCCGCCGTAGTTCTGCTCGATGTCGGGGCGTTCCTTCGTTAGGCTGAGCTTGTGCGACGTGAAGTGGTCCCGGAGAGTGGGCGCGTCGGCTTCGCTGATGATAAAGTCGAGGTCATGGCTGAAGCGTGGGAACGACCAGGCACTGGCAGCGTATCCGCCGACCATGATGGCTTGCACGTCGGGCCAGTCCTGGAGGACCGTGTACAGCTCCTGTTCACGTGCTTTCAGTTCTACGTCTTTACCAGCCATTCATCTGCTCCATCGTAAGTGATTGGGTTGTCGTGGATGAACGCCAGGACCGCCTCGCGGTCAAGTACAGGCTTGCCTTCGAGGACCGTGAAGCAGGGTTCCGGGACGACGCGCAGGGCCACGTGGGGGCGGCGGTATTCTTCGCCGATGGGGAGTCCGATTTCGTCTAGGTATTTGCGGTAAGCCTTTTCGTCGTCGGCGGCGACGGCGATGTGGATGGCCGTCGACTCGGAGCGCACCGTGTATCGGCCCCGCGTCCACAACGAGACCGCGTCGGGCCCGTCCAAGCCGATGCGGAGCGGGGCCTCCAGCGCATGCTCCAAGCGTAGTTCGATGCGACGGCGATCCAAGGCGGCGCGGTTCGAATCCGGTGCCACGCGGTAGCGGCCACGGCCGGTCCGGATCAGGAGGCCCTTGGTGCGGAGTTCGTTCAGGAGCGTGCGCGTCGTCGCTGTGGACGTGCCTAGGGCCGCCGAGGCCTCGCGCGTACTGAACTCCGAGGATGGGAACGCCGCCCGGAGAAGGTCAATGTTCATTTACTACAACAGTTAAAGACTGTCGTTATATATAGATAATTCTCATGATGCTCCGAAAGTTGTGTAGCTCCCATGGGCGCCTCCGAGCCGCTGCAACGTTGACGCCGAACGATGGAGGCATGGCGCGTGCCCTTCGCGCGCTCCCCCAAAGAACATGGGGCAATCGGACCCGGCCAGGCGGGATTACCCATCCAACTCCCAGGCCCACAATCCTCAGACTCTACCGTTCCTTCGCCATCGCATTCCCCGCCACCGCTGCCCTCACTAACTCCTTAAACGCGTCGGCGTCCACTTTCTCCCCTTCTTGGATGTCGATCGCTCGTCGTGTGCCGCCCGCCAAACTGGAATTGAAAAGGTGGCTGGGGTCGTCGAGGCTAGCGCCCCTGGCGAACGTTAGCTTCACGACATTCTTGTGGACCTCCCCGGTGCAGACCATCCCCCCGTGCGACCAGACTGGGATTCCCGCCATCCCATTCGAAGGTTTTCTCCATTTGCGCTCCTCGATCATGTCGGGGTCGGCCTCCAGGATGAGCGTCCGCATGCGTGCGAGAGTGGCCTCGCGCCAGTCCCCCTCGGTGTGAGTCCGCTCGGTGCGAGTCGCCTCGTCGACAAGCTTTGTACCGGGTTTCGCGGCGGCTCGCGTACGATCGCCACCACCTGCCTTCGCGTTCGCCCGGGGACCCTTACCTCTCTTCGCGGGGGAGCGTCCGGCAGTGGCCTTGGACGCCTTGCCTTTCGTCGCCGTGGCCTTTCCCTTGACGACTCGGGACGGTCGCTTGGCGGGCTTGGTCCTACCCTTTACCGGCATGCACCCGAATCCGGTAGGCGCTTAATGACGATGGCGCCGCGGCCGACGGCGCTTGCACGACGTGACCCCCCCGTTGAACGGCTTCGTTTGGGACCGTGGGCGCCTCCAGCCTCCGTGTCGGACCGTGGACGCCCCCAGTTTTAAATACCAAGTCCGCATCCTGAGGCTACCTCCGGGCGAGGGATGCCCAATAGGGCGTAAGACGTCGTTTGGCGCCGGACAACCGTCCGATTCCGCCGACCCCGGTACAGAGGTTGACCAGAATGGCCGAAAAGAAGGCACGAACCGTTCAGAAGAAAGTCAAGGACAAGTGGAAGACCAAGCAGTGGTACAGCATCAAGGCCCCGAAGATCTTCAACGAGGTGCCGGTGGCTGTGACGCTCGCCGACGAGCCCGAGAAGATGATGGGCCGGATCGCCGAGGCCACGATGCAGGACATCACGGGCGACTTCTCAAAGGTCCACGTGAAGCTCTTCTTCAAGGTCAATGGCGTCGTGGGGCTTGACGCGACGAGCAAGTTCGTCGGCCACGAACTCACGACCGACTACCTCCGGAGGCTCATCCGCAGGAAGCACAGCAAGATCGACGCCGTCTACGACGTGACCACGAAGGACGGGTATTCGCTTCGCGTGAAGCCCGTCGCGGTCACCGAGAAGCGGACGAAGACGAGCCAGGAAGCGCAGATCAGGCGCGAGATGGCGACGGTCATGACGGACTTCGGCTCCCGCCTCACGTTACCCGAATTCACGCGCGACATGATCAACGGCGAGTTGAACTCTGCCCTCTTCAAGGTGAGCCGAAAGGTCTACCCGGTGAAGAAGGTGGAGATCAGGAAATCCGAGATAAGGAAGGAACCGGCCGAGCCCATCGAACACGAGCCGATGTTCGCCAAACCGGAACCGGTCGAAGCGGCCGAGACGCCGGAAGAACCGGTGACCGACGCCCCCGCCGAAGCGAGCGCCCCCGAGGCCCCGACCGAGGAGAAGAAGGAACGGGCGGAAGAGGAGCTCACGGAAGAAGAAAGGGTCTAGGCGCGTCACGTTTGCAGGGTGTGCCCGGTTCCGGGCGCACCCGCATCGATTTTTTTTTCCTCCCCGCGGCGCCCGAGGCCGACCTCCGTCTCCATGTAGTGAAGACCGCGGCGGTCGAAGGTCGCCTTGCGCGCTTTCCCGGTTTCCAGTGGGCAGCCGGGACCACGCCACACGCTTCCATGCTTGGCAACGGGTTTTTAGGCACCCGGTGGGATTCGCCCCCGGATGGCGGCGCTACTTACGGGCGACATCAAGCTCGCGGTGGAGCTCGCAATCGTCGCGGTCTTCTCGTTCCTTGCCTTCAAGAAACGGATGCTCACCCTCTCGGCCTCGTTCGTCGCTTTCCTCCTCGGGGCGGCGATCGTCTACTACACGAACATCTTCTGGGTGCTTCTCATCATATCCCTTCTTGGGATCACGGTCGTCGCGACCAAGTACAAGTACGCCGAAAAGAAGGAGCGGGGTGTGGCCGAACGGAAGGGGGGCGTTCGAAGGATCCGCAACGTCCTCGCCAACGGCCTCATGCCCGCGATCGTCGCCGTCCTCTACCCGGTGATCGTCGGCCAGTACGGCCTTGAAGGCCCCGACATCGCCGCGTTGACGTTCGTCTCCACGATCGCCGTCGCCGCGTCCGATACGCTTGCGAGCGAACTCGGTTCCCTCTCCGACGAGGTCTACATGATAACGACCTTGAAGCGTGTCCCGCCCGGCACGGACGGCGGCGTCTCCGTCCCCGGGACGACGGCGGCCTTCATCGGGGCTTTCACCATCGCATTCCTCGGCATCGTGCTCCTTGGCGTGATCGCACCCCTCTTCACCCTCACGGGTGTGCTCAAGGTGAACGCCTTCAACCTCATCGTGCCCACGTTGGTCGGGTTCATCGGTTGCCAGATCGATTCGCTCTTGGGCGCGTTCCTCGAACTCGAAGGCATGGTGAACAAGGAGGAGGTCAACCTCATCTCGATAGCCGCCGGCACCGTCCTCGCTTTCACCTTGGGGGCGCTCTTCTGAAGCAAGGCTCCTCGACGTCGAAGCATGGGGAGAAGGTCCTCCTCGTCGTCCTTGATGGTTGGGGCCATTCAAAGGAAACGATCGGGAACGCTTTCGCAGCGGCGAACGCGACGAACCTCAAAGGTTGGCTTCGCGACCGCCCGAACACGTTGCTTGAGGCGTCCGGGCTTTCCGTGGGGCTTCCGCGCGGTCAGATGGGAAACAGCGAGGTCGGTCACCTTACCATTGGAGCCGGGCGCGTCGTCTACCAGTCGCTTACGAGGATCGACATGGCCATCGAGGACCGCTCGTTCGACTCGAATCCCGTCCTCCTGGAGGCGATGGACGCTTCGAAGGGCGCGCGCCTCCACGTCATGGGTCTCGTCTCGGATGGCGGCGTCCATTCGCACATCGCTCACCTATCCGCGATACTCCGCCTCGCCAAAGCGAAGGGGCTTTCGGACGTCGCGGTGCATGCGATACTCGACGGGCGCGACACGCCGCCGCAAAGCGCGCAAAGGTACATCGAGAGGATCGAGAAAGAACTCAAGGTCACAGGCGTCGGCCGGCTCGCGACGGTGGGTGGCCGCTACTTCGCGATGGATCGGGACCGGCGCTGGGAACGCACGAAGGAGTACCACGACGTCATTGTTGGAAAGGACGATGTCCTTGCTGGAAAAGGCACGACAGGCCCGGCGACCGCCTCGCACGCATTGGATGCGGCCTACGAGCGCGGCGAGACCGACGAGTTCGTGCGACCTGTTCGAATCGCCGGCGCGCCCGCCCTTGCCGACGGCGACGTCGTCCTCTTCTTCAACTTCCGCCCGGATCGCGCCCGCCAGATGACGAGGGCCCTCTTCGATGCGGATTTCAAAGAGTTCGGGCGGATCTCCTTCCCCCGCGTCAAGTGCTATACGATGAGCCGGTACGACGAGACGTTTCCGCTCAAGGCCGCGTTCCCGCCGGTCGCGTTGACGGACCTTCTCGGCGGCGTCCTTTCGAAAGCGCGCGTGAAACAGCTTCGCGTGGCCGAGACGGAGAAGTACGCCCACGTGACCTACTTCTTCAACGGGATGGACGAAACGCCCTTCGAGGGGGAAGAGCGCGTACTGGTCGCGTCACAGAAGGTATCGACCTATGATCTACGGCCCGAGATGTCCGCGCGGGCCATCACGGACGCAGTCATCGAGCGAGCGACAAGCGGTGACCTCGGTTTCATCCTCGTCAACTACGCGAACATGGACATGGTCGGGCACACTGGAAAGTTCGACGCGGCCGTCAAGGCCGTGGAGGCGGTCGACTCGTGTCTTGGCGAGGTCGTGACGGCCGCACGAAGCGGGGGATACGACGTGCTGATCACGGCGGACCATGGGAACGTGGAGAAGATGCAAGGCGAGAACGGAGCGCACACCGCCCACACGTCAAACCCCGTGCCGCTTCTTTTCATCGGAGACGAGGACGTTGGCCTTGCAAGCGGCGGCGGTCACCGGGACGTGGCGCCTACAGTACTCGACCTCATGGGCATCGAGGCGCCGAAGGAGATGACGGGCCGATCGATACTCGTCAGGGAATCGCCGAAAAGATGACTGTCCCCGCACCGGTGGTTCAAGAACCTCTATTACCGATAACCGCCGTAACGCCTCGATGCTAGAAGTGGGTCTCGTGGGGAAGCCCAACGTCGGCAAATCCACCTTCTTCTCCGCCCTCACTCTCGTCCCGGTGGAGATAGCGAATTACCCGTTCACCACCGTCGAACCGAACCGGGGCGTCGCCTTCGTGCGAAGCCCTTGCCCGCACGTCGCGCTGAAGACTCAGTGCACGCCGCGCACCGGGGCCTGCAAAGACGGGACCCGCCTTGTCCCGGTCGAACTCATCGATGTGGCGGGCCTCGTCCCGAAAGCGCACGAAGGCCGCGGCCTCGGGAACAAGTTCCTCGACGACTTGAGGAAGGCCTCCGCCTTCATCCACATCGTCGACGCCTCCGGGTCGACGGACGAGGAGGGCCGCGAGGTGGGGGCAGGCATCTACGATCCGGCAAAGGACGTCGAGTTCCTTCCCGACGAGATCGCCTTCTGGATACGCGGCATCCTGGAGCGCGGTTGGCGCGAGACCGTCCGGGGGGCCGAGATGCAAAAGAAGAAGATAGAACCCATCCTCCACGAGAGGCTTGCGGGGCTTGGCGTCACGGAATTGAACGTCCACGCGGCCCTTCGAAAGACGGGGCTAAACCCCGAGCGGCCGACACTCTGGGGCGACGAGGGACTTCTCGCCTTCGCGCGGGCCGTGCGCGAGGCGTCGAAACCGATGCTCGTCGCGGCCAACAAGGCCGACAAGGCCGATCCGAAGATCGTCGAACGGCTCCTGGCGATCAAGTCGTACCCCGTCCTGGCCAGCTCCGCGGAATCGGAGCTCGCGTTACGAAAGGCCGCGAACGCCGGCGTCATCGATTACCTGCCGGGGGAGGCGGACTTCAAGATCGTCGACGATTCGAAACTGAGCGAGAAGCAAAGGAAGGCCCTCGAATTCATCCGCATGCACGTCCTCCAAAAGTTCGGCTCGACCGGAGTGGAGTGCGCGCTCGAGGACGTGGTCTTCAAGACGCTCGACCAGGTCGTCGTCTACCCCGTGGAGGACGACTCGCACTACACGGACAAGGAAGGTCGCGTCCTTCCGGACGCCCATCTCGTCCCTCGCGGCACCACCGCGAAGCAACTCGCCTACCGCGTCCACACCGATCTCGGCGACCATTTCATCCGCGCCGTGAACGCAAGGACCAAGATGGTGATGGGAGCGGATCACGCCCTTGAGAACGGGGACGTGGTGCGCATCGTCACCGCGAAATGAGCACGCGGCGGCTCAACGCGCCGCCACCGTGTGGGCGCCGGCCGATTGCGGGCCTAGGCCGACGACGTTACGCGCCGCCACCTTGTATTGATAGATGCCCGTGGGCACGTTCGTGTCCGTGAACTGCGTCCCCGGTCCCGCGTCAAGAGGCCCGTATAGGAAGCAGGCACACGCGGGGACGAAATGGCCGCGGTAAACGACGTGGCCCGTTATCGGGCGACCTCCGTCCGCCGCAGCTTCCCAAGTGAGGCGGACCGTGCCGATACCGGACGGGATCGCGACGAGGTCGGTAGGCGCCGATGGCGCGGTGGCGTTGTACGCCGTCGCCACAACCGCCGCACTCAACGGTCCCTCCCCGACGAGGTTTCTCGCGGACACCCGGTATTCGTAGGAGGCGCCGTCCGTGAGGCCGGAATCGGTGAAAGTGTTGGAGGGGACCAGCGCGACGCTCGAAAGAGGTCCGCCCACGGGGCCCCGGTACACGGTGTAACCGGCGACCCCCGCGCCGCCCGAACTCGCAGGCCCCGACCACGTGAGGCTCACCTGGAGTCGGCCAGGCCCTGCGACCGCCGCGAGGTTTCGAGGCGCCGATGGGAGTCCGTAGGTAGTCACGGACGCCAGGTTGCTATCCTCGCCCTCCCCGGCGTAGTTGAAGGCCGTCACGTAGTATTCCCACGTCTCGTTGTCGCCGAGGCCGGTGTCGTTGTACGACCTGGCCGTCGATGGGAGCGACGCGATCTGCGAGAAGATCCCGATGGGCGGTTGCCGGTAGAGCGCGTAGCCCGTGATGGGGCCGAGCGTCGTGTTAGAGGCGGGTGGACCCCATGTGACCCGTGTCTCGCCGCGACCCGGCCCCGCGATGGCCAGGACACTTCCCGTGCCGGCCGGTGTGAGGGTATAGTTGAAGATCGTGGAGTACGCGTAACCGACGGGGTCGGGGAAATGATCTTGCTCCACGCCGCCTCCGAAGAGGTAGATGCCGTTGCCATCGGTGGCCGCTCCGATGCCGTAGCGTGGGTAGATGCTTCCGGCCGGCGCCGTCGTGAGGCTTCCGGTCGTCGTGTCGTACCGGAAGACCTTCCACTCATAGTAACATTGACCGTCGCAGCGCCTTCCGCCGAACACGTGCGCGGCGTAACCGTCCCACGCAGCACTCGTGGAGGCGAGTTCCTCCGGTGGCGTCGCGCCCATCACGGTCGTTGTGCCCGTCGTCGTGTTGTACCTCGTGATCTGCGAGCAGTACCCGGAAGAGGTGGCGCACCCGCGGCCGCCGAAGACGTAGGCGTTTCGCCCGTCCCAGATCGCGCTCGTCTCCGTCCGTCCACTCGAGAAGGCGCCGCTAGCGCTCGCGACCACGCCGGTCACCGGATCGAAGGTCGACACACTCGACGAGAGTCCGCCGGGCGTCTCCCCTGCGAAGATGAACGCCTTCGAACCGTTCCACACGGCGCTCGTCCCGCGTCGGCCCGTGGGAAACTCCGCCGTGAGTTCCACGGCCGTATCGGTCGAGGGGTCGTACTTGATGATGTCCCGCAGCGGCGCTTTGGAGCACCCGGGGCAGGTCGCTCCGTAACCGCCGAAGACGTAGGCCGCTTCACCGTCCCAGACGGCGCTCGTCCACGCCCGCGGACCGGGAAGCGTCGCGGCCATCGTGGTCACGACCTTGGTGGTCGTGTTGAACCGGACTATCGAGTCGAAATAGGAGGCGTCGTTGTCGAACCCTCCGAACACGAACACGTCGCTTCCCGCCATCACGGCCGACGTCCCGAGCGCCTCGTAAGGGAGAACGGCGACGAGTTCGGCGCCATGCGCCTGCGACGAGTCGACGATCAACGGTGACAGGCCCCCGAGAAGCATGACGACGGCCCCGAGGACCGCGAAGGGGCCGCCTGCCGACGTTTGGCCGGTGTCCTTGTGCGTTGGCGTCGCCCCGACAGCCTCCTATGTGTTTCATGAGGAACATGGAACAATCAAATACTTTCCGCCGCGCGTGGGCGGCAGGGAACGTCGGGGTTGCATCCCCGGCGTGTGCGACCATCAGCCCAAGGTCGTAAGACCGGCCAGGATCCGAAGGGCCTCGGCCTCGACGTCGTGAAGACGCCCCGGGACGACGATCGCGTGGAGCGGCGGCCCGAAGTCCATGGACGCCAATGCCTTGAGCGGGCCGGCCTTCGCGGTCTCGCTCGGGCCCCCGACGCGCGTAACGACGCAACAGGTCGTATCTTCCCCGATGAGCCCGTCGCCGCGCTTGCGGCTTATCGACTCGAGTTGAGAAAGTCCCTCGTTCGCAGTCATGTAACGCCCCGACTCGACATCGATGTCAAGGAGCACGAGCGTATGGTTTCCAGCTGCAAGGTTCGCCGCGACGACGTCGTACGGGCTTTCCGGCGCAAAGCCCGGCCGGCTGATGACGAGCGTCGTGCTTCTGCCGAATTTGTACGACTGGAGCCCGAGGGATCCGGCCGCGGCGGTGATTATCGACGCGTTGTGCACTATCGACGTGCGTATGCCCGCCTTTTCGGCGCGAAGGCGCAAGTCGATGTGCGTCGTCGCGGCCATGGAATCGCCGACGACGAGGAGACCCGCTTTTCCACGCGATGCGGCCGCCAAGATCGCATCGCCGCCTTCGACGTCCTTTCGCGTGACCCGAGTGATGGGCTTTCCCACTTGCTTCTCAAGCCCTTTTCGCGAGGTCGGGGCCTGAAGCGACGTGTAGGATTCGAGGAAAAGCGCGTCGCACGAGCGGGCCTCCTCAAGGCCTCGCAGGGTGATGTCCTTCTCGTCGTGAAGGCCCAATCCTATGAAGACGAGTCCGCTCACGCGAGGCGCATAGGGGCCCTAAGATATAAATGAGGCCGGGCATCACGAGGCTCGTGCTCCAGCGTTACGTGCGGGTCGCCAGCGCCGACGCGGAGGAGGTACGGCGCCGGCTAGTGGAGGCGCGCGTCCTGAAGATCGGATTACGCGTGGCGAAGGAGGGCGAAGACGTTCTTTTCCCGGTGGAGGAAGGTGCGACGCTTCTCGGCTTCAAGGTGGAAAGCGGCCTGTTCGATTTTGAGGAGACGCCCCTTCTTCCGCGCGATTATTCCGAGATCCTCGACGTGCCGGAGTCCTTGCGAGCGCTTCTTCCGTCGAGCTTCGACGTGATCGGCGACATAATAATCATCAAGCTACCGCCGCCGCTTCGAAGTCAGAAGGCCGAGATCGGCAAAGCACTCCTCAAAGCCAACAAGAACGCCAAGGTCGTCGCCATCGACGAAGGCGTGAAAGGCGAACTCCGTCTACGCCGCGTCGAGGTCGTCGCCGGCGAAGACCGGACCACGACGCGCCATCGCGAGTATGGATTGGACCTCAAAGTGGACGTCGCTCGGGCCTATTTTTCACCGCGCCTTGCCACCGAGCGCAATCGCGTGACCTCGCAGGTCCGTAGTGGCGAGGTCGTCTTCGACATGTTCGCCGGCGTCGGGCCTTTCGCCGTCATGATCGCCAAGAACGCCGCCCCCGAGCGCGTCTACGCGGTCGATCTCAATCCGGACGCGTACGCCCTGCTTGTCGAGAACGTGGCCGCGAACAAGGTGGGGGGCAAGGTTCGTGCCGTGTTGGGCGACGCACGGGACGTCGCAACGTCGCTCAAAGGAGGCGTCGACCGCGTGATAATGAACCTGCCGCATGGGGCCGAGGCGTTTCTCCAGGATGCGATCTCGGCGACGCGCCCGGGCGGCGTCGTGCACTTCCATTTCATCTCATCGCCCGACGACGCCCCAAGAAGGACGGAATACGCCCTCGACCGGTCCGGGGCGTCGCGTCGCCACGAGGTGCGCACGATCCGCGAAGTGCGCAACTACAGTCCCGAAGAACGCCACTTCGTCGCCGATATCCACTTCGCGGATTGACGCTGATCGGGTCGGTGAGGTCGGATCCATCCTTGATACCCGTGGCGCACGCTGGTGGGCCGCGCCCGCTTGCGGGCAACCGCGGACACACGTGATCACGACGATAATCCGTGACGCAGCAGCGGTCGGCGAAAAGCGATGGCGCTTCTTCCTGAGGAACGCGCATCCTCCAAAGGGCGCGATGGTGACGATTATGCCATGCGGGCGCCATCAGGGGCGTGTGACAGTACTACCGGGCCGTGGGGGGAAAACGACGCTCGTGTCGCTCCTCATCCTCGTCGCCGGCTGGATCGCAGGAGTCACCATGGACCCATTGACGGACTCACCAAAGGCGTTGACCATCACGTCGAGTGATTTCACCGAAGGATCCCCGATCCCGCGCGAATACACTTGCCAAGGGGAGAACGTCTCGCCGCCGATAACCATCGGCAACGTCCCCGCCGGCGCCAAGGCCCTCGCCCTCATCATGGACGACCCCGACGCGCCGCGCGGCACGTTCCTCCACTGGACGTTCTGGAACCTCCCCATCGAACGGGCGTCCCTTGCAAAGGACGCCGACCTCGAAGGTTTTGGGGCGCACGAGGGTCAGAACGGCGCCGGAAGGACCGGGTACACGGGTCCCTGCCCGCCGTCAGGAGACCACAGGTATTTCTTCAAGGCCTACGCGCTCTCGGAGCCGCTCGCCTTGGCGCGGGGCGCGGACCTAGCCAATTTCACGAAGGCGATGGAGGGGAAGGTACTCGCATGGGGCGAGTTGATGGGGAGGTACCAGAAATCCTGACGCTTGGACACGTCGAAGGGATTATCTAGGTGTGGGGCTTGGCAAGGATTGCGGCGAAGGCAGGCTTCCCGCGACCTGGAGTCGAGACACCAGATGCGAATGGGCGAGACAGGGCGGCGTAATTAACGCATTTGCCACCTTAGCTCAGTCTGGTAGAGCGTCTGACTTGTAATCAGAAGGTCTTGGGTTCGACTCCCAAAGGTGGCTTTTCATCAGAAGGGTCATCGAATGGAGCGAAGCGACATTCGATGAGAGGAGGACGAGCTTCGCGAGTCCTCCGAACTTGGGTTCGGCTCCCTGTGGCTCTTGAAGCCGGCCATCGAGCGACGCAGCAAGGGTCGAAACCTCGCGCACCCGGTTGATACCCTAGCCTAGAACACTTCCCTGAGCGGCGCGGGCCTAACGGGCGCCTAATGCCCGCTGACCTTATGGTGATTCGAGTTCGTTCCGCTCCTTATGAGGTCCGTCCTCGTGACCATCCCGGCGATTTTTCCGGTTCCATCGACGACCGGGAGCGCCCCGACGTCCTTTTCGAGCATCGTCTTCGCCGCGTCTCGTATCGAGGTCTCGGGCCTGGCCGATATCACGTTTCGGACCATTATGTCGTCCACGAGGAAGTTCTTGAGTTGCGCGGCCTGGTGGTTAGGGGGGTATTTTTTCTTGAACTCGTCGAGCCCCAGGGCGATGTCGTATTCGCCCACCATGCCGACGACCTTTCCTTGTTCTATCACGGGAAGCCTTTCGATCCCATGGTCTAACATCATGCGCCTCGCGTGCACCACACGCTCGCCCGGATGTACCGCGTGGAGGGTGCGTTGCATCACGGTGTGTAGTTGAGCGTGGCTGTCGACGAACTTCAAGATATCGGCCTTCGTGATTATCCCTTGGAGTCGCCCGTTTTCGACGACGGGGAGGAGTCCCACGTTGTCCTTCTTGCATATCTCGATGATGTCGCCGAATTCCGCGTCCGGCCCTACGGAGTGAAACTCCTTCGTCATCGCGGATGAGGCGTGAAGCGCAGACGCCTGCATCCCCTTGGTCTTTATCGACCCGAGCTCGTCTGCGATACTTCCATCGGTGATGACGCCCACGAGCTTTCCCTTCTCGGTGACGGGCACCTTGCTGATGCGGGCTTTCCGCATGGTCGAAACGACCATTTCGAGTTTCTCATCCTTATCGACGCTGATTATGTCGGTGGTCATCAGATCTTTGGCTTTCACGTCAATCGACCTCCTTTTCGGTCAAACTAATCTTCTGTGAGGCAGTCCTCGCAAAGGAGGAGCCCGTCTCTGCCCATGAGGCGGTCCGAGAGCGTCGAGCAGCCGTCGCACTTGCCTTGCATCGGGCCAGAATCCGCCTGTGGCCGCACACGGTCCAACTCGCTAGTCGCCTCGATGAGCGTCGGTGACACGGCGAGAAGGTCCCTCTCCGTCACGATGCCAACGAGTCTCGTCCCATCGGTCACGGCAAGACGCCGGATGCCTAGGCGTAGCATCTTGCGCGCCGCATCGAAGACGTCGGTCTCGGGTCCTATGGTGACGACAGGGGAGGACATCACATCGCGCACGGGCGAATGCCCGTTGTTCTTGGCAAGCACCTTCACGACGAGGTCGCGCTCCGTGATTATCCCCACGGGCGCCCCATGGTCGACGACGATGAGGCTTCCCACGTCGTTTTCGGCCATTATCCTCGCCGCATCGACAACGAGGGCCTCGGAGGGGATCGTGACCGGCGAGGTCGTCATGATCTCACGCGCAGAAACCCGTTCCAACATACTTCCCTCGCTGTGTATTACAAATCGGTCTCGCGGGCTATTAAATGCTTTCTTGGGGCGTCCAAACGGGGTGCAAGGTCGGCCCTCGTCTAATTGACGAGCGCAGGCCTTCACGGGCGGGACCCAGCCGCCACGCGGGAACGGTGCAATTAAAGACGCAAGATGGGCTATCCGCGACCGTGTCTTCGGTATTCGAACGGGAACTCAAGGGCCTCTTGTCAGGCGATATGGATGTGGTGAGGAAGGTGACGGGTGCCCTCGACCAGGATGTAGCGGATAGTTACGGGCGGATCGCGAAGCGCCCCTTCATGGTGGTGCGCGCTGCGGGTTCGCTTGGCGTGGACCTGGTGGCGCTACGAGGCGACATCTGCTTTCCGATCGAGGTGAAGGCCTCGAGCGGGATGACGATCCATCTTAGCAACACCACGCAGATGAAGGTGCAGGCCCAGAAGATGCTCACAGACTGTGGCCGGGCCGGCATAGTCCCGCTCTACGCTTACCGGAAGAAGAACCTGCGGGGGCGTGACCCGTGGCGGTTCTATTCGCTGCCTGCCGGCGGTTTCACGGGGGCGATGAGGGTCCTTTACGAGCGGATCCCGAAGGCGGCTGTGAGCGATGGGGGGAATTTCATCCTCCGCTTCGATGAGGGGATGCCTTTGGCGAGCTTCATCGAATACATGACGGGATAGGCTCGGTTCGCAGCAAGCGCCGACGGATCGGGTCCTAGGGGGGCGGAGGGCACCGACCCGGTTGTTCTTCCCGCGGGGTGCTGACAAAATGTTTACATACTCACAGGTTACCAAGGGTAAGTGGAGCAGGGACACGGTTTCCAATAAACCGCCGCTCACGGTATCCTCCATGATGCGTTTATCCCTGCTCCGCCTATGGCGCTCCAGCCTCCCGGACGCACCCTTGTCTACGCTCGCGCCCTAACACCGGAAAGTGCGAGGGAGGTGGCCGATCATTCTCGCCTTCGTGGCCTGTCTCACTCTTTTTCGAGCGGTCTCAACACCACGTGCCTTTCGACGACGGAGCCTCGCTTGAAGACGACGAGTGCGAGGATGGAGATCGCGACGAACACCAGTATCGCGGCTTCGCTTCCGTTGAGGAATTCGTAGAACGTCGAGACCGTGGGCGGCCCATCGAAGGTGCCGGGTGCGACATCCACGATGGGCGTGTTCGTGCGGGTGTCGACGATGACGGAGACGTCGATGAAGAGCGTCTGGTTGAAGATGGGGTAGAAGGGCACGATGCCGCCGGCGAATGAGTCCATGATGAGGTGGCTTGCGACGTAGATGGACGCGATGTAGAAGTTTTCGCGCAGGTGCGCGTGGCGCTGCAGTCTTCCCGAATCGATGAGGTATATCGGGACCGCGACGGCGGCGAGGATGAAGACGTTGTGCAGTGAGGCGCGGTGGATGCCGAGGAAATAATCGATGTCGCAAAGGAAGGTGAGAGGCAGGAGCGCGAGGACTTTTCGCCAGTCGAAGCGCCGGCTCGCAAGCATCACGAGCGCGGGGATGGTGGCGTGGATAACGAACGACGGCACGCTGGCGTAATGGCGTTTCCCCTTAATGCCCGCAACCAGATTGCGTACGTACTTGTATCTACGTCACGGTTGCCCGCTCCCGGTCTTTGCTCTCATCCAGCCCGGTACGTCTTCCCTTGAAGCTCGGCCGTACAACAAACGCCAAATATCCCGCACAACTGTGCTTTAAATACTCGAGGCCGACCCCAGTTGAAACGCGACCACGTGAGACCAGCCGTCGCCATGCTGTTGCTAGCCGCGGCCATAGGTCCCATGATCGTGACGCCGGCCTCCGCCTGCGGCGGCGTCCCCTGCGGCTACATCAATCCGATAATCACCATCAACGTCGAAGGTGTGAGCGGGAAGACCTTCGACACCAGCGTGGGGCAGGCGCTTCGCTTCACAGGAAGCATCACCTACACCTTTGACGCGAGCCAAGAAGGCTTCACGGCGCCGAACCCCGGCGAGGAGATCGTCATCACGTTCGAGTTCCCGAGAAAGCCCGCGTGGGCGGACATCGCCGTCGAGCCCAAGTCGATAGACGTGCCGATCCTCCCCCAGTACTTCGAGACCGACAGTAGTGACCCCCAGAACGTGAAGATGATCTACCGCTTCACGAGCCCGCTTTCCATCGAGGTCCTCGAACGGGAGCGTCCGACGTTGCCGCCGGAAAGGCCCACGGTCAAGGCGACCATTTTCGCGAAATCCAGCGAGAGCGGGTTCTACAAATCCGGTTACGGCTTGAAACAGTTCAAGCTCAAACCTATCGACGCCGAGTACGCGAGTATCCCTGACCCCCTTGCGGGGCTCAACGTGAAGGACTACGTGGGAAAAGACCTCCCGCCCGTCACCCGGTCGTTCGGCACCACGTCCGTCTCACTCCAATCCACGACCCCGATGAACCTTTGGTCACCGACCGGCTTCGAAGTGACCATCGCCGACACGCGCGGCGACACTAGTGGAGCGACGGTCATCGCGTCGCTTTCCACGGGAAGCGGGGAATTGCTTCACTCGACGGGAAGCCTCGAGGCCGTCGGCGGCAAGGTGGGCTTTCGCCTTACGTTTCCCGAGTCCGGGCTCCACGTGCTCTCCGTCGCAAGCCTTCCCCCGCCTGCCGGCGCCGTCACTTGGGACCCGTTTGTCGCGGTGTTCGAGGTCCCCATCGGCTTCGACGATAGTTACGTCGTTCCCGGGAAACTCTACACGGCGACGTATCGGGAGTTCCCGCGCGCCTTTTCGGCCGACGCCGCAGGGAAGTACGGGCAGTACGAGAGGTTCATCGAGATCCCGGTCTACGACGGGATACGCACGATCGAAGTCGGGCTCACGGCCGGAAACACCGCGCCCGGGGCCCCCGGCGACGCCTCGAACGGCGCCGGTTCGTACTCCGCGGAGATAATCGATCCCCAGGGCAAGACGATCGCGACGCAGACGTTCGGCGCGGCGAACCCCGCGAGGGCGCTCGCCGTCGATGCCGTCCCGTCGACGGGCGTCTACCTCTTGCACGTCTACGGCACCGGCCTGTCGCGTGGCGCGACCGGCGGTTACTACGAAGCGAACGTCCGCGCGACCTACGATGAGAAGAACGTATTCCCGCCGATTCCGCTCGCAAGTACCGCCGACGTTGGCGCGGCATCGCTCGGGCCCGTCGGCCTCCTCGTCGCACCCACCGTCAACGCCGCGTGGCGACCCGTCCCGTGGAAGATAGGCCTTTCCGACGCGTCCCAAGGCGGCGACCTGTTGCTCACCGTCTCGGATCCCGAAGGGAGGATCGTCCACAACTCCGGCCTCATCGTCGGCGTAGGCGCGGCGGAGACCATCGTGACGCTGCCCGCGCACGGGATATTCCACGCGTCGCTCCTCTTCCTCGACCAAGTGCGTCCACAGGGCCCACACCGGGACGCCGTGCTAGCGACGTTGCCTGTGCGCGTCGGCTCGACGGAGACGGCCGACGACTCCTTCGAAGGGGCGTACGAGACGATGAACAAAGCGCGAGTAGCCTCTTCCGGTCCTTACGAGCGGACGATGCCGCTAAGGCTCTATCCGGGCGTCAGATCCGGCATCGCGTCGGTCGAGGTCGGGGGCACGGGCTCTTTCGTCCTTGGAGCGGCGCTCATCGACGCGTCGGGGCGCGTCGTGAAAGGGACGGAACTCGACCAGTCGAAGCCACGCGCGACTTTCGACCTTGCCGGCCTTTCCGCCGGTGATTACGCGATCCGCCTCTCCGGGCGTAGCGCCGCGACGCCTGCGAACCCGATCGAGATAGGTGCGAAGACCATGGTCGAGTACGCAGAAGCTGTCGTAATCCCCAATCCGCTCTACGAGCGGCCGCTTCTCCCGCTTGAGAACCGACCAGCGAGGACGCCTGGCGTGGAGACCGCTCTCATGCTCCTCTCCATCGCGTCCGTCGCCTCGCTGTCCCGGCGCCGTCAGGCGCGCTGAGCCGCTTCTATCCAGGCGGCGACCGATGGCTCCGATATGTCGATCTCCTCTTCGGCGATCTCAAGGTCGCGTGCAGCGTTCAACGCCTTTTCGACCACTGCCGTCGTACTGGACGACGCGAGATGCTCGGTCGAGACGATGCCTGCCCGTACCAGGACCTCGGCCTCGCGCATGGGCACCTTCGCATGTAGCGCTAGGTCGGCGATCCCCTGCCACCGGCTCAAGAGCCGCGCGCTTATCCCCGTCCTCTGGCTGAAACTCTCGATGTCGAGGTCCAAAAGGTCCACAAGCGACTTCACGCCGCCCTTGGCAAGGCGCACGCCGTAAAGGGCTCCGATCCCGGGCACCTTCGCAAGCTCCACGTCTTGGCCCTGGATCGTTCTTCGGCGACGGCCTTCGGGCTCGACCGCTTCCTCGACGTGGGCGCCGACCGGACCACCGAGGCGCTCCTCCGCTTCCATGTCGACGGTCTCCGCCTCGAGAGTCTCTCCTTCGGCTACCTCGGCCTCCATCGCGTCGACCCCAACGGCCTCCGCCTCCAGGGGTTCCGCCTCGACGACTTCGACCGCTTCAGCGGTCTCGGCGACTACCTCGGCCTCGGAGACCTCCTCAAAGGTCTCGGTCGTTCGGGCCTCTGGCTCGTGCATCGCCGGGGCCACTGGCGCCTCAGGCAGTTGGCTCGACTGGGATGGCGCGCCGGGCTTCCGTTCGCCCTCCTCCTTGCCTCGTTTCTTCTTGCCGAAAGGAAGGGCGATCTTTGGTAATGCGAATCTGCGAGCTGGCTTCTCCGGCCGCGCCGTTTCCGGCTGATGCCGGGTCTCGGGCGGCGTCGGCTCCTCGGGCAAGGGCGAAACGCGCGCCTCGATCGCCTCGGATTGAGGTTCGCTTCGCGTCTCTTCGACCATTGGCGCCTCCCAAGGCGGTCGGGTGGGCTCCTCTTCACCGAGCACTTCCAACTCGGATTCGGGACCCTCCTCGCCAAGGACCTCGAGTTCACCATGGGACTCGTCTTCGTCAAGGACCTCAAGCTCCGAGGCTTCAGGTTCTTCCGGCCGGGCCCACTGCGCGTCGTGACCCGTGTCGGGGACCTCCTCGAACGCCTCAAGCGGCTCGTCCTCGACAGATTCGAAGGCGTCCTCGACGGCGCGCTCCTCCGGCCAGGCCGTCTCCGGCGGCGCCTCCGTTCGGCTTTCGGGCGTCTCGGCCAAACGATCCAATCCCTCGACCTCGGGTGGGGGGGGGCTCTCGCGGGGCGGTTCCTGTTCCGGCACGATGCCTTCGGGCTTCGACTCGGTCTCCCGGCGGGCGAGCTCCGCCAACGGGTCTTCCTTGATCAAGGCCTCAGGCGACGGCGCGTCGTCCGGCCTGTTCGCCTGGGCGAGGAGGTCGTCTGCCCACTTGTCGTCACCGAGTTCCCAATCGAAGCCCACCGGCTCGTAGTCCGATTTCCTGGAAAGGGGTTTGTCCGCGGGGCGAACGACACTGAAGAAGTCGTCCACCGCGCCTGCGCTTTCCGCCTCGCGCCTGGATTTTCGCTGCGGCCGTTTGACCTCTATGACCGGTTCGTCGTCCGTCTCCGACATGGCTGGCGCCATCGCCGGTGCCGCGCTGTCTTCCCTTTGGAGACGTTCCTGCGTCACGACGGCCGGCGGCTCGTCTGAAGGAGTCGAGGCGGCCGCCGGCTCGGTCGGCTGCGTGACGGCGGCTTCTACCGGTCGGGGCTCCTCCATGGTGATGGTCGCCGGCTCTTCCTTGGCCGCGAGAGGCGGCGGCGTCTCCCCGATTGGGACGACGGGCTCTATCCCGAGTTCCGGTTCCGGGCTTTCGACGAGGACTTTGCGTCTCACGATCTGCTTGTGGGCGACGGTGCGGGTTATCCGGCTGCAAAGCGAGCAGAACAGTTCCTGGTCATCGCAAGGGATGCGAAGGCAGGCGTCGCAAGGGACGTAGTCCAAGACGATTCGGAGCTTCTCTATTTCAGGACTGGCCATCGGAGCACGCGGACTATATGAATGAGTCAGGGGCCTCTCTATCATAACATTTGCCGAATAAATCCTGAATCGGCACCCAATCGGCGCACTCATTTATTTATAAGGAGATTACAATTGTCCGCCCGAATTTTAGGCACGCACGCAACGACGCGACATCGGCAATCCCGCAAGTGTAGTCTAACCTGCGCCGCAAGCCTGATTGCTTGCGTCTCGGTTAGCCTACCCCAACAGCCATAGGAAAAAGCAAGTGTAGTCTAACCTGGTTAGGACTCTAGCCTTCCAAGCTAGTAATCCGGGTTCAAATCCCGGCGCTTGCATAGAAAAAACCAAGTCGCCCCGGCAAGGACCGGGGCGCTTGTCGATCGGAACTTTGGCAGCTCGTATCCTTACTTCGCGTTCTTGTCGTCCTGCCAGACGCCAAAGACGTTGCCCTCGGTGTCCTTGCAGTAGGCGACCCATCCCATCGTCGGGACGGCGCGCTTCGGGGCGACGATCGTGCCGCCGTTCGCCGTGACCTTCTTGAGGTCGGCGTCGAGCGTCTTCGTGTTCATCGTGCAGATGAACGCGCCGCGCGGCCAGCCGGGCACCGCTTTTGCCGGCATGAGGCCGCCGTTTATCCCCTTCGTGTTGTCGTCGCCCGTATTGATGGTCCAATAGGGTTCCGGGCCGGGCATCGTCGCGAACTTCCAGCCGAACGTGTTCTTGTAGAACTTCTCGGCGCGTTCGACGTTGTCCGCCAGGATCTCGAAGTGTGTCGGTCTTGTCGTGGTCATGTTCTCACTTGCCCCCAACCGGGGCCTTTCCCGATGCCCAGCCCCTCGTAAAGAGGTTTTGGGCAGGTGGCCGAAGAACCTTATCAATGTGAGGGGGGACGCAGCCGGGGCGCTGCATCGCCCGGAGGAACCGTTTCGAGCGAAAAGATCTTCACTTGATCTTCAACGTCCGTCTTCGAGAACATTCCGCAGGCCCCCATCGCCATGTGGAGATCGATGCGGCGCCGTTCGACCATCGCGTCGACCGCTTTTTCCGAGAGGTCTTTCACCGGGCTCAACCCGCCGCTTGCCACCATGAAACCAAGAAGTGACGAGACGCGAGCGGTCACGTCGCGGATCTTTAGCGCGTGGCGGGCGGTATCACCGTACGCAGCGACCAACGTCGCGGTCGCGTCATCGTTCGCGGCCGGCACCACGACCTCCGGGCAGAACGCCGTGAAACCCATGTCGCGGCCACCCGGAAGGACCGGGAACGCCCCGCAGACGAGAGGGCGATCCTCATAGATGGTGCACACTGGAGTCTTGAAGAACGGGCAGCTGCGGTTCAGGACCTCGTAGACGAGCACGACGGCTCCAAGTTTCGCGTCCGCGAAGACCATGGCAGGGGCCGTGCGAAGCGGCAACCCGCGCGCCTTGGCGATAGCGGAGAGTTTCTCGCGCTCCCACGCCCACAGCTGTATGCCGCCCGTCGTGGCGAGCGAGTAGACGCCGGGGCGCTCGAGTGCTTTGAAGTCGCGCCGACCCCCCACTCCGGCGGCTCTGCCCTTTAGGTCGGTGCAGCATTTCTCGCACTGGGTGCATTTGAACACGTGGAGGGCAGGGGCCGAGCCCATTGGTTCGTGGAGAGACAGACCCCCGCCTTAACGGTTGGGGCGATCCCCTAATAATCGAGAAGATGGAGCCCGGACACGAGCCGGAAATGGCGCGTGTTCCGCGTCACTATCGGCTCCCCGTGATGAAGGGCCGTGGCGGCGATCATCACGTCGGAGAGGCCGATAGGCGTGCCGGCTTCCTCCAAGTCACCTTCAAGCCTTCCAGCAATCGCGGCAATGTCATGGGTGAAGGCGTAGGTGGCCGCCCCTCGCAAGGCCCGATCTACGCGGGCCATCTCGGCGGCGGGCCGCCGGGCGCGGGCCACGCCGTGATGGAGCTGCATCACGGTCACGCTACTCACGGCCAGCGGCTCGTACCCTTCTGCCAAGGTACGCAGCAGCTCGGCGGCCGGTTCGACCCCCCGCGTGAGGTCTATGACGAAATCCGTGTCCAGCACCACCATCAACTCATCCGCCGGGCGATCCGATCCATGTCCTTTCGCAGCCGACGGTCGAAGTCTTTCTTGGCCTTTCGTAGCTCGTCCGCGGTGCGGTCGTCAAAGATTCCAATAAGGTCCAGAAGCGCGTACTTCCCCGTCAACCGGTTCACGACGTCGCTGAAACTCTCGCTCCCGCGCTTGAG
Organism: Euryarchaeota archaeon; assembly: GCA_016207515.1. Taxonomy (NCBI): domain Archaea; kingdom Methanobacteriati; phylum Methanobacteriota; species Methanobacteriota archaeon. Next base: position 95,851 of record JACQPN010000002.1, on the reverse strand, counting down.
GCTCGCCAAGCGCTTGTAGGCGTCGGTGGTGAGGTTGATCGTCTTCGTCGCCATGACGTGTGTGTATGTATGTGTATGGGCTTAAGCCTTTGCGCCGCTTGCGCTCGATGAGAAAAAGAAAATGGTGTTTGGGCCGGTCTGCCGGCCCGAAACGAAATCGAAGAAGGTCGAAGAACGGCTCTAACCGAAGAGAGCGCCCAGACCGGCCGCCGCCTCGTCTTCCGAGACCTCTTCCTTCTTCTCTTTCTTCTCCTTCTTGTCGTCGCCACCGGAGGGCGCTGCCGCCGCGGGCGCCGCGGCCATCGCCGCGGTCTTGATCGCCGCTTCGATGTCAACACCGTCGAGTGAGCCGACGAGGGCCTTCACGCGCGTCTCGTCGGCCTTGACGCCGGCGGCGGTGAGGACGCTCTTGACGTTCGCTTCGCTGATCTCCTTCTTGGCGGCGTGCAATACGAGCGCGCTGTAGACGTATTCCATGTTTTTCAGCTCCTGTGGACCTTTGTTCGCATACTGTGTGATTCTCACGACGACTATCCGAAGAGGGATCCCAACCCGCCCATCGCCTCTTCCTCGCTTGGTTGTTCTTCCTTCTCCTTCTTCTTCTCTTCCTTGCCCGACTCGCCCGCGTCGGCCGCCGGTGCTGCGGCACGGCTTGCGAGCGCGGCCTTGATGGCCTCGCTCACGGCCTCGGGGTTCTTCTCGAGCATGACGGAAGCGAGCGCCAACGCCTTCGAATGGCTCACACCGACGAGCATCTGTATTGTGCCCGGCTCCGTTATCCCGGCATAGACCGCTAGGTTCACGGCCTCCTGGTGGGCCTGTAGGAGTTTTCCAAGGTAGTCGACGGAGAGGCTGTCAGGGCCGTAGACGAGTCCCTCGTCGTAGGCGGCCTTTAGGTCGACGCCGACGATGAGCGGGAAAATCTCGAGGCGAGTGAGGGCCGCGGCAAGTTCCTGCGGGATGCGTTCGCCGGCCTTGACGACGGTCTTGTCGCTCTTGATGACGACTTTGCCCTGGTCGATGGCGGCCGGGATGCCGGCCTTCTGGAGTTCACCGACGATTGGGCCCGGCTTGAACGGCGTGTCCCCTTTCTTGACCATGATGTCGGCGGGGGCGACTTCGCCGCCTCGCGCCGGGGCGCTGCTCTTCGAGCTTTCAAGCTTCCTGTAGAGCTTGAACGGGCTCATGTTCGTGACGATGAGGGCCGTCTGGCCGTCGATCTTCTCGACGAGGGTCCCAAGTTGCGGGTGGTGCCCCTCCGCTTCCTTCAAAGCGAGGGTGAGGAGCGTGTTCTTGCTGACCTTTATCTGGGCGTCTTGGCGGAGTTGTTTGCGGATCTTCTGGATCGCGTTCGCGGGGATGCCCTCGACGTTGGCGATGGCGACGACGGAGCCGCCCTTGAGCATGGTGACGAGGCGCGCGACTTCCTCTTTCTTCGCCGGTGCGACGTGGGCCACTTAGCTCACCTCGACTTTCACGGCGGGCCCCATGGAGGCCTTCACGTAGACGCCTCCGAGGTTCTGCGCACCGTGCTCGAGCTTGACCGTCACACGGTCGATGACCGCGACGATGTTGTCCGCGAGATCCTCGGCGGACATCTCCTCCGTGCCGACGGGCGCGTGGAACGTGACGCGGTCGCGGCTTCGAACGCGTATGGCGTTCTTGAGGCCGTTTATCATCGGAGCGGGGTCGCCCTGCGGCGGCATCGGACGCGGCATCTTGCCGCGAGGGCCGAGCACTGTACCGAGCGTCTTACCGATGGTGGGCATCAGCGGCGCTTCCGCGATGAAGAAATTCATTTCGGTGGCGACTTTCCGCGCCTTCCTCTTGTCGCCGGAGAGCTTCTCGATCTCCTCCGGGGCAACGACGAGGTCAGCGACCTTTCGCGCCTTGACCGCCAATTCGCCGGAGGCGAAGACGGCCACCTTGGGTGTGCGGCCGCGGCCCTTCGGGAGGACTATCTCCTCGTCGATGCGGTTTTTTGGCACCGAGAGGTCGACACCCTTGAGGTTGATGGCGAGCTCGACCGTCTGCTTGAACTTCCTCTTGCCTTTGCTGGATTCGAGGACTTCGCTTACGGCCTTGATGACGTTTTTCTTGTCCACCATTGACATCGAACCTCCGTAGTTGGAGCGGACCGGATTCGACCGGTCGCGCCGGGCACGTTGCCACGCGAACCCCGCCACAAGGACGGAAACGGTTCTACTACGGCTGCGGAGTTGCGTCTATGATAAAAGGGGTTAATATAGATTTGCGGGACCGGGTTCGGTTCGCGAAGGCCGAATTGGCGGTCTGCGATTCTCATAGTACTTCACGAAAAAGTTGATGGTGGCTGAGCATCTCTTCCAAGACGGGAAGGCTGACCCATGCCAATCGACGAACTTAGACCGCGCGCCGCCACAATCACTGCCGTTCTCACAGTCCTCCTGATGCTGTCGGGCGCGCTGCCCGTCACCCCGGCCGCCGCGGCCCCCGACGATTTGCCGCAACTCCCGTGCGACGACTTCACTTATGTCGCGGGGCAAGGCCAGTCGTGTCGGCTCGACAACGGCCTGTGGGCGATAAAACGGCAGGACGGGGCGATCATGTACTCGCATGGGCCCGACCCTGCTCCGCCCGCGCCCGGTTCCGGCGGACCCGACGTACCAGCTGCGCCACCCGCGGCACCCGCCTGCGCCCCCTCGTCTGATCTTTATGCGGGTCTTCTCATCTACACCTATCCACCTAACAAGACGAACCGCTCTTCGACGATGGTTCCGAGCATTAGGTCGATGATGAACCAGGTGAACGGAGTTCTCCGGGAAGAGGCCGCCGAGTTCGGCTATGTGGCGAACTACGAGATGCGATGCCTCTCCGACGGGACGACGCTTCGCGTGGACAGCGTGATGCTCGACACCGTCTCTGGAAGCGACACGTTCTCGTCGATCACATCCGAACTTGCCTCCCGTGGCTACACAGACTACAGGACGAAGTACTGGGTCTGACACGACGACGGCGTCGGCGGCTACGGGGGACAAGGGAACATCTGGGGCGACGACCGGTCCATCATTGACAACTACAACAACGGTTACTCCGGCGCGGGCGCCATGTACGGGATAACCTACGGGTTCAGCGACTACACGATAATGATGCACGAGAACGGCCATAATCTCGGCGCCGTCCAGCTCACGGCACCGGATTCGTCGGGCGGTTGGCACTGCAACGACGGCCTCGACATCATGTGCTACTCGGACGGAGGCTCGAATTCGACATACACGACCTCCACTTGCACGGACCGCAAGCACTTCGATTGCAGCCACGACAGTTATTTCAGGCCGGGCGCGTCGGGCAACAATTACATCGCGACACATTGGAACATCGGGAACGTGACGACGGCGCGTTACATCCAGTACGCGGCGTCGACGCCTCCAGTGATGACGAACGTCACGTGCAACCCGAATCCGACGATCACTTTCAAAATCACCTCGTGTTCCTTCACCGCCACGACTACTATGCCGGGCGTGTACCTCATGGTAAACTGGGGCGACGGCTCCCCTGTCGAGCGCGTTCCGGCATCAGGGAGCAAGGAATCTGGCGATCCGGCGGTAAAAACTCATACGTGGAGCACGACGGGATCGAAGACGGTATCTGCAACCCCAACAGACACGGGCAATCCGGCCTTGACCGGCAGCGCGCTGAGTATGACGGAGGTCGTGAATCCGCCGTGCATCTCGGTGGGCGGTACGCTGCTTATCGGTCTCAATGGCGTGGCCGTCGACGGCGTGAGTTCCCGCGACCACTCAGTCGCGTCCTCGTGCGGCGGAAAGACCTACCGGATCACGACGACCATTGGAAATGATTTCGACCAGTGCTGGTACACCGGCGCGACGCTGATCCGCTGCGACACCGGACTTTCGGTGAACCAGACTGGAAGCATCCCGACGGGGACGACGCTCGTGCGCGTCGTTTACATGCTGGGCGTGAACGGGGCGTACGGGCTCGTAGAAGTATGAGGGACGAGGCGGGATCGCCGCAAGACCCTTCTCGTGAGCGGAAGACCGGCATAAGGTTAAATCCGGGGCCTCCTCATTCCGCCCGTTGACAGGCGCTCCAGTCATCATAGTCAACTTCAAGACCTACCCGCAAGCGACGGGCGACGGTGCGGCGAAGATTGCCACCGCCCTCGGCCTCGTCGACGGGGCTCGCGATACGGTGATGCTCGCGGCCCAGGCGCTCGACCTGTATCGGCTCTCCGGCAAGGGCCTTCTCGTTTTGGCGCAGCACGTCGATGCGACGCAGCCGGGCCAGAACACGGGGAAGGTCACCACCGCGGGAGTCAGGGCGGCAGGAGGCCACGGATCGCTTCTAAACCACTCGGAGCATCCGATCGACTGGAAGACCGCCGCAGACGCGGCGGCAGCTCTGCGCTCGGAGAGCCTTTTGAGCGTCATATGCGCAAGAGACGTGGAGGCCGCGAAGGTGGCCGCAGGGATCGGTCCGGATTTCGTCGCGGTGGAGCCGCCGGAACTCATAGGGGGGAATATCTCTGTCACGACGGCCGACCCGAACATCGTCAGGAATTCTGTCGATGCCGTACACCTCGTGAATCCGAATGTGCGCGTCTTGTGTGGTGCCGGTGTCAAGGACGGCCGGGACGTTGCGGCGGCGTTGAAACTCGGGGCAGAAGGTGTGCTCGTCGCTTCCGGCGTCGTATTGGCCCGTGATCCCGCGGCGGCGCTCACCGATCTCTTGGAGGGTTTGAAGTAAACATGGCGCGAAAGTCCGCGCGCGCGTCCACGATAGGCACGCGCAAAGCGACCGCTTCGTCCCCGGCGTCCGCGAAAGCATCAAAGGGCCAGCGCGTGAAACTCCAAGTCGCCCTCGACCTCGTGAACCTCCATCGCGCGCTCGAAATCGGGCGCGAGGCTGTCGCGGGTGGGGCCGATTGGGTCGAGGCCGGTACACCCCTCATCAAGTCCGAGGGACTCGACGCGGTGCGCTCGCTCCGGAAGGAATTCCCAAGTAACGACATCGTCGCCGACATGAAGATCATGGACACGGGTGGACTCGAAACGGAGATGGCCATCAAGGCCGGCGCGTCGGTCGTTGGCGTGCTCGGCGTCTCTGATGACGGCACCATCATGGAGGCCGTGGAAGCGGCGCGAAAATACGGGGGCAAAGTGATCGTGGACCTCATCGGAGTCAAAGACACACCGAAACGTGCGGCCGAGGCAGAAAGACTCGGTGCGCACCTGGTCGCTCTCCACATCGGCGTCGACGAACAGATGAAGGGCGGCTCGCCCATCGAGATGGTACGGGACGTCGTCAAAGCGACGTCGCTACCCGTCGCGGTCGCGGGCGGCCTCACGTCCGAGACGGTGGCGCCTCTTGTCGAGGCTGGCGCCTCGGTAATCATCGTGGGCGGAGCGATAACCAAGGCGAAGGACGCGACTGCGGCAACGCGCGCGATCCGCAAGGCCATCGACGAGGTCAAATCGGTGCCGAGCGCCGGCATGAAGAAGTTCTCGTCAGCGGAGATCCGCGAGGCGCTCATGATCGCCAGTTCCCCGAACGTGAGCGACGCGATGCACCGGGAGGGCGCCATGGACGGGATCAACGCGGTTCTCATCGGAGCCAAAGCGGTGGGACCTGCCCTGACGGTGAGCACGATGGACGGCGATTGGGCGAAACCCGTGGAGGCGATAGACCAGGCTGAACCCGGGACCATCATCGTTGTAAAAGTGCATGGGGACAAGAGGGCCGTGTGGGGGGAATTGGCGAGCCACACGTCGAAAGCGAAAGGACTCGCTGGCGTCGTCATCGACGGTTCGATACGCGACGTGGACGAGATCCGGCGGATAGCGTTCCCAGCGTGGGCCCGCCTCATCCGACCGAACGCGGGCGACCCGAAGGGCTTTGGCGAGATCGGCGTCGAGATAGAAGCCGGCGGGCAACGCGTTCGCACCGATGACTGGATCGTCGCCGACGAGAACGGCGTCGTCGTGTTGCCGCGCGAGCGGGCGCAGGAGATCGCGAACCGCGCCGTCGACGTGAAGGAGCAGGAGGACCGCTTGAGAGAGGAGATCGCGCGGGGCTCCACTTTGTCTAAGGTCCTCAAGTTGAAGAAATGGGAGAAGACGGTGGGGTGAAGACGGTTGGTGGAACTTGAGAAAAAGCGCGTCGGGGAATTTCAGCGGGCTGCCTTCGAACTCCTTCTTCATCATCCTGACGGCCTACACGTTCAAGAAATCGTGGCCGAACTTCCCAGAATCTTGAACCTTACGGATTTTGAAAAGGCGCCTTATCCCAAGGAGCCCAACGTACCGCGCTACACAAAGATAGTACGATTCGCCACCATCTCGACGGTGAAGGCGGGATGGCTAATAAAAAACAAAGGGCGGTGGACCCTCACTCGCGAAGGGAAAGCCGCCTTTGAAGACTTCACGGACCCCGAGAAGTTCAACGACGAGGCACGTAGACTTTACAAGGAATGGAAATCGACGCAGCCCGAGTACCTTGATGACGCCGACGACCCTCAAGGCCTTGAATCAGCCGCGGCCCTTACAACGGCCACCTACGAGGAAGCTGACGAACTCGCATGGAGCCAGATTGATCAACACCTTCGGTCCATGCCGCCCTATGACGTCCAGAGAGTAGTGGCCGCACTCCTTCGCGCTATGGGTTATCATGTCTCCTGGCTTGCTCCCCCGGGCAAAGACGGGGGCGTTGATATTATCGCCGGCAATGACCCCCTCGGCACAAAGCCGCCGCGCATCAAGGTCCAAGTCAAACGCCAGGTGCAGAAGGTGGATGTAGAAACCCTACGATCGTTTCTGTCCCTTCTCGGCCACGACGACGTCGGCCTCTACGTTTCAATCGGTGGCTTCACCAAGGATGCCGAGGATTTGGCCCGCGCGCAAGAAACGCGGCGAATTACGCTCTTGGACGCAGACCGATTCTTCGATCTTTGGATCGACCACTATGCGAAAGTTCGCGAGGCCGAACAAAACCTGTTGCCACTAAAGCCAATTTGGTACTTGGCGCCGGTGGAATAGGCCCGTCCATCTTCGCGGCCAGGAGGCGGCCTCATAGCCCAAGGAGCAACGCAGCCGTCACGATAGGCGCCACGATGGTGGCGGCCCCTCCCAACCGGTTTATCTTCGAATTCATGTCCGGCCTCTTCCAGACGTCCTGGTTGATCTGCAACACGGTCGTGACGACGAGACTACCTGCAAGGAACGTGTAGGTCGCGATCATGATCTTGTCCATCAGGATGAGGCTCCCGAGCGGCGGAAGGGACGAGGTCTGGCTGATGTGGAACATGACTGCCGAGATGAGCATCGCGGTCGAGAGCCCGACGCGGTTCGCGATCTTGTCGGCGCCGAAGAAGAACGAGAGCCCCGACACGGCCATGAAGACGAGCGGGGGAAGTACCGTCTTGATCGCGGTCGATGTGGGCTCGCGGACGATCGTGACGTCGAAAGAGTAGCGCGAGTAGTCCTCCCCGAACGGGTACGCCTTCGTGCCGTTCGACGTCGCCACGTTCTCGATCTTCCAGCCGGATATCCTGAAATCCTTGTCAACGCTCTCGGGACCCGTGAGCGGATGGTAGACGAGCTCATCCGTCGAGTGGACGGTGTCCTCGATCAATAGGGCGACGTCCTGGCGGTCGAACGGGTAATCGCGGAACACCGGTTCGTTGTACAGGTTCGCCTGCACGCGATACCAGACCTCGCGCTGCCCGCTTTCCAGGATGTCGTCGGATATCTTCTCTTTCGAGGAGGCCCTCCCATTCATGAACTCGAACGCGAGCGGCGTGAAGTTCGACGGGGCCTTCGCGGGGTCCCAGCGGAACCAGATGTACGAGTCGATCGTGTACGTGCCCTTGTTCACGTCGTAGTTCCCGAAGGAGATGACGTAAAGACCGACGCCCACGTCCACTGGCTCGCCATTTTTCTGCGCGAGGACCGGCGTGAAGAAGATCGTCGTGAGGGCAAGACCGGAAAGGATCAAGACCGTGGCGCGCACGAGCGCGCCATCGGATTGTCACTCTTAATATCTCCCCTTATTGTGCGAGGACGCGGGAAAGGCTTTCGGATAGACCGGGGACGCAAGGCTTCTCGGAAAGTCCCTCGGGGCGTACCCATTCGATCGCCGTGTGCTCCCAATCGAGTCTTACCTTCTGCGGCGCCATGGTCTCGAAAAGGAACGGGTGTATCACCCACGCGATGCCGAGGTCGCCGTCCTCCAGGGTCCACGACGGCCCCTCCGCGAAAAGCGTCACATCGCCTTCGGAAAGGCCCGTCTCCTCGCGGATCTCGCGAAGCGCTTGCTCCCGGGCAGTGCACTTTTCGATGTGCCCGGCTATCGTGCCCCAGAGGCCACGGTAACTCCCGACGCGGTTCGACCGGCGAAGCAAGAGCAGCCTCCCTTCGTGCCGAACGAAGACCGTGACGACCGGACGGGCCTGCATCCTGACCGACTATGATTCGGCGCCTATGCTCAAAAAGCTTTACCCGGGGCCGGCACCTCGGATCCCACAAGAGAGAATCATCGACCGCTCGGAATAATGAGGAGACTGGAGGCGCCTGGGCGGACTTATGCCGCACCGCGCTCGCCGGGCGGAGCCTCGCCGCCTATGGGCGTGCCCGGCAACTGGAGGTTCAAGGTCTTCCACCCGTCGCCCGCGTAATGCCGTGCGAGCCTTCCTTCCTTCACCCTGCGGACAAGGTTCGCCTCTTCCAACTTGCCGATGTGCCAGGAAACGAGGCTCGGCGTGATGCCGATGGCCTTGCTGATGTCCTTCTGCGTGATGCCGGGGTTCCTGAGTATCTCTTGGGCAATCTTCGCGGTGGTCGGGTTCTTCAACGCCGCGTACATGTCCTTGTTCTGGGAGAACCCACCGGTGTTCGCGAAGAACCGCTTGTAGCGGCCGGAATACTGCGCGGTAACGAGTTTGTTCGTCTCCAGCATCCGAAGATGGTACACGGTCGTGCCCCACCCTATCTGCGCCCTGGAACTGATCTCGTGAGCGTGGATTCCCGGCTCTTCGCGGATGAGATTGTAGATCTCCTCCCGTTTGCCGTGCTCCAGCACCTCGTCCTTCGCGATTCGCGTGTAGAGCGGTATGAGAGGCACGGTCGCGAGCCATTTGAGGCGAGGCCAGAAGTAAGCGGCAAGGCCAAGGCTTGAGGTCGCGGCGGTCGCGGCGACGACGCCACGCGCGAAGCCTTCGTCCTCGACGATCGGGGGCGGCGTCGGGGGTATCGGCGGCGCGGCATCGTTGAGTACCTGGAAAGTCAGCGTGGTCCCGCCCGAGCGGTGGGAGCCGGCGTCGATCCCCATCACGGTCATCTCGCCGGCGATCTCCGTGTCCTCGCCCACGAATTCCGTGAGGTTCCCGTTGATCGCGGCGGAACCGGTGGGGTCTTTGAAGTCCATTAGCCCCTTGTATTGGACGACCTCGCTTCCTTGCGAGAAGGCGCGCATGGGCAATGAGCTTTGGATATCGTAGCCGCCGGTCCAATCGGTCAACACTATCCACGTGACCGTGACCACTTGCCGGGTGGGGATGCCGTTTTGCATGTCCGTGTAGGCGGTCCTGCCGGCCATGAGTTCCGTCGTTCGGCCATCCGGCTTCGACAGGTCGTGGAACTGCAACTTGCCGTTGAAGATGTAGATGTGCGATCCACCCGAGACGGTGGCCAACCCGTTCTCCAACTCGAGGTACGGCCGATCCTTTTCGAACCGCACGCCATACGGTTGGCATACCCTGCTCCCGCACTCGGTCTCCGACCAGATTTCGGATTGGGCCGTCGCGTAGATGTAGCGCCTGGACTCAAGCGCGCTCAAAGTCGAAGAGTCGCCCTCTTCGATGGTGGAGACCTCGAGGGTCCCGCGGGTCACCGGAGCCTCCTCCGCTATCCCCTGGCCGAGGCGTGCCACGAAGACGAAGTCGTCAAGCGGTTCGACCCGGACGTCTGAGAGCGGCCCCTCGTCCGCGTAGTCCACTTCCACCGGACTTGCTTCGGGGTCGAACTGGCACGAGAAAGTCGGGGGGTTGCTGAAGTCGACGACGGTGCACTCCGTCGTGTAGTTGTAGACCTTGATCTCGGCAAAGGGGATGCTGCTGGCCGAGAGGCTGAACTCGTCGCCCGCCACGTCTCGGCCCTCGGGTGCCCATGCGACAAGCCACCCGGACTCGAATTCGGCCTTGGTGTCGCCGAGCACTTTGAAAGGCGCCTCGACGGACAATTCGGTCGTCTCGGCGGCGGCCAGCGGGAAAAAAAGCAAGATTACCGTGACCCCGACCAGGACGGCCTTAGAGACCTGCCTCATCGGCTCAGATTCCCTCACGTGGGCTTATAAGCATTGTGTACCGGTGGTTGAAACGTGGGAATTGAAATAATCGGTTTCCAAGGAGGGAATCGGCGTGATGACGTGAATTGAAACGTCGAAAAGGGTGATTCGTGTCCATGAGCGAGGTGCTGATTCTTAGACGGTGGACTTCACGCTTCGGTGCCCACTAGTGGTGACCATTGCTTCGCGCACGGCCGACACGGCTCGTCGTTGCGAGACGCCGGCACGGATCCATGTGCCAAACACGGGTGCCACTGGGTTCGCAAGGCGGCAAGGCGAGTTCATGGCATGGTACGAGTCCCGCGAAGCGAAGGCAAGAAGCGTATGACGTGATCGAAACGGGAGGAGTGTGACGGGACGGCGATGGGAGAGTATTACGTGATGCCAGGGGGAAGAATCTGGAGAATGAAAGGTTGCGTAGCGGACGCCGCGCGTTGAACGCGGCCTAGTGGGGGTTTCCGCTACGCGAATGACAAAGGCGACTGCCGCGCAAGCGTCGTCGACACGTCCCAACGGGTCGCCCACGGGGAACGGACCGGGAATCGCGTATCGGCGCGACTTACACTTACCATGCAATCGCCTTTGTCATTAGGCTGGAGGAGGCCGGATGCGCGAGGACGGGTGAAGCCCATCGCGCATCCTGGTCACATTCATTCGGGTGCTTTGGGCGCCTCTTCGGGCTCATCCGGGCAGTCCGGTTCTTTTGCCGCGGGGCCGTTGACGACGTTCTTCACGACGTGGCGGTCGTAGGTCGTCCACTTGACTTCCACGTGGTCGGGCATCGAGAGGGTGTTCTCCGCCACGATCTTGTAGGCGCCGGCGATCCAGTTCTCGAAGTCCACGGGCCTGCAGTAGCCCCCGTCGGACCAGTAGGCGCCGCCAAAGACGAGTTCGGCGTGGCTCCAGCAGACGTCTCCCTTCTGCGACGAGATCGCGACGCGGTGTTGTACGGAAACCCCGGCGCCGCCCACGAGGAAGTCGAGGGGGGCCGCCGGGAGCTTGAACTCACCGGTCGCCGCCCTTCCAAGCGCGGGCGACCAATCGTCGTTGAGCGTCACGTTGGCCGCGCCGGTGCGGAATCCGAGTTCGCGCAGTTGCGCTACCGCGGGCGCCGCTCCAGTGACGCCGAGTATGACGCCGTGGGGCTGGTTCGAGTATCCGAAGTGCCGCGCGTCCTCGACGATGACCCACTCGCCGGGCGAGGAGATCTTGACCTTCACCACCGGCGAATCGCGGCCATCGAGCCTCACAAGCTGGCTCGACGAATCGTGCGGACCGATGAGCCGGACGACCGCGTCCCAAGAGTGGGTGGCGATCACGAGTTCATCGGCTCCCTCGACCACATCGAAGGCATAGGCCGTGTTCGCGTGGGGCAGCGTCCCATAGATCTTCGCGCCCTCGAAGCCCGGACCGGGCGCCACGTGAGGCCTGACCTCATCCGCGTCCACGGAATCAAGGTCGGGCCGTTCGTAGCTCGCGGTCACGACGAATACCGTTCCTTGGAAACTGTCGGCGCTGATCCTCGCGTCGTATTGACCGGAGGCGAGGTTCGCCGGCGTCGTGTGCCGCTCGCCCTTCCACTCCGTCCAAGCGCCCGGTTCGGAGGCCCGCCCGTATTCGTCGATGGCCGTGTGGACGACGCCTTCGGAGCTTGACAGTTCGGAACGGAAGTTCGTCGCGTCGCCGGTGTACTCGATGGCCGCGGCCTTCGGGACGTCGTCCGCGTTGAAGCTCGCGATGGTCTTGAAGCCGGATCCGCCGTCGGATTCGGCGATGGGCGTGAAGTCGTACTTGACCTCGAGTCTCACGAGGTCAGCCGTCGTCTGGGCGCGCCCCTTCTGGGCGACGGCGAGCGCGCCGTCCTTGAGATCATGGACGAAGAGGACGTAGGCGCCACTGCCTTTCACGAGGACGTCGGCGGTCTTCCATTGAGAGTCAAGTTCGTAATAACCCACGAACCTGTCGAGGCCGTCATAAAGAGCGAAGGCCGCACCGGGGTCCGCTCCATCGGCCTCCGACGGCGCGAACCGTATCTGGACGCGCTCCGCCCCATCGGCAACACCGAGGAGGTAGGCACTTCTCGACTCGATCGTGCCCGTGTACTCGGTCCAATCGCTTCCTTGAGCAACTCCGACTGCGACTGCAAGAAGAGCGGTCGCGGCCAATATCGCACCCAATTTGTGTTTTCCTGCCAACTGCATGATGCCACCTCGCATCTATGCAAAATTTTAGCGACCCGCTTTTTAACCTATTTGTGGATTGATTGTTTAATCAAACTCCGCCCGAAAAGCAATGCGACCACAAACGTCATCAACCCCCCAACGAGGGCCGCGTTGTCGCCAAGACCGATGTCCACGCCTGCGGCGTTGCGAACTCCTAGGACGGCGATGGTGCCGACGACGAGCCCCATGGCCGCCGTCTCGCCGAGCGTCTTCAAAGCCTCCCTCACTTGGGCTTCGTGGAGTCGGACAAGGTCTCCTGGCACGGGCCCGCGCTCGTCGAGGCGCTCCACCTGCAGCGCCGCTAGGGCGAAGACGTTACTAGAAAGCGCGAACGTGGGAAGCGTGACCGCGAGCGCGATCTGGGGGAACGAGATGAGGGTCGGGGGCCCGGTCCGCTCTCCGATGAGTCCGGTCCAATCGAGGATGCTCGCGTCGATCGTCACGAGGGCCGCCACGGACAAAGCCCCCAGATAGAGTCCCAACGGGCGGGCTCCGCGGCTCCCGTGGTTGACGGCGATGCCGAATGCGAGGCAGCCCAGCGGGACGTAAATGAGCGAATCGAGCTCTCCAAGAAACGGCGGCAGCGCCGAGCCGGTCTCCCCAAGAAGCATGGCGATGCTCGTCGGCTCCCCGTTCTGTACCACGGCCGAGTTCTCCAATGCGTATGAAGCGAGAAGGAGCAGTACGAGCGAGGCCCCGAGGGAGACACCCATGTGGAGGCGCGAAAGCCGCGTCGCTTCCTTCGAAAGCGCTCGCCTCAACGCTCGATCCCCCTCATCAAGGCCGACCCCACGGGCTCCTCGAAGGGGTCCCATTGGAGAAGCGAGACGCCGAGGCGTCGAAGCGCGCGGGCCTTCCGTTGCGCGTCGTACCCTAGGATCGCGAGGGCCATGCCGCTCGCCTCGTCCGATTCTTCGACCGTCGAGTCGACGGTCGGCGAAAGCCAGACGATCGGGGCCGCCCTCGAAGCGCGGCTCCCCGCGTAACTCCTTATGCGTCGCACGCCCTCGACGTTCATCTCGTACGCGCATTCCACCCGGCTAAGGACGAAGACGACCGGTTTCTCGCGCGCGAGGAATCCCTTGACGCGTTCGACGGCGACAGGTAGCCCGTCGGCCGTGGCGGCGGGCCGCAGTTTCGCAAGGGCGTCCCGCACTTTCATCGATTGGCGTCTCCCTGTATCCGGGTAGAAGACGACGGGCTCCGCGGCGTTGTATATCGTGCCGCCCACGCGGAAATTCCGCTCCGAAAGGTAGCTCACAAGCCCGAGTGCAGCGTCGGCGCTGAAGTCGAGCAGGTTCAAGGCGTTCGTCCCGACCTCCATGTAGGCCCCCGCGTCGAGGAAGAACCAAGCGGCGCGCTTTCCCTCGATCTCGTACTCGTTCACCATCAGTTCGAGGCGAGGGCCGGTCGAGCGCTTGGCCGTCGCCCGCCAATTGATGATCTTCAACGGGTCGCCCATCGAGTATTGGCGGATCTCCCGGAAATCCGTGGTCTTGACGCCTTGCGTTATCCGGTCCTCGTCGGGGGTCGTCGTCTTCCCGCGGGCGCGCATCCTCTTCATGCGCAGCACCTCAGCCGTGGAATCCTCGACCTCGATCGTTTCCGTCTCCCCGACGGGGGAACCGGTCGACTCGTCAAGCCCGAAAGGGTGGAAGCGGTACACTTGCGTCGGAGGCACGTCGCAGGCCCCGCGGCGCGTCGCGCGGAACCTGTACGAGGACGTGAGAGGGCCCGTGTCGCAGTCGTGAAGACGGAAGTTGGTGCCGTGCGTCAACTCCACGTGCGCGGGAAGGTCGTCGTGGACGAGGGCGAGGCCGGGGCCCGCGGAAACGTCCCATTCGACGGCTATCTCCTCACCGACCGTTGCCCTTCTGCCGGGCTTTGAAAGCTCGAGGCCTTCGAGTTCGGCGCTTTCCTCGTCGAAGGTCGTGGCTTGGGTCGTCCGCGTGACGCGGATGGAACGCCCGACCTTTGGCGTCTTTAGGGTCGCCGGCGCGGCGGCCGCAAGGGCGCCGACCAGCAACGTGAAACCAAAAAGCATCACCGGCGGATTCCCAAGGAAAACGCCGAGCGCGATTGCCATTGCGGCCCCGAACAGAGGTCCGCGCGAAAGATGGGTCCTCATCGCCTCACTCCGTCGCCGAGTTCAAGGTGGGTGGCGCCACAGCGTGCCCTATCGGCCTCGCGACCGGGAACGTGACAAGGGGAATGCCCCCGGCGGGCCTCATTTCCTCACGCCGAGACCGGTCGGAAGCGCCGTGTTAGAAAGAACGGTGGAGAGCGCCTCGACGGGTGTTCGCCCTTCGAGCGCATGTTCCACCTTGAGGATGGTGCGATGCACGAGGCATTCCTGTGCGAAACGCTTCACGTCGTCGGGGATTACGTAGTCGCGTCCTGCTAGAAGCGCCCCTGCGCGCGCCACTTTGAGAAGCGACAGGCTGCCTCGAGGACTTGGGCCCACTTGGACGAAGGGGTGGGCCCTGATGCCGCGCACGAGCTTCGAGATGTAGAGGATTATCTCCCGGTCGACGTACACGGTCTCGACGACGGAGCGCAGCCGCAACAGTTCGTCGAGGGTCACGGTCGGTTGGATCCTGTCCGTGGGGTCGTCGCGTTTCCACCCGATCCTCTTTTCGAGGATCTCGCCCTCAAGCTCCACCGAATCCGGGTAACCCGTCGAGAGGATCATGGTGAAGCGGTCGAGCTGTGCTTCCGGGAGCGGGTAGGTGCCTTCCTGCTCGATGGGGTTCTGGGTGGCGAGGACGAAGAATGGGTTCGGGAGCGGTAGGCTCCTGCCGTCTATCGTCACTTGCCTTTCCTCCATGGCCTCCAGGAGGGCGGATTGAGTCTTCGGCGGCGAACGGTTGATCTCGTCGGCGAGGAGGATGTTCGTGAAGATCGGCCCCTTCATGAGGCGGAACGCCTTCGCCTCGGAGTCGTAGATGTTGCTTCCAAGGATGTCGCTTGGGAGGATGTCGGGCGTGAACTGGATCCTCTTGAACTCCGCGCCCACGGTCTTTGCGAAGGATTTGACGAGAAGCGTCTTTCCGAGGCCTGGGTAATCCTGGAAGAGGACGTGCCCACCGGCAAGTACGCCCGCGAGGAGCTTGTCGACCACGCGTTCCTTGCCAAGGTAGTACTCGCTCACCTGGGCGACGATCCGGCGAAGGTGAGCCTGTGGCGCAGCCATCGGGTCGGCCTGGCCGACGTTTCCCGGCGGCCTCTTCTCGAGGGCGCGAGCCCCTTCATCCGCCAACGCCGCCGTCCTCAAGGCGCTCCATGACGCGCCTCACAAGTTGAAGCCGACGCTCGCGTTCCACTGGGTCTATCGCGCGGGCGCGCCGATCGGTCTTCGTCGAGCCCGTCGTGAACTCGCCGAGCATCCCGGGCGGGAATCCCGAGGAGAGGCGCTCGAGTTCTCGCGCAAGCTCCTTCTCGTTCTCTCCCCGCTCCACGAAGGAATAGAGGAGGCCTCGAAGTATCTCGTAGGAGGGATCGCGTAGCGCCCGCACGGATTGGCTGTGATGCCGGACGCTCTTTCCTGGTAGCGCCGCCTCGGGCCGCGCCTTCGTGGAGGCGGAGACGTGGAACAGGATGAGGGCGAGACAGATCGCCGTGACGGCCGCCCACTCGTAGAGCGGTCCGAACGGTTCGGTGGGCGCCAACGCCGTCCGATAATAGGCGTAAGCGACCGCCGCGGCGACGACCAGGGGAACGGCGATCCTCGCGTTCACGCCGTGCCCTCCAGGACGTCGGTGGCCCGAAGCCGCTTGAGGACGCCGATGAGGTGAAGGTAATCGGTGCGAAGGACCGGGCTTCCCGAGTAGAGGGCTTTCTCGGAGAGATCGACTATCGCGACGAGGTCTTGCAGCGTCCCCTGGCCCCTTTGCGCAAGGGTCTCGGCGAGTTCGCGAGCGGTAAGGTGGGGGCTCAAGTCCGAGTTGAGGCGTAGCGCGTGACGCCTGAAACCGTGGTAGAGCCGGATGATAGCCTCACGGTAATCGACGACGCGCACGACGGACTCCTTGAGCACCGCTCCCGTCCCGTTCTCGAACCCCGCGTTCACCTTGAAAACGCCTTGCCGGGGGAACTGCAGGGTGACGCGGGCCTCGCCCGTTTGCGACACAGGGGCCCGCTCCACGATCGGCGGCTCGCCGGCTGCTTGCGCCGTCACCCGGACGTAGCGTTCGTTCGCGGAAGGCTGGGCCCGGACGACGAGCGTGATCTTCTCGCCTGGCGAGATGATGCTTTCGCCCGCGCCGGGTATCTCGTAACCGGAGAGATCGATGGAGGCCTCCGCGGGTGCCGGTGCCTCTCGCCGAGAGGCGGGGGGCGCTTGCTTCGGTGGGGGGGCGGCCGCTGGCCTCGGCGGTGGGGGCGCCGGCCGTTGAGGCGTCGGCGGCGCCTGTGGAGGCGTTGCTATCGCCGGCGGGGGGCTCTCCTCGTCTCCTCCTACGTTTTCTGCGGGTCTCTTCACGTACTGCACGTAGAGGGCCACCCCGACGAGGCAAAGCGATGCGAGCCAGACGGAGAACATGACGGACGCCGCAAGGCGCATGCCAAGCGACGGCAGGACGAGGAGCAGGATCGAAGTCGCGGCGACCACCGCGAGCGACACGAGGAGGAGGTTCGGCGGCTTCTTCAGTCGCTCTATTGCGTCGTTCGCTCAAACCACCTCGCTGCACCGGAACTTGAGCCAGAGGATTGCCGCCCATCGCGGCGTCACGGCCGCGTTCGGGGGGAAGGACGTGCCGGGGTCGACTTGCAAGGTTATCCGTCCGCTTACGTCGGGGAAGGTGTCGTTCCCTTGGCCGGTGAGGGCGTCGCGTCCTTGCGAGGGCTGCGGTTGTTGCTGCACCTCGGCCAGGCTCGCGGATCCCGAATCGGTGACGCGCGCGACGAACGCGGTCGTGTCCCGCCAACCCGCTTCGAGGCGGCCGCCCACGGCTAGGTCAGGCACATCGACGCTACGTGACGGCGCCCCAGCGTCGTCGCTTGTGACGTTCGCGGCCGGGTATTCGACCTCGTCGCTAGGAGAGTCGGCGCAAAAGAGGGCCGCGGCTTCGGGAGGGATCGGTACGCTGATATTCACGGGCGGCGGGTTCTCGGGAGGAGGAAGGTCCGGGGGCTCGCGCAGGTTCTCCAGGGACTTGAGGTACGAGGCGTTGACCTCCTGGAACAAGGGGACCGAGACGAGTAGCACACCTACCGCTGTGACAGCCACTTTCAATCCTATCCCGCTTACCAATGGGACCCGATGCAACTACTCCCCTTTCATATAAAAGCGTTGAGGTGCGTTCGCTTGACCGGTGCGCGGCGTTTTTAACCATGGTGTAGCTTCGCGGCGCGTGGTTTCCCCAAGCGGCTTCCAAATGGTGCAGTCGCACGGGAGGGATTTCCACATCCTCGGCACCATCACCGGACTCGTTTCTGAGGCTGACCGTGTTGCCCAGCTGTTTCAAGACCTGGCTCCTGATTGCGTCGCCGTCGGCATCCCCGAAAACGAATTGGCGGGCTTACGGGCATACATCACGGCCGGACCCGATGCGCCGGAACCGGACGATGAGGACGTCGAAGAAGGGTATTCTTTGGCGCTGTCGAGGTTCGGGGACGTCGGCGTGCCGCCGCCGGATCTCATGGAGGCGGTCCGGCTTGCCCTCACCGCCGGCGTCGAGACGTTCGCGCTCGATCTCGATGACGACACCTACGCCGACGCGTTCACCGAGGAGGTGTCCGGCATCCAACTCGTCCGCTACAGCCTCAAGATGCGTAGGCTGGCCCGTCGACCGCCGAAAGCGGCGACCGCCGGAGAGTTCGCCTTGAAGTGGGATTCCGATGTCCGCAAGCTCAAGGGCTTCGCCCGGCTGGAGAAGCGGCGGGAGCGGAAGATGGCCGACTCGCTGAAGGCGATCCCCGTCGGGCACACGCGCATCCTTGCCGTCATCGAGTTGCCGCGGCTCGAAGGCGTAACGACTGCCCTCAGGAACTTGTAGTTGCGATGGCGGAATGGAATCGCAGCGGCCAGCATCCCGGAACCGAGATAGATTCTGACATGTAGATTAAAAACGCATATGTAAACCGTTCCTGTTTTCGCTTGCAGATAAACTATTTAAACGCCCATCTTATATAGCTTTTATACCCGGCGTGGGAGCGGAGACTCCCCTCGGCACGAGGGATTCCACATGGCCAAGATAAAGATCGAGAACGTCGTCGCTTCGACCTCCATCGGTTCCGAACTAGACCTCCAGTCTATCGCACTTGCACTTGACAATGCCGAATACGAGCCCGAACAGTTCCCCGGCCTCGTCTGCCGCCTGCGCGAACCGAAGACCGCCGCGCTGCTCTTCAGGAGTGGAAAAGTCGTCTGCACCGGCGCCAAATCCATCGACGCCGTCGGAAAGGCCGTCGACATCGTGACGCAGAAGATCGAAGCGAGCGGCGTCAAGGTGAACCGCCACCCCGAGATAACCGTCCAGAACATCGTCGCTTCGAGCGACTTGGGCGCCGAACTCAACCTCAACGCCATCGCGATAGGTCTCGGCCTCGAGAAGGTCGAGTACGAGCCGGAACAGTTCCCGGGCCTCGTCTATCGCCTCGACGTCCCGAAGGTCGTCGTCCTTCTATTCGGAAGCGGCAAACTCGTGTGCACGGGCGCTAGAAAGCCCGAGGACGCGGAGCAGGCAGTGGACAAGATCACCGAGGAGTTGAAGGCGCTAGGCCTGCTGTAGGCCCCATTGACCCGCGCTCACGGCCCCTAATCCTGCTCGCCCAGCTCCTTCGCCAAGAAGCGAACGCCGGTAGTTGCGTTGCCGGAATAGGTCTTCAGTTTGAGTGGCCCGTCCCAATAGGTTATCGTTCCCTCTACGGTGTAGTTTCCGCCTGGGAGTGCGGGATATTGTGGCCGAGGTTCACCGTTCACGAAGCCGTCGCTTAGGATCGTCCCGTTCCAACTAAATGAATGTTCGAGAAAGGCCCCCGGTTCAACGACGACCGGAGTCCGAGCGAGGCATCTTAGACCAGACTCCATTGCACCCAATTGAACGATTCCACGGTGGAGTTTGAAGACGACCCACGGATTATCGCAGGCCGTATTCACGAGAATGGCCTTGTCCCAAGTGTTCTGAAGATGCGCCACAATCGCAACCGACGTGCCTGGGAAGAACTCGGTCTCGTTGGAATCAAGCCAGAACCGGAATTGCGGAGTGTGCTTCGTTGCATTCCATCCCTCCCACACGAAGGTCGAGTTCGCCTCACGTACCGTGGCCGCGACATTCGGATCGTAAGTCAGAACGGGCCAGTAGCCGAACCTTCCCACGACGCGATATTCACCCCCGGGCGCAAGGTTTTCGGGCACCGCCCCAAACCAGCGGCCCTCGAACCGCCGCGTATGTTCTGCGGATGCTCCCGGTGCAAGAACCCGTAGGGGCGACTTTGCCGGGACGGTACATGCAACCAGGTCTTCTCCATCGATCACGCGGGAACCATTCATGACCTCGAACCACAGGAACGGTGCGCCGCCGCAACTCCATGGGTATTCAACTGCCCCGGGACCGTGGTTAGTGACCACGACCGTGGTCGTCAGGTCTCCTCCGTACGGAACGAAATGGTCTGACATCCGAAGTTCGATCGTCACATTGGCCGGGGCCACCCACCACGGAAAAACTACCGTGTCTCGGGATCCGTCAATACTCTGGACGCAACCGCCTAGCGTGACCCCAAGGACCACGAGACAAGCCGGGACGGCCCTCATGAACACCCCATCGAAATTCATCCGTTGTCGGTTAAGGAAACCTTGCTTATAAGGAGGATTTGCGTCAAACGTTGTGAACCGCCGGCTTTCTCAGGAGGCGCCGGCACATTGTGCGGCCTTGAAGCGATCGCGCTCGCCGGAGGCCTCCAGGTGCAATGCGCGCCCCACAGGAGTGAGTTCATAAGGGAGACATGGGCTTAACCGACTACGCATGCATCGAAATTAGGAACGTAAAACCACCGGTCCTGGTGGGGAAAAACCGAACAATGATTCATGCAACGTTTAATCCCGTTCGGCGGTTGCTGGGCAATGCGTCCGCCCCGGCCGGCCTACCCCGTCTTCGACAACCACTTCCACCTTGACCCCGACGGTCGGAAAGCGGAGGCCGTGAAAGAGTTCGTCCGCGCCGGGGGGACGCACATGATGCTCGTTCACAAACCCTACGGGCGCACGGTCGCAAACACCGTCGAAAAGCAACACGAGGCGCTCGATGTCACACTTCGCCTCGCGGAGATCGCCCGAAGCGTCGAGGGCGTGACCGTCTTCGTAGCACTCTGCCCACATCCGGCGGAACTCACCGAGATGATGAAGACGGGGATGAGCCTTGAGGAGTCACGCATCGTGATGGAGGCCGCCATACGCCGCGCCGCCGAGCTCGTCCGCGAAGGGAAGGCGGTCGCGATGGGGGAGGCGGGGCGCCCTCACTACCCCGTGAGCGAGGATGTCGGGCGGGTAAGCAACGACCTCATGCGTCTCGAATTGGAACTGTGCCGCGACCTTGGCGTGGCGCCGATACTTCACACCGAGTCGGCGACGCCCGAAGTCTTCGCAGATCTTGCCCGCATCGGAAGGGAAGTCGGATTCCCGGTGGAGCGGATGGTGAAACATTACTCGCCCGCGATCGTCGACGAGAAGCTGAACCACGGCCTTTTCCCAAGCGTCATCGTGGGGAAGGGACAGGCGGAAGAAGCGGCCCGCCAGGGGACGCGCTTCATGATGGAGACGGATTACACGGACGAACCGCGGATGGAAGATGGAAAGATCCTTCCTGGGACCGCGACGGGCGCGGTATTGGGACCGAA
This sequence comes from Euryarchaeota archaeon, assembly GCA_016207515.1. NCBI lineage: Archaea > Methanobacteriati > Methanobacteriota > Methanobacteriota archaeon. The sequence goes on along the minus strand of JACQPN010000002.1, from coordinate 74,456 downwards.
GACCGTGCCGCGCCGCTCTAATGAACTCGTCGAAAAGGGGATCTTCGCGACCGACGCACTCTGGAAAATACACAAGGAAAACCCGGAAAAGGTCTACCGGATCTCCGTTGAACTCTGACGTAGGCCTCGTCAGAGCGGCGAAGCGCGGACCGCATCCTTCGTGACCTCGTCTGGCGACTTGAATCCCGCAAGCGCCATCGCCGAGTCGAACTCGTCGCGTAGAAGCCTCAACGCGCGCTCGACGCCCGCCTCGCCGGCGATCGCGAGGCTCCAAAGGATCGGTCGCCCGATGAGCACCGCATCTGCGCCGAGTGCTAGCGCGATCAACACGTCCGTGCCCCGCCTCACGCCGCCATCGACGTAGACCTCGCACCTCCCATCGACGGCGGCGACGACCCCGGGGAGCAGGTCGATCGTGGCCACCCCGGCGTCGAGTTGGCGCCCACCGTGGTTGGAGACGATGATCGCGGCCGCTCCATGTTCGACCGCCGCCTTCGCGTCGTCGGGATGCACGATGCCCTTGAGGACGATCGGGAGCCCCGATACGTCCTTAAGCCACTCGACGTCCGCCCATGTGAGGTCCGGTTTCCTCTGCTCGTCAAGGTACGCGGCGAGACCGCTCTTTCCCTCCTTGGCGGCCGAGAGACGTCCAGCGGGGATTCCGGTGAAGTTCGCAAGCTGCAGGCCCTGTGGAAGCGTGAAGCGGTTTCGCAGGTCCCGCTCTCTTCTTCCCCACGTCGGCGTGTCCACCGTGAGCACCAGCGCCTTGTACCCGGAGGACGCAGCGCGCGAGACGAGCGACTCTGTCAGTTTTTTATCACGGTAGACGTAGAGTTGGAACCATTTGGGCCCCGCCGCGGCGGACGCAATGGCCTCAAGCGATGTGTTCGAAAGAGTGCTGGCGATGAAAACGGTTCCGGCGGCCGCCGCCCCGCGAGCACTTGCCTCCTCGCCTTCAGCATGCATCAACTTGTGGAAGGCCGTGGGGGCGACCATCGCGGGCAGTGAGATGCGCTGGCCGAGGACCCGGGTCGAACAATCGCGGCGGGAAACGTCCCGTAGGACCCGATGGACGAGCCTCAACCGCGCGTAACCGGCCTCGTTCTCGCGCACGCTCCTTTCGTCGCCGCTTCCACCGATGACGTAATCGTACGCGGTCTGCGAGAGCATGGACCGTGCGAGGGCCTCCACCTCCCTGAGATTATGGAACTCCGGGGCCGTCGCGTTCAACGGCGACGAAGACGTGGGCGGCTACTTGAAGGTCACGGCGGGTCAGCGCAGCGAACCGGGCGACGCATCACCGGGTCCTCGTCGGGCCCGCGCTTGTGACCGTCGCGTCGAACCTCATGAGCGCGCCGGAGACCGCGATCGAGTGGCCTTCCGTGTGGAAATTCGGGACGGCCGCCGTGGTCGTCGCCGTGACGCGGACGGTCCATGCGCCGGTGGCGTTCGTGTCCGAGAAGGACGCGAAGACCTGGCGCTCGGCGTCGCCTTGAGTGAACGAGTACACCGGCCCCGTCGTCGACGGCGGGGCGCGTAACTCGCCGTCAAGCCGGAGCTCGACCGTCGACGTCTGTTGCCCGGTGAGTTGCGCCGTGGTCGTGAACCTCCGGTTCATCGGGCCCGTCACCTCGACGCTCACCGTGTCGTCGGCGGTGCGTGGGCCCGCTCCAGTGACGCTCACGGTAAAATCGATCCTCGTGACGTTCGTCGCGTTCACGTTGAAAGTGAATTGTGCCGGCGTCTCGCCGGTAGAGGTGCCAGATTGGGGAGCGAAGGCGACCTGCGACGATGCCCAGGTTATGCGGAATTCCGTGGGCTGGGGCACGACCTGGAAGAAGGCTATCCCGGCGCCTGCCGCCGCCAAGACGATGACGCCGACGAGGGCCACGAGGACGTCCGCTTTTTCCATCGGGCGGGAATCCGGGACGCCTCGTTTAGCTTTTGCCTTGGGGATCCATGGGCGGCCTTCATTCCGGAAGAAGCAGGAGCCGCTCTTCGAGGCGGACGACCTTCACGGTCTTGCGGCCCCTGGGGAACCCGGGGGGTTTCTTGAGATCGACGGTCCGCATCGAGTCGGGATCGAGGACCTGGAACTCACGTTCGCTCTCGGAGACGACGACCGCTTCCTTCGTCGCGGATCGGTCAAGTAGATGCACGCGGCCGAGTTTCGACCGGTCCATCGATATCTGTTCGCCGGTGTCGAGGTTCAGCATACGGGCGGACCTCACGGTCAACCCACGCACAAGAAGGACATTGTCGTCGATGACAAGGACGCTGCCGACCCCCCAAGCGGGCAGTTTCACGCCGAAGGTCACACGATAGAGGTCGCGGCCTTCGCGACGGCCCACGAGTTCGGGCGATTCGGTTAGACGCGCCTTGTAACGCGCCTGGATGGCTTTCGAGACTATCCGGCCCGCGTTCGTGGTCCCCATGTAGAGGTTGAGGCCGCCGTGCTCTTCCTCGCTTTTCAGGATGAACGCGTTCGGGTCGCCCTCCTCGCGTAGGCGCTCGACGACGGTGGACGCTTGGTCGACGAGCGTCTCCATCTCGGGTCTCGTCAACGGGTTGTCCTCGCGGCGAAGCTGCACGATCGCCTCATAGTAACCGCCGAAGCGTCGGCTGCAGCTCGTGCACGTGCCGTACTTGAGCCGGCCCTTCGTCGTCGCGGACCGGGCGAACGGTATCCCCCGGAGGGTGCCTTCGACACGGATTGTGAAGAGGAAATTACGGGGGTCCTCCTCCTTCACGTGGAAGCGCAGCGTCGACTTGGCATCGGCGTGCAGCGTCAACGAATCCTTCACCGCGCCTTCAAGGGCGGGGTTGAGCTCGCCTTTCGGCTCGAGCCAACGGGATCCGCGTTTCCTGCTGTGGCAGTGCGCGCATATCTCGAGGTCCACGTGGTCGGGGACCTTGAGAAGGTCCTGTTCATCGATGAAGCAGGACGCGCAGAGCGCGTCGAAGAGTTCCGCCTCCTTCCCGCACTTCACGCAGAACATCGAGTCACCTCATCACTGCCATCTGGGCATGGGGCACGCCGTCGATGTAGATGACGTTCGCGGCATCGATGAAACCGTATTCGAGCGCCAACCCGACGACCCGTCTTCCGACGAGGTTCGCGATCGTGCACGCCTGAAGTTGGCCTAGGAGGAAATCCGCCTCGACGGTCTCGGTGCCGTAGAACTCGGCGCTCACCTTGATGTGGAGCCGCCCTTCGCGAAAGACTTTCCCGACGATGTCGTCGTCCGAGGCGGCGACGAGCACTTCGTTGCCTTGCTTGTAGACCTTTGCCCGGAACATCCGCTACCCCGATTTCAAGGGGCGGTGCCCGCCGCACGCCTCGCAGCGGAGGATATGGACGCGGTGGTCCTTCTCGAAATGCGTGTCGGGTTTTCCGCACTCGTTGCAGAGAACGTACTCGCGCAAGTACTCCTCCATCTTCTCGTTCACGGCGTTGCGACCGAGCTTCCTTTGGATGATCGCGCGGCCTCCTGAATTCACGCACGGTGCGCCCAACTCGCGTTGAAGCCACTTCAAGACGTGGTCCGGGTCACGCCGGAGCGAATCGCAGATCTGCTTGAAGTTGGAGATCACCGTTGCCTTCCCTTCATCGAGCGTCTCCGCCTTCGGCATCTCGAACCGAATGTCGCCTTTCACCTTGTCCGGCACCTGGCTTCGCCCGCGCTTCAAGAGATCAACGTAAGACAATCTATCACGAACCTGAGCGAGCCCGGTTAGCCGTCGTTGTATTTATAGGTTGAGCCAGTAGAAGATGGCTTCGCGCCAAGCGCCAGAGGCGCATCAACCGTGCGTTAGCCTGAAGTGGTCGCTTCTTGGCTCGTAGATGCGTCCCTGCTCCTTGAGCCGAAGAACGGTCTCTCGCGCCTTGTCCACGGGGATCCCACGCCTTTCCGCCTCGGCGATCACTTCCGTGAAGGGAGCACCGTCTCGCCCGACTTCGAGGCTACGGATGATCTCTGTCACGATGTTGATGCGTTCCCGCTGGTCGTGGCTGATACCGGTCGCTATGACGTCGATGTCCATCACACCGGTCCCGCCGGAGACCTTGCGCAGATAATACTCTACGATACCGATGGCCCTGTCCACGTCCTGGATCCGGACCTCGTTTGAAAGACGCACGCGCGCCGAGGATTCGGCAAGACGCACGATGGCCTCCAGCTGGCGAGGCGTCATCGGCACGGGGCCGCGCTCGCCGGCCTCCGCACCCGCTTGGCGACGGAGGTTCACGTAGTAGTCACGGATCCGTTCGAGCGCCTCCTCCTGCATGACCGGAAAACAACTTTTCTTCGCGTGGGCGACGTATTTCCTAAGGAAACCGCGTTCGATCGGCGGTTTTGCCCTTAACAATGCACGCTCCTCGTCCGCTTCGCTGTAGGCACCTTCGGGCTTTCCCTTCCTGTACTCCACTATCTCACCGGCGCGGTGCGTCGACAAGACGTGCGCTGCGAGCGCCGTGTCGCGTTTCGGTTCGGGCTTGTCCGTGAGCGGGAAGATGACATCGAACCTCGAAAGAAGCGGAGGATCCATGTCGATCTGTTCCGCGATGTTCTTGAACGGGTCGAAGCGCCCGAGCTTGGGGTTTGCCGCCCCGAGGATGGAACACCGCGATTGGAGCTGCGCGGTTATCCCGGCCTTGGCGACACTGATCGTCTGCTGCTCCATGGCCTCGTGCATCGAGGAAGTGTCGGTCTCCTCCATCTTGTCCATCTCGTCGATGCACGCTATGCCGCCGTCGGCAAGCACCAGCGCCCCGGCCTCAAGCGCCCATCGCCCGTCCTGTTCGTCGCGCACCGCCGCCGCGGTGAGCCCTGCCGCACTGCTTGATTTTCCGGACGTGTAGATGCCACGCGGCGCAAGCGACGAGGCGTACCGGAGAAGCTGCGACTTTGCGACACCGGGGTCGCCTACAAGAAGGATGTGGATGTCGCCCCTCAAACGGTTCCCGTCGGGCAGTTTCTTCGCGACCCCGCCGTACAGTTGCAAGACGAGCGCCTCCTTCTCTTCTCTCATGCCGTAGATGGAGGGGGCCATGCTGTCGATCATCTTGGTGTAAAGCTCCGGGTCCTGGGCCAACCGTTCGATCGCCACCTCGTCCTCGGGGGAGATCTTCACGTCCTCGTACTCCTCGCGGGAGCGCTCGATGCTGATGCCTTCGACGTGGAGGTCGAACACGGTGGACTTCGCTCCGCCGACTTTCCGTTGGCTGCTTCTCAAGATGCCGTTGGCCACGACCCTGTCGCCGGGCGAGAAGCGGCCCACGAGATCCTCTTCGCAATAGACGTTTATCTTCTGGGGCTGGTCGCCGCCTCGCAGCTTGTCGAAGCCCTCTTGCACTTCGATGCGCTGCTGGTCGATGAAACGTGACGACTCCTGTATGAGCTTGAAGCCGGGCGACCTGCCGCACCCGCCTTGTTCCTCGAAGCACTCGTAAGGCTCCTTGAAGGTCAGATGCTCGTCTTGCGACACCTTGATGTTGGCCTTGCATCGAAGGCATTCGAAGATCGCGTCTTCGAGCCTCGGCCTGACCTCCGTCGTTCTCTTGATGATGCCTTCGAGCGCCACTACTTTCCCGAGGTCCTCCGCCCTGAGGCTCCGGATGCCTATCTTGTAACTGTCGGGGAGGCCTTCGAAGCGGAAACGGAGGCTGGGCCGCTCTTCTGTGAGCCACGGCGCGTCCATCGCCTTGAGCGCCGCCTCGGCCGCTCGGATGGCGTGGTAGGGGTGTTTTATCAGGTACTCGGCGAGTTCGTGGTCGTGACGGTCGATGTCGAGGAAGCGGACGGTGATGCTCCTTTTCTGCGGGTATTCCTGGACCGCTTCGTTGATGAGCGCTTTGGCGTACTTTCGCAGGAAGCGTTCCCAGCTTTGCGTGAGCTGCGATTCACTGAATTGGGTCCTCGCTTCGGGCGTATCGGTCACCTCCTCGTTTCGTCGTCGGGGCATGGGAGTAGGGTGCGCTTCCTGATGAACCTGCACGAGCAACGCAAACTTGTGGCCGGCTCACTCCGTAAGGAGAAAGTCGTTACCCGTTATTGGAGTGGAAACCATGGGGTGTCAGGACGCGTTGCACTATTGATGTGGCAACGCGCCATTTAGGCCTTGGATTCGGGGGTCGCCGATAGTTTCGGCGGATTCGCGCTGGTTCGCGCCGAACGTCCGCTCGCTCGAACCGAAGCGCCCCTCACTCGAACCGAACACCGCGCACCCGCACCGAACACCCGGCCACTCGAACCAACCAACCGCTCGCTTGTCCGTTGACCTATTTCCTCTTCTGGCCCTCGCGCATCTCACGCAAACGCCTGGGGTAACTCCCGCCCAAGGTCCTTGCGATCTCGTCCAACTCCTGGATGTTACGCAGGAAATCAGATTTCTTGGCGCCCGAGGTCAACTCCCGGAAACGCAGCCGTTTCCTCCAAAGGGCGTGGAAGTTCGGGCCGTACATGACAAGGACGAGGACGCCCACCATGAGCCCGATGCCCCCGAAGAAGAGCTTAAGGTTCTGGGGATCGGGGCTCTTGTCGACGAACCAGAAATACGCGGGAAAACCGATGATAAGGACCGGCGAGCCGACGATCGCCATGAACCCCGAGACGTAGATCCTGTACGGCTTCAGGTTCAGACGCATCGGGACGCGCTAGCCGCTTTAGCTGGATATGTGCCTTGCGGAAAACATGGGCCTTGAAAACGGGACGGGGTCGACTTTCACTCGCGGCGCTTGTTCAACAGGGAATTCCTGTCGGGAATGGTCACCGTGGTCCCGAATCGCCCTTGGCGCCGCCTCTCTAATGTTCCCCGGCCTCGGGCCAATCCTGCGCCGGCTCATCTTCCTCGACGAGGTCGAGGTCGGCCGCGATCCCCGTGCGGGCGACCCGCACCGGCCGCCGGAACTTGCTGACGCGCGGCTGGCGGACGACCGTTATCGGGATGATGCCCTCGTTGAATTCCATGTGCGAGAGTCTGACGGGGTCAAAGTCGGTCGTATCAAGCAGCGTCGGAGCGCCGAGCGCGATCTGTAGTGCACGGGCACCAATGACGCGCGCCTTCTCGAACCGCGTGAAATCACTTTGAGATGGTGTGGACTCGGCCATAAGGAGCACCGCGGCGGGCATGCCCGGTTAATCCTGAACCCCTTATTAACCTTTGCTGGGCCTCAGAAGGCATCAGGGGCGCCCTTCGGCGTGGGTGGCGCGCTCTTGAAAGGTAGCCTTTCCCCTGCGGCAGCAGGTCCACGCGCTTCGCCTCTTCATCCGACGGGGCGTGCCTTGGTCACATCTGCCGTGGCGAAGATTCAGAAAACCTCCTCGGGGGGATCGGCAACAGCGTAACTTTGAACGGATGGGCGGCGGCCCAGTTCGCCAAACGGCCGCCGCCCTCCTGCCCCCTTTGATGCAGCTTCGGGCACCCCAAGCGTGGACACTTCTTCCCCAGTGACTTCGTGTCCCGTGTGCCCGCCTCCGCTGGACTTCGCGTAGTGGATGATTCCCTTCACAGCGTGCTCGGACGCGCCCATCGGCCTTCCCAGACTTCCATCGAGGCGTTCTGCCAGGCCATGATGGCGCGGGACGAACTCGTCACGCCGGCCGAATTCGGCTCGACGGAGGTGCGCGAGGTGGAAGTGAAGCGCGCCCTCAACCGGATGCCCCACCCGTACGACCATTGGGCGTTGAACCCGTACCTGGGGTGCTCTCACGCGTGCACTTACTGCTACGTGCCGGACGTGGCACACCTCGAGCGACCGAAATGGGGTTCCTACGTCGTGGTGAAACGCAACCTGCCGACCGTCCTTGCGCGAGAACTCAAGACGCTCGACAAGGACCAGGTCTTCCTATCGTCCGCGACGGACCCCTACCAGCCGATTGAAAGCGAAGCGCGCATGACACGGCGCTGCCTCGAAATCCTCCTTCGCAACCACTGGCCCCTCCGCGTACTCACACGTAGCCCTCTCGTACGTCGCGACACCGATCTCTTCCGGAGGTTCTCGGACATCGCGGTCGGGCTCAGCGTGCCGACACTTGACGACGAGGCACGCGCCGTGATCGAGCCCCGGGCCCCGCCGATCGAGGGGCGACTCAAGGCGCTTCGCTTCCTTGCCGACGCAGGTGTCGAGACTTACGCGAACCTGATGCCGGCCTATCCGCTGACCGGCGGGTTGGATGAGACGGACATTGCACATGCGATGGTGGAGGCCGGCGTGAGGCGGGTCTGCTTCTCGGGTTGGAATTATCTCCCGAATGTGGTTCCCGTCCTCACGGCGCGCACGCGGGGCACGAAGTTCGAGAATACGGCGGCGCTCGTCACGGATGGTTCCACGTATCGCAAGATGGCGGAAAAACTCAGGGAGGCGTTCGAAGGAACGGGCGTCGCGTTTTCGTCGTGACGGCCTGCCTGGCCATCGAGGGAGAACGCGACGGAGACAGGGGCGACGAGGCATCCAACCACTCGTTACAAAGAAACCGAACACGACAATCGACGAAGGCCGACCGTCGCATCACCGGATTGAAGTCATCGTGAACGGCATCAAGCCGGGAGGGGCTGCAGCCTTTCGCCGTATGGAGGGCCAACGTTATTACACATGGGAGCCGAACGGCCTGTGGTGATCTGATGGCAGACCTCCCATGGGGCCTCCTGATATTCTTAGGCGGCCTCATCTACGGTTGGTGGACACCGGGAACGCAGAACAAGACGAACATGCTGAAGATGGGCCTCCTCATCGGGGCCGTCGTCGGCGTCCTGTTCGCGGTGCTCGGTTACACGACCTCCACGAGCCCGCTAGGTTTCGCGAACGACGTCGCTGGAACGATAGTCAGCATCGTGATCCTCACGATACTGTTCATCGCCGGCGTCTGGGTCGGCGACTTCATCGAAGCGCGCACGACCACGAAACGGGGCGGCGTCTAAGACCGAAAAGGGCGCCAGAAAAAGTTTGGTGGCGGGTTCCCGTGCGGACCCGCCGATTTTTTTCCTTCTCTTGCACGCGACGCCCCCGGAAGGCGCTTCGCGGAAACGTTTAACGGCTCCGGGAACAGACTTATATAACGGTCGCCGCCATGGGCACCACCAGGAGACGCACCGATGGAAGACGAGAGTTCCCTCGAAAAGAACAGCGAATGGTTCGCGAAACAGAACCTCCGTCAATTCGTTGGAAAGTGGGTGTCCGTAGTCGACCAGGAGATTATCGCCGTCGACAAGAGTCTCCAGGACGTCATTCGGGCGACTCAAGAAAAAGCGCCAGGCAAGGAACCCTACGTCGTGATGGTCCCTGAAGGCTACATCACGGTGTAACCTTTGGCCGATGTGAATTTTTCGTACGCCTTCAAGGCGTACCCCATCGGCCGAGGTGGAGTCATTCAGAGACCGGTCATGGCATGCCGCCTCGCGCTTGGCAATCGTAGGTTCCTCACCGACCTCCTCCTTGATTCGGGAGCGGATTTTTCCATGATCCCCCGAGAAATGGCGGAGGGCCTCCTCGGCATTGACGTGGAAAAACTACCCGTCGATCGGGCCATGTCGGTCGCGAACAGCTTCGAAATAGGTGTCGCACGCCTCACCGTGACCCTCGAACAAACGGGGCGACGCGAGTCATTCGAAGCGCCCTTCCAAATCCCATTGAACCAACCCGGCTTTCCATCGCTCCCGTTGATCGGTCGAGAACCCTTGTTTCATCTCTTCGACGTGAGCTTCAGGATGGCGTACACTCCCAACCTCGGGAAGTTCACCCTCAAGAAGGTCACGAAGACGAGAGATGCCGAACGGTACACGGTGGGCGGGGCGCCGATCAGGAACCGCTCATCGCGATGAGGCGGCCTCTACGACCTTGATTTCATCTTCCGTGAGGCCGTAGAGTTGGTAGACGAGTTGGACGGCGTCGGTGGGGCTAAGGTGTCGCTGGAGGACCCCAGTTGCCGTTGGGGCCTTGCAAGATGCCGTTCCTCGCAGCCTATCTTGCACACTGGAAAACCATGGAGTAATGGTGACCTGAGCCATCCCCCCCCGCGACCTCGGTCATCGCTATCAGGACGAAGCCCCTGTCGGCCATTCCATTGAGCGTACTGTTAACACTCTCAATTGGATACCCTGGATGATCCAACTCGAAGGTTTCCACAACCGCAAATCGAGCGCCGCCACAATTTGGCTGCGGAATTGTCGCGGCACTCATTCCTCCGCCAAGCGGCAATTGGTCACCAGCCCTGATTGGGCTCACGCACCCCGACAAAAATCCAGCGCATACTACAACGAGCGTCATTAGCAAAACGTAGTGGTTCATTCGGTCACCGAGACCTGAACCTGGACGGGAGCCATAAAGGCTTGTAACGGCGCCTTTTGGCACCAAATCGTTTGCACCCCTCACCCCTTGAAACGTCATGGCCGTCCTTCGGCTCTGGAAATGCCGGTGACCTTCACATAATAACGGCGACGGATCGGGCCTCGTGCTTGTTACTATTCTATGCCGATACTCCGCACCCCAGGTTCCCATACCACCAAGGTGGAAAACCCGAATCCTTCAGCGGGTTCCGCCACGTTTTCGAAGACGGACCAGCGTCAGCGGAGAAAATATTCAACGCCGCTCGCGTTGACGAATCGGTGCGACGAGAGGTGCACCAAATCGTTGGCACAACAAATCGACGAGCGTGATTGCACGGCCGTCAGATGATTCGCAAAGCACGGCTTGCAAAAGTGAAGGACTTGACCTGAAAAGCGGACGAACGGCTCTGAATGCGAATCACAATGAATTGACGTCAGGGCTATTTCAGGGCGCCCCCCGCACGACCTACACTCAGGGCACTCACAGGCATCAATCATGGGAGAAAAAAGAATAATGGCGGGCCCCTCATCCGGAACCCGCCTGGTTTTGGAACCTGGGTCGATGCTCAGTAATCGCCCATCCCGCCGTGTTCGCCGCCCGCGCCCGGGGGCGGGGGGGTGAACGCCTTGGCCGCGATCACGTCGTCGATCCTTAGGATCATCGTCGCGACCTCGGTTGCGGACTGGATGGCCTGGGTCTTGACACGGAGAGGCTCAAGGATGTTGGCCTTCCACGCGTCGACGACCTTGCCCGTGTCTAAATCGAGACCGGCGTAGGTCTGCTTCTTCTCGTGGGCCTGACGAAGGTCCACGAGCGCGTTTATCGCGTCAAGACCGGCGTTCTCCGCGAGTGTCCTCGGGATTATCTCGAGTGCGGATGCGAAGCGCTCGATGGCGAGCTGTTCGCGGCCCCCGACCGAGCTTGCGTACTTCCGAAGCGCGAGGGCGACCTCGATCTCCGGGGCACCTGCACCGGCGACGATCTTTCCGTCCTCGACGGCCGAGCGCACGACACCGATGGCGTCGTCGAGGTTCCTCTCGACTTCGTCGATGACGTGCTCGGTGCCGCCGCGGACCAGGATGGTCACGGCCTTCGCACCCTTGCAGCCCGTCACGAAGGTCATCTCCTCATCGGCGATCTTCCTTTCCTCGACGTTCCCGGCGGTGCCGAGGTCCTTCGAGGTGAGGTCCTTGAGGTTGTTGACGATCTTCGCGCCAGTCGCTCTTGCGAGCTTCTTCATGTCCTTCTCGCTGACGGACTTGACGGCGTAGATGCCGGCCTTCGCGAGGTAATGAAGCGCCAGGTCGTCTATACCTTTCTGGCAGAAGACGACGTTGGCCTTGCTCGCGACGACGGAGTCGACGAGCTTCTTGATGGTGTGCTCTTCCTCGTCGAGGAACGCCTGGAGCTGGTTCGGGTCCGTTATCTCGATCTTCGCGTCGACCTCGGTCTTCTTGATCTCGAGGGCGGCGTTTATGAGGGCGATCTTCGGGCTCGCGACGGTCGAGGGCATCCTGCTGTTGGCCCTCTCCTTGTCGAGGACTATGCCCTCGATGAGCTCGGTGTCTTCGATGGAGCCACCGTGTTTCTTCTCGATCTTGATGTTGTCCTTGTCGACCTTCCATTCGCTGCCGGTCTTCTCTGCGACCGCGGTGACCGCGTCAACGACGATCGTCGAGAGGTGCTCGGAGTAGGTGCTCGTCGACTTCGACGCCATCGAGGTGCGGGCGATGCGCACTAGGGTGGCGGTGTCGGAGAGCGTCACGGGCTTCGCGATGTCGTTCAAGACCTTGATGGCCTTGTCGGCTGCGAGCCTGTAGCCGGCCGTGATGAGCGTCGGGTGGACGTCCTCGATGAGGTCTTCTGCCTGCTTGAGGAGTTCACCAGCGAGGACGACCGCTGTGGTCGTGCCGTCGCCGCACTGCTCGTCCTGGGTCTTTGAGACCTCCACGATCATCTTCGCCGTGGGGTGCTCGACGTCGATCTCTTTGAGGATCGTCGCTCCGTCGTTCGTGATGACGACGTCGCCCATCGAATCGACGAGCATCTTGTCCATGCCCTTGGGCCCAAGTGTCGAGCGGACCGCTTCTGCAACAGCCTTAGCTGCGAGGATGTTGTTCGACTGTGCGCCCTTTCCGCGATCGCGGCGGGTGCCTTCCTTTAGGATAATTACCTGCTGTCCTCCTGCCATCATGTTTGAATCACCAAATTCTTCTTGGTACGCGGGGTTTCCTAAGATAGGAAGCCTCGCGAGTAAGGCGCAGTAAAGCAGCTCTTCTATTTAAGCGTTTGGTGGTCTTGCCTTGCTTGCGCATGCCGCTCGAGTGCTTGGCGACTGACCGCACGCACCTTGGATGGCGAGCCGGGACGCGCGAGCGGGGCACTCGAATGGCGGGCAGGTTTACCGAAACCTCGTGCCCGACCGCGTGGAAATGCACTACTCCGCCAAGAGACCGGCCGAAGCCCCGTCGCATCTACCGGCAACCCGTGGACGCCTCGAACTACTTTCGCAGGATCTTGTCCATGGCCTTGCCGCGGGCGAGTTCGTCGACCAGTTTGTCCAGGCATCGGATCTTTCGCATAAGAGGATCTTTGATCATCTCGACGCGCACGCCACAGACCACGCCCTTGATCCGGGACGCGTTCGGATTCATCTTCGGCGCTTCCGCGAAGAATGTCCGGAAGTCCGCTTGGGCGTCAAGCTGTCGCTGAAGGCCCTTCGACGTGTAGCCCGTAAGCCAGCCGATGATCTCGTCGACTTCCGCTTTCGTGCGTCCCTTGCGTTCGGCCTTCTGGATGTAAAGCGGATACACTTGCGCAAACGGCATGGAGAAGATTCGATGTTCGGTCACGACCATCCCCCGGATCCTTGAGCTCAGTAGTAGAACAATCCGTTAAAGCGCTACCGCCGGAGTTCACACGCTGCGAGGCGAAGCCGGGCAATCGAGAGGAAGCGCTTGTGAGCTGTCGACCACTGCGGTGCTGGGAACGAGGTCGAGAGGTCTCGGGGCGGGTGACCTTCGTCGCGTCTCGCGCTCGCCCCGCGCGACCGGCTCGTGGAAGAGGGTGGCAATCGTCGGTGGCCCCTATCCCGGCGGGCCTGTTGTGACCGTCGTTGGCGGAACCGATAAGGAGGGGGGCTGTCTACGCCTCCCCGGATTGATGCAGAGCCCGCGTGCCCCGATCACACTCGTGGTCCTCATACTGGTCGTCGTGAGCGGATGCGCCGAGCAAACACGGAAACAGCAGCCGGAACCAGACCACCGCCCTGTCCTCTCCTGCCCCTCGCCGTGCGCCGTCGTCATCGACAAGGGCACGCGTTGGGAACCCGCGGTCGCGGCCGACCCCCGGGACGGGAAAACGATCGTCGCTGCCAGCATGGACCAGGGGTTCGACGCGCAAGGCAAGCCGTACTCGTGGCCGCTCGCGCACGTGAGCAAGGACGGTGGCGCCACTTGGGCGACGATGCGGCTTCCCATGGGACGCGACGCACCGCCGACCCATCCTCTCGTCGCATACGACCACGCGGACGATCCGGCCGTCCTCATCCTAGCCGATGGGACCGTCCTGTACACCGCCCTCGTTTTCAATTTTGAATCCGTGGACGGGCGGGGCATCGCCTCGACCGCAGCCTCGATCGCGCTTTGGCGCTCTTCGGACGGTGGTCAAAGCTTCCCCGAGGCGAGCATCCTGCAGCAAGGCTCGGACGCGGTTTCGCCCGCCTACGGTGCAGGCCGCATCGAATTCGACAAACAATGGCTAGCCTCGGGCGCGGACGGTACCGTCCTCATGGCGTGGAACCGCAACGAGCAACGGACGTCCGCTTGCTTCGAGGGTTGTACGCAGACCTATGCGGCGAGTTCCACAGACGGCGGCCGGACATGGTCGCCGCCGAGCGAAATCTACCGGGGCGTCTCCTCCGGGGCGTTCCCGCTCGTGCTCGACGACGGATCATGCGTCGTTTCGTACCGAGAGACGGACGATGCTAAGATCCATTTAGCCGTCTCCACGGACAGGGGCGCATCATGGACGACGAACACGTCGATCGACAGCACGACGAAATTCCCGGTCCTCGCAAAGACCATCGGGCCGGGGCCGACCGGCGAGCGAATCTACATGGCCTACCCGATGACGGGCGAAACGAACGGACAGCCCGACGTGCCGCAGATCGTGACGCTGCGCTGGTCGGACGACGGCGGGCGAACATGGAGCGTAGCCATCGAAATCGAGTCGACGCAGGCCGCCGCCCGGACATCGCCCGCTCTCGCGGCCACGCGCGACGGGAGCGCAATCGTCACCTACTGGTTCCCGATGGGCGAAGGGACCACACTAAGCGCCACCCTTCGGGCCGTAGCCATCGCGGCGAATGGCAACATGTCGGAGCGCATCACGCTCGACGCGCACGAAGGCACGACTCGAACGACGGGCGACTACATGGGGCTCGTGGCACTTGCCGAAGGTCAAGGCGCTTTTGCCGTGTGGAACGCCAGACACGGGAATGGCCACGTCATCACGGGCGCGCGGTTGACGACGGCCTGACCCGATACTCGCTTGCCATAAACGAGATAAGATTCGGCGGTCTTCGTGAGGCACAAGGGAAACCAAGAAATGGACCGGGTCTTCAGTCTCTTTATCAGCACGATCATGCTCCTGGCGCCATTCGCCGGATGCTTGGGTGAGCCCGAATCCCCGCGCGGTGACGGAACTCCCGGCGGCGATGGCACGGCGGGCGACACTTCGACAGACCCGGGGACGCCGACCGCTGGTGACGAGATGGAGGACGGCAACGCTAGCCTCGCTCCAGCCGTCGTTTGGAACATGACTGGAGAAGGGTGCACGCTCCTGGTGGCGGCCGTCGCCTTCCAGGCCGAACGCGTCGCCGCGTTCCTCCCGCCCGGCTTCGAGCCAGTCCCCTTCGCGGGCGGAGCGCCGGGGACGGCCCAGGGCGCACTCGTCGTCACCCGGTGTTCGCGGGCGCTCACCCCCGATGGAGAGATCAAGAACCACCAGGAATCGCTCGTCTATGTCTACGCGGATCCACCCGATTCGTACCGCGTCCCCGAAATCAATAATTACCGCGTGTTCCTGCGCCACGGTGTGGCCTCGGCCGACCTCGTCAAGGCCTACGCCGCGCGAAATCTATCCGTCGACAAGGTCACAACGACCTCCCAAGCCTCGGTAACTGCGCCCGGCGTCGAGTCCATCGATGCAAGGGCGGCTTTCGGCGACCTCACGTTCTCTTTCCGCGGCCCTGTTGCGAACAGCACTGGGGGAGAGGAGGTCTCGTACCGACTCTTCACCGTTTCCAAGCGCGCCGTCACCGGTGCGCTCGATCTCACGCTGGCCCCCTTCATCGGCCTATCCGCGTTTGCGAACTACCAGGTCGAGTCCGGGTCGATACTTGGGGAAAGCGGCGGCGCGGCGCAACTCGTGCACTACGACATGGGACCGGGGCGATGCTACAGCCTGAGGCCAGCCGAAATCAAGTAAGGCGACACAGGAGTCGGGGACAGAAACCGACCTTCTGACCGACAATGGCCACGCGCGTGATTCACTTAATCTGCACGCGTTTTCCCGCCGGCGCCTTCTCCGCCGCCTTTTGGATCACTACGTCGAGGACTCCGTTGTTGTACGTCGCCTCCGTCGTCTCGGGCTTCACTCGCGCCGGTAGGTCCGCTTCCTTGTGGTACTTCCGCTTGGGCGTGTTCACGCGTATCGTCAACTTGTCCTCCGTGACGTGGAGTTGGATCTCGTCTTTTTCGACGCCGGGGATCTCGAACGTGGCCGAGACGGTCTTTTCGTCCTCGATGACGTCGGTGAGCGGTTCGCGGCCCGCCTCCTCCGGTGCCGTCGCCAAGGGCTTCGTGTTCCCGAACTCCTGGATGCGCGGCTTTCCGTCGGGGCCTACTTTGAGGCTGAAACCGTAGACGTACGGCTCGCCCAGCTTCATTCCGGGCGATTTCATCGCGTCCTCCATCATCTTGTTCATGTAGACGCGCATGCGCTCGAATTCAGCGTCCATGTCGCCGAACATCTCGAAGAAGGGGTCCTTGTCGCCTTCCTTGCGCCTCTTTCGCCAGTCGTCCGGAAGATTGGTGGGCATCTACGTCACGGAAGCGTTATAGAATGGTTCTTCTATATGAAAATAACGAGGGCGCGATTCGCCGCGGCCGTTCGCGTGAGGCGTCGCAATCTCGGCTAGAGGGACCGTTCCGTTCGCACGCACCGCACGGTGTACCGTTCAATTCGTACCTGTTACACGTCTTCGGTAATGGCAGGGTCAACGCGAGTTGGGACCCCTGTCCTCCCGCGCGGTAAAGGACCGACCAGAGGGGGCCCCGAGGACGTGCCTTGCATTGGACGTCGTTACTCCCGCGCCCCGGCCTCGCGCTGCACCTCGTTTCGGATCTCTCTTGCCCGCCTATGCGTGAGGCCCAATTCGTCGGAAAGATGCGCGAGTTGGACTTCCTCGTCTTCCGTGAGGACGCGGTCACGTAGCGCGATACGCAGCGCGTTGCGGTACGCCTCCTCCTTGCTCGCCGTCGCGGCGGCCGGCGCCCCCCTTGCCATGGGAAACGCCGCTGATGTGGTGGCTTGCGCACGGTCGGCCCAGTCCCTCTCGATCGCGCGCTGGATGGGGTTCGCCGCGAAAAGCAGCGCTCCCGCGACCACGCCCCCCATCACCAGCCCGTACTCATCACTCAAGAAGTTCTGCGCGATCTGGGCGACGATGAAGAAGCCCGCGAGAACCACCGTCGCCGTCGTTCCGCGGCGGATCGTCGGAAGACCGAGTTCAAAACCTAGTGCCGCCTCGCGAAAGACCGCCACCGCAATCATCACCGCACCAATCGAGCGCGCGACACCGACCCATGGAGTGACATAGGTCCCGCCCAAGCCCTGATCCACCATCCCGGCCAGTTCGCATGCCAGGAGAAGCCACGCGACATTACGGGCTCTCTTCGTGCGGCGCGTCGAGTAGAGGAGCATCGCCACGATGACCGCGACGGCGAGGGCAAGGACGCCCGTGGTCGCGAGCCCGGGAGGCGTCAGCCCGAACCGAAGCGTCGCAACGATGGCAACCTGTCCGCCCGTGAGGAAGGCAGGATAGATCCCCCACCCGGCGACAAGAAGCGCTGATGCCCGGGCGCTGCACTCGTCCGACTCGCTACTGCATCGCAGCGCCTGCATCAGAGCGTACCCAAGGACCGCCGCCACCATTGGGAGGTAGCCGAAGAGGGACTGGTAATAACCCGTCCAAGCCTCAGGTGGGATGGGAACTCCCGCGAAGCCGACGACTTGGGCTGGCGTCGATAGCGCGAGGAGTCCGACAAGCGACAGCGCGACAAATGCCGTGAACGCGGCGGCCCTTTTCGAGGAAGCCACCGGCACGGCGAGCGCGGCGGCGCAAACCAGGGCAAGCACGATCTGCGCGACGACCGAGCCTGACGGATCGATGTTGTTGACGACGAAAGCAAGGCCGAACGCGACTGCCGCCACACCGACGGCCAGGTTCTCGCGCTTCCGACGACCGAGGCCGATCATCGCGAGCCCGACAAGGAGAAACAGTACACCGCTTCCCGCGCGAACGAGCGAAGCCGCGCTGAGGTCGAGAACCAATCAGCCCCGCCTCCCCAACTCGCGCTCGACCTCGTGGCGGAGTTCGATTGTTCGCCGCACCGTCACGCCCGCCTCATCCGCAAGGTGGGCCAAGGCGATCTCCTCCTCCGCGCTGATATCCCCGTCAACGAGGAAGCGGCGTAACGCCACCCTGTAGGCACGCTCGCTCTCCTCGCGGCGCTCGACCGTCGCCGGAGCACGATGGGGCCCGACCGGAGCGGTCGTCCTCTCCATCGCCCGTTGTATGGGGTTCGCGGCGAAGAGGAGCGCGCCCGCCACCACGCCACCCATCAAGAGGCCGTACTCCGCGCTGAGGTAGTTCTCCGCGATCTGCGCGACGATGAAGAGCGAGGCCAGCGAGGCCATCGCAAGGCTGCCGCGGTGTTCGGCGATACGCGGGAGCGGCACGCCGAGGAGGTCGTAGCGGAACACGGAGTACGCAAGGACCGCAACGCCGACGATGCGGAGGATGCCGACGCCAAGGCCCGACGTGGTCGCCCCTCCCCAGGTCTCGGAGATCGCGCCGGCGAGGCCCGCCGCGAGGATGACGAGCGCCCCGTCACGTTCGGGCAGCCCGCCCGGCGCGGCGCCAGCGACGAGCAGCGCCACCGCAAGTGCGACGACGAGTGGGAAGAGTACGACATAGCCGCTCAAGTCGTACGCGACCACGTTGGCGCCCATCGAGTACGCGAGGTAGAGGCCGAACGCGTACATCAGAAGCCTTCGCGGCGGACGGCGCGGATCACCCATCGCGAGTCTCCTCGGGGCGAGGGCGAAGGCGGCAAGGAGCCCGATGAGGAGCGCCAACGCGATGACGAAAAGCGGAGACGCGACGTTCGTGAAGAACGCCGCCGCCACGGGCTGCGGGAAGCGCGCCGCGTTCACCGCCGCGTACACGGGTCCCATCGGCACGAGGAGCTGCCAAGCGGCCCCGACGGCTCCCGCGACGACGACCGGCGCGCGTGGGAGGCCCTCTGTCGTCCATGCCACGGCGAGGGCGGCGAGACCGGCGACAACGGCCAAGAGGGCCGAGCCCCACATGACTGGGAGCGCGTCAGCTCCGGGCTCGAAGGCGAGGTTGTTCGACACGAACATCGCACCAAACGATAGGGCGAGGGCCCCCAGCGCCACGTTCTCCCGTCGGCTCCTGCCGAGTGCGAGGATCACGACACCCATGAGGCCCCATAGCGCGCCGCTTCCTGCGGTGATTACGAACCGCGCGTCGAGAGCCAGTTTAGCGCACCTCCTTCCCGGTCTCCGCCTCGACCTCGTGGCGGAGCCGAATGGCCTCAACAGGCGTGAGTCCGAGACCCTGCGCGACGTGCGCCAAAGCGACCTCTTCACCGGGCGTGAGGCGCCGGTCGCGAAGCGCCAAGCGCACCGCGTGTCGGTACGCGTCGGCTCCGCGCGTGTCGGACGCGCTCGCCTCGACGGGCCCGGTTCCGGCGGCCACCGGCACCGCCTTCTCAGCGAGCCGGTCCGCAAGCCGCGACAACGGTGCGATCGCGAACACAAGAGCACCCGCCGCCAGGATGCCAACGTAATTGGATTGGAACGCTTCGCCGAAGAACTGCTGCGCCGCCTCGCTCGCCACAAAGAAGACGGCGATGAAGACCGCCGCGATCGTGGACTTCGAGATCGCCCACCGAACCCTGAAATCGAGACCGAACAGGTTGTGCCGGAGCAGCGCGTACGTAGCGACGAGCGGCAGCACGAGGTTCGCGACGCCGAAATAGAAGTAGGACGGGAGCGCATCCGTCAGGGCACGCAGTATCCCGGAGCCGAGGCCCACGCCGGCCGCGAGAACGAGGCCCGCGTGCTCGGGATGTGTGCGTGCAAGCCGCATGATGGCAAGGTAGGCGGCGAAGAGGAGGAACACGGCGGTCGCCAGCTCGCCGAGCAGGACGAACCGATTGGAGGCAGTTACTCGCGCTACAGACAGCGGGTCGAGGAAGTAGTCCACCACAAGATAGGCGCCACGATGAAGAGGATACACGAGGAGACCGATGCCAAGGAGGAGGTGAGAGCGGCGCGTGGGTGAGCTGGGATCGCCGGCTGGTCGCCGCGCGAGCACGAGAAGCGCGACGCCTTGGCTTGCGAAGGCAGGAAGCGTTGTGAGGAAGAAATAGGAGGAGTCGACGACGTGTATGAGGCGGCCCTCGCGGAGGAAGTATCCTGCGGGAGGGTCGAGAATCCCCCAGAGCGCCGCCGTGCTCGCGGTCGCGAGGACCGCCGGTGCCAGCCATCGCGGGGCGCGCCCCAAGAATTCGATCGTTGCGAAAACGATCAGGAACAGGGCAGAGACGAGCAGAACGCCCACGGCGACATCGAGCCCCGTGAGTAGCGCCCGTGTCGCTTCGATCTCTGACGCGCTCGACGTGGTGGCGTCGAAGGTCTGGAAGACGTGGTTCTCGATTGCGTTGAGCGCCAGGCCAACGCCGTCCGCGACCAGGAAAGCGACGAACCAGACCGATGCCCCCCGCCTTGGGCCCCACCTGAGGAGAGCCGCAGCGAGGAGCAGGTTTGTGAGGGTCCCGGCGTAGGCGGGCACGAGGGCCCCGGAGAGCAGATTCACGGGGACCGCGCCTCCAAGTCGGGCGCCGCTTCGCGACCAGTTGCGTCCTCTCCCGCCCAGGTGGCCACAAGGTCGCGCATGTGGCGCTTCGCGAGAGCGAGCCCGCCGATGCCGATGGAGAACCGAGTCACTCCAAGGTCTGGACCTCGTCCTCGGCCAAGGAATGCGACGGCGAGCCCGAGCAGCACAATCACCGAGCTCCCGGCGAGGTTGAGGATCCGGCCGAGCGGAATCGTCAAGTCCCGCCTCCGGTCGATGCGGCCAATTCGCGTTCAATCTCTACACGCAATGCCATCGCTCGGCCTGCGCCGATGCCGAGGTGCTCCGCGAGCTCGTGCACGTGGATGTCCTCCTCGCGCGTGAGCTTGCGGTCCCGCAGCGCGATGCGCAACGCGCGTTTGTACGCTTCCTCCTTCGCCGTCGTGGCGGCGGGACGGCCCTCCGCGATCGGCACCGCCTTCTCAGCGATCCTGTCCGCAAGCCGCGACAACGGCGCGATCGCGAACACGAGCGCACCCGCCGTCAGGATGCCCACGTAGCTCGACTGGAACGCTTCACCGAAGAACTGCTGCGCCGCTTCGCTCGCGACGAAGAAGACGGCGACGAAGACGGCGGCGATGGTGGACTTGCTGATTGCAAAGCGTAGGTTCACGTCGAAGCCGAGCACGGAGTGCTTCAGGACGGCGTAGGAGAGCGCGACGACCGTCAGGAGGCGCGCGATTCCATAGAACGGGCCCTCTGCGCGAGAGTAGCCGAGCGCGTCGGAGAGGATCAGTCTGTCGACGGTTCCGATGAGGAGCAGGGCGAAGGCGAGAAGCGCCGCGTCGCGAGCCTCGCGGGCTGTCCGGGGATCGACTCCGATGTTGGCCAGCCAGAGGAGCCCGAGCGCGACCACACCGATGAGAACTAGGTATCCGCCGATACCGCCCCCGATCGCGGCCTCAATCCCATAGAGCGCCGGCCAGAGGACGAGCGCGTTGCTCATCACGATGGCGTTGCGCCTCGTCCGCTCAACGTCCTCCCCGAGGGGCTGCCGGTAGAGCCACACAAACACGACCGGAAGGGCGGTGAATCCGAGAATGAACGTTGCGAGGCCGAAAAGCTCGGCGGCGATCGCGACCCAGGCGAGAGGGGAGGAATCGGGGAGGCCAAAAAGCACCGGGCCCGTGATTACGACCGCGAGAATCCCGACGGTCGCGACGGCGACCTTCCAGAGACGATCGCTCCCGGGGCCGAGAGGCCGCAGGACTTCGCGTCCCATCGCGAGCAGACCCCACGCGGCGGCCCCGAAGAGCGCGCCCCGGAGGAGCGTATCCGCGATCCAAGCGGGGCCTCCCACAGGGAGGACCTCGACCAAGTTGATGTACGTGTAGAGAACGCCGTGCGCGACGGCAAAGAGCGCGAGCATACGGGTGAGTCGGGTCCGCGGCCGAAGCGCCCAGATCCAGGCTCCGAACCCCGCGAGGATCGCGGCCGTAATCGCGTTCACGATCGCGTCCCACTCCGTGTGGAAAACGATCACGCCCTCATCTCCTCCTCGATCTCATGGCGCAGTTCGACCGCCCGATCCGCGCGCAGCCCGAGCTCGGCGGCAAGCTGGGCAAGATGCAACTCCTCGATGCGTGTCATCGTGCCGTCTCGGAGCGCGTAGCGCGCTGCATCCCGGTAGAGCTTTTCGCGAAAAGGTAGCCCCGTGGGCTCCGGAGGTGCCGTGGGAACCGGCACCGCCTTCTCCGCGATCCGGTCCGCGAGGCGCGACAACGGCGCGATCGCGAACACGAGAGCACCCGCCGCCAGGATGCCCACGTAATTGGATTGGAACGCTTCGCCGAAGAACTGCTGCGCCGCTTCGCTCGCGACGAAGAAAACCGCGATGAACACGGCCGCGACCGTGGACTTGCTGATGGCGAAGCGGAGCTTGACGTCGATGCCGAGGACTTGGTGACGCACGATCGCATAGGTGAGGATCGCGACGGTGCCAAGGGCGAGGAGGCCCGAGGGATCGTAGGGGCTCCTCCTCCCCACGAGGAATCCCACGAACGCGAGCGCGAGCGGGAGGATGGCGAGATTCCGCTCGACGCGCGCTTGCGCCCCGTGGGCCCCCCGGAGCCAGACGACCGCAAGCCAGACGGGTGGGGCAAGCTGGGTCACGAACGTCAGGACGCCTGACGAAGCGAGCTGGCTCGCGCCTCCCGCGTATTGTCCCGCTTGGAAACTGACGCCCAGCGCGAGCGCCACGAACGTGAGCACGATCTGGTGCCGTTCGCCCGCGTCGGTCGCGCGCCGCCACCGGGACGTGAGAAGCAGCAGGTACGCCCAGACGAACCCGTACCCGACAATCGCGGTTCCCACGTCGAGGAGCGCCCACGGTGGGATCGCCCATCGCGGGGCGATGAGCACAAACGCCCAGACCGCGCCAAAGATCGCGGGCCCGACGAGGGCGCGGCGCTCGGCTCGCGGCAGGGCCCGCGGGAAGGTCAGCATCATCGCCACGAGGCCGCCGGCGGAGATGGCTCTCAGGACGACGCGAAGAAGGGTTTGACCCTCCAGATACCCTGGCCTCGAAAGGTCGATGTCGAAGAAGAACGGCGCGAGCGCCACGATGAAGTTGGCTCCCCAGGCGGTCGCGAAGACGCCAAGAGCCCAGCTCGCCGGCGTCCGCGGCTTGAGCCGGAGCACGAGAATGCCGAGCGCAACGAGGATCACATCGGCGACCACGAAGGAGACCCACGAGAACCAGGCCTCGCCCAGCAAGTGCATCAGGGCACCCCCTGAAGTCGCGCGACGTGCCACACGCGGCCGTCGACGCGCGGCTCGACCGTGCCGAGGCGCTCGAGGTGCTCAATGAGCACGTCCGCTTCGAGCGCGCCGCTCGCACCGAGGTCGGGGAGCCTGTCGTATCCGTCGCCGCCGAGCGCGACGTAGTCGCCGATGACGAGCGAGTATCGGGTGTCGTCGGGCAGGATCGGCGCGCCGCGCGGCGCTGCGTCGCAAGGCAGCGTCGGGATGGGGCACGGGACGGGATCGCCGTCGCGCGTGATCGAGACGGCGCGCTTCGCGACGACGTCCGCGGCGGCGGATATGGGGGGATCCAAGTGAGTCCGGGCGGTGAAAAGATTGACCGGGACTATGCCCGCCGAGAAAGCGATCGCGCAGACGGCGAACGTGATGTTCGTGGCCGAACGCCAGCGAAGCGAAAGGACCCAAAGGCCCAGGAGAGTG
This sequence comes from Euryarchaeota archaeon, assembly GCA_016207515.1. Lineage (NCBI taxonomy): Archaea > Methanobacteriati > Methanobacteriota > Methanobacteriota archaeon. Next base: position 50,718 of record JACQPN010000002.1, on the reverse strand, counting down.
AACACTAGCACCGAAACGGAGTCGGTGAGCCCCACGGCGTCGAGCAAGTGCACTCAGGCCGCCTCCGTGACCGGGAAAGCCGGCGCACGCGTGCGCGGTCGCACGGTCAGGACGAACGCGCCCAGCACGACGAGAAGGAGGGTAGTCGCCTGCGTGACGAGGAAACCCGGCGAGAGGGGCATCTACGCCACCCGCGCTCTTTCCGAACGCGCCTCAACCTCGATCTCGTGCATCTCCTTCGGACCTAGCCCAAGCTGGTCCGCAAGTGTCGCGAGCATCCCGCGCTCCTTCGGGCGTATGTCGCCCTCTTCGAGAGCACTCTCGACGGCCGCGGCGTACACCTCGCGCTTTCTCACCGTCCTGTACTCGGCGTCGTCCGAAACGCGCGGCATGGCCTTGTCCGCGATCCTGTCCGCGGCGCGCTGGAGCGGTGCCAACGCGAACACGAGAGCACCCGTTGCGACGAGCCCGACAATGGGACCGAGTTGTGCGGAGAGTACCGATTGCGCTGCCTCGCTTGCCACGAAGAAAACGCCCAAGAAGGCGCCCGCGAGCGTGCCGCTTCGCAACGTCCACTTGAGCTTGATGTCGACGTCGAAAAGTTGGGTCTTCAGGATCCCGTACGCAAGGCCAAGGGAGAGGGCAAGCGAAAGCAGGGCCTGCCACAGGAAATTGACGACCACGACAAACGGCGTGAATGTGCCCGTTCCCGAGGCCAGGTACCATATTATGAAGGCCGCCCAACCGAGCGATGTCGTCGCGAACGTGGCGCCAAAGATCCAACCTTGGCGACGTAGGAGCGGCGTCTTCGCTCGGCGCCAAGCGTCGATCGCCGGCGCTGCGGAAAAGATAAAGAGGCCCGTGAGGACCAGGAGGACGAGGTTTCTAAGCGGGGAGGAGACTGCGCCCCATCCCGAAAAACCACCGAGTGGCTGCACGCCCGGGAACCAAGCACCCGGCTGGACGACGACATATGCCGCGACCAGGGCAGAGCCGCCCATCACGGCCCACACGATCCGGTACCTTCGCATCCAAGAGACGAGAGGGGAATCCAACGTAGAGAGGAAGGCAAAGTATCCTCCGACGGACAGCAGATTCACCGACCAACCTGAGGCCATGAGCGCGTAGGCGTCACGGGGATCGGTCGCGAAGAGTCGGAGGCCGTTGTAGGCGACGAAGTACAAGCCGTTGCCGAAGAGGTAGGCCGCGAGCCAGCGGTTTTGGGCCCGGTCGGCCCGCGCCTTCCACACGAGCGCCGCCATGGCGCAAGCGAGGACGCCCACCACGATGCCGATGGCGCCGAGCGGGTTCCAGGCGAGGTCCAAATTCAACTACTCCGCTTGGCACGATGCGTCGCCCCGCACCGGTTGTCAGGCGGCGAGTTGGACGTCACTCGTTTCGATGCACGGAGAGGTATTTATAGCACAGGCGTTGAAGCGCGTCCATTCGTTTGCCCTCGGGCATGCGTCGCCAAGAGGGTTGGCGCTCGGCGCCCCAAGACCCGCGGCGGCTCGTCGCACGGCTACCGCGAAAACAGCCTCTCGGCGTTCTTGAAAGCGAACCTCTCCTGCACGGCCGGATCGAGTCCTCCGATGAAAGCGCGCCCGTAATCCGAGAGCCGGTCGCCGACCGCGTGGTCGTACGTCCACACCGCGACGCCGCCCCGATCCGTGCCCCACATGAACTGGTCGGGATGCGCTTCGATGATCGCTTTCCAGTCGTCCCAATCCTTTCTAAGCATTGGGCCGAAGTCCTTCGTCTTTTCGAGGAACGTCGTCGCGTTCTCGCGCTGGTGAAGCAGGTACTGGTCGCCGTAGAGGTCGTTCGCGGTGAAGAACACGTTGTCGTGTGCGTCCATCAACGCGCCGATAGCGGGCGCGATCTGGTCTCCGTGGACGATGAGGTTGAGGTCCGGGTTCTCCGTGAGGACCGCGTCGAGTGAGGCTGCGTGGCCGTCGCCGGGATGGAGGTAGGCGACGAGCTTGTGTTCGCGGAGGACGAGATAGACGCGTTTGAGGATGGGGTCGTCCGGCCTCAAGTCGCGTCCGCCTTCGGAGCGGGAGTAGAGACCGATTTCCCCATAGCCGCGGAAGAGCCCTGGATGTACCTCAAGCATTCCGCGAAGTGGCCCCTCGTCAACGGTCGGTGGGTCGTCGTTCGCGGCTGGCGCCATGATGAACGGGATGAAGAGGTCGGGATAGAGCGACATCGTCCGGTTCACGACTTCGAGGGATTGCCAGTCGATGTGAGGGAATACCGGGAAGAACGATACGGCGCTCTTGGTCCCCTCCCACTTGAGGAGGCACGCGATCTCGCCCATGCGGACGTTGACACCGGCGATGGGGTGCATCTTCTCGTCGGGCACGGGCTCGCCGATCGGGGAATCGGGAAGGTGCGGGATGTGCATGTGCGTGTCGATGAGCGGGCCCTTGTAGTACGTGTCATTGTACTCGCGCCGGGGCGGCCTCGGGCAGTCGACCGGAGCAAACGACGCATTGATGCGGCGGTTCCATTCGACGCGTTCGAACGCGGCGTCGGGGTCGTCGTCGCCGCCCTCCTCGTTAGACCCGTCATCATCGGACGCAAAATGCTCGGAAGCGTCGTTGTCGCCCACGCCCGGTCGGTCCGTTGAAGGGTCTTCGTCCCGTCCATCGTCGTCGTCATCGCCCGTCGGCGGCGGGCCGAGGCAGCCCGCGACGAACACGATGAGGAACGCGAGGCCGACTTGGACGCGGCCGCTGGAACGATCCATGTTTCCCGCTTACCCCGAGACGGACGATAGAACTTGCGGATTCTCTCGCTGCAGATCGGGTTTTCGACGCTGGAAACCGTCTCGCGTTCAAGGGTGCGCGGCCGTCCGCCCCAAGACGATCTGCATCGTCTGCATGGACAGATCAGATGTCGTATCCGCGCTTCTTCCTGAAGAAGTCCGTGATAATTACGTCGCCATCGTGAATGCCATAGATGGCTCTCCACGGGCCTACGCGCACGCGGTAGAGGCGTCTTGTGCCCTTGAGCCGCTTGATGTCCGCCCCGGGCCTGGGGTGGATCGGGTCTTCCTCCAGCACGAGGAGAGCGTCCTTGACTCGCGCCCGTTCATCGGCACGTAGCGCGCGAAGGTTCTTTTCGGCGCGCCGCCCGAGGATCACCCGGTAAGGCATCAGAGGTCTCGAAGGTTAACTAGGCGCGGCTTCTCCTCGATCGCCTCATCCAACAAAGCGATTTGTTCCTTCACGAACTCTCGATGGTCAAACTCGTCCATCAGGTTCGTCAGGATGTTGGCGTACGTCTGGCCCTTCACGCCGTAGCGTCGCAGGCGCTCGCGAACCGCCACTGGGACGCGAAGCATCGTGTCTTCTGGCATACAATGTATACGTGCGCTGACGAAGTATAAATAACTAACCGGCGGTGTCGGCGGGTTCGCACGTCGGTCGCGAAGGCGCCCACGCCGTGCAACCAACTTCCCTCCTGGGCCGTAAGAACCAGCAGTAAACTTTATCTTGTCTTACAACCATGTAAACACATGGGTGTAATCAGCGTGCGTATTCCAGATGCGCTACAGCACGAGCTCGACGAGGCGGGAGTCAAGATCGCCGAGACCGTGAAGGAGGACCTCACGAAGCTCGCAGAAAGACTCCGAATCGATCGTCGCAACGCCACCCTTGCGAAGTACCGGCGGCCCGCAAGTCGTCCCGTGGCTGACGTCGTACGGGAAGCTCGCGAGGAGCACTAGGATGTTCGTCTTGGATGCCAGCGCTTTGGCAAAATCGTTCCTCGATGAGGCGGGATCGGAGGAGTTTCGGGCCTGGCTTAGCGAAACCTCGGCGAAAGGCATGGCGCTTCAAGCTCCACACATCGCATACAGCGAGCTCGGACGGGTCATACAGAAAGAGTGTCGCGACCTGAAGGTCGCCGAGGCCAAGGAGCTTCACCGCGCCGTCTTCCTCGGAATCGACCTGATTCCGTTGAACACCGACGACGATCGCGTCTGGGATGCCGCCACCGGCGTGACGTACTACGACGCGGAGTACCTAGAGGCAGCCGTCTCCACCGGAGGAACCCTTGTCTCCGCTGATGACAGGCAGTTGCAGGCCGCAAGAAAGCTCGGCATCAAGGTCATCTCGTTCAGTCCGACCAAGGGTCGCAAGAAACAGGCATGAACCAGACGACACCGGGCCTCGAGAACCTGCAGAACCAGCCGTGCGAAGACATGCGGCGCGCGGACGCTCACCGCCGGCCTCAGGGCGCAATCGACGATGTCCCGCGATTACGCCATGAGCGGAGGGTTGGACCAGTATTACCAAACGCTTACTGCGGGCGGCCCGATTCCTTGAGCGCCTTCGCCATCTGCTTCGCGGTCACGTTCTTCACCTTCTCGGCAAAGGTCACCAGGATGCCGTTGTTGTCGACGCACGTGAAGTTCCGATCTCCCCAGAACTGGTCCGTGAGGGGTTCGCGGATCTCTGCTCCATTCGCCTTCGCCGTCTCCCAGACTTTCGTCACGTTCTTCACGTTCACGTAGACGTTGACGCCGTTGTAACGAGGCTTTGCCGACCACGCCTGCCAGTCCTCCTTCTTCATGCTTCCGGGCTGCGAGATCGTGGCCCACATGATGTAGGACTCGCCGAACTTCGTTCCCGCGTGGACCCAGGTCCCATCTGGGGCCTTCATCTGGTCGCGGATCTTCGCCCCGAAGTTCTCTTCCCAGAAGTGCGCGGTCTTCTCGACGTTCTCGACTCCAAGCATCACGTTCACACCGACGGGTTTCTTGAGGGCCATGGCCATCAAGATGGGAACCTAAAGGCCCGTCTTAAGGCTAAGGGGGGATGTTCGAAAGTGAGCGCGGGGCCGCCGAGGAAAGGACGACGGCCTGCTCTACCGGCGACGCCTTATGACAATGGCCGCCGATAGCGCCGCCGCGAGCATCCAGGCCTCTGGGCCCGGCGTATTGGCGACCGGCGGCGCCGTCGCATCATCGGAGAGCGGCTCGGTATGGCCAGACGCGTTCAACGGCTCGATGGCCAGCAAGGGCTCGACGACGGGCGCGTCGGGGACCCCGAGCGTCATCACGTAGTTCTTCGTGGCGGTGGCGGAGTCTGAATTGTAAAGCGCCGGCGGAGGCGAGCTAAGGGCCGGCGCGACGCTAAAGGGGTCGACGTTCACGAGGAAGAGCAGGATGAGAGGCGTGAAGGCCTTGCCGTCGATCGTCGTCACCGCGATCTTCTCGATGGTCGGCGGGTCCTTGTAGGCGACCGCAGCGGCGTTGCCGTGGGGCTCCGACGTGAAGTGGTCCTTCTTGAACACGACGCGTACGTAGCCGGGGGACCCGGCGGTGACCGTGCCTGTGGTCGCGTTCGAATCGTAGGTGAAGCCCGCATCCTCGTCCCAGTGACCGTAGGAGAAGTCGGGGGGCGAGCCCGGGATGAGGAAGGCCGACGTCGCGTAGTCGAGGCCGCGGTACTTGAACGCGAATGAGAAACCGGTCACAGCCGCGAGGTTCAAGTCGAGCGTCTGGACCTTGATGACGGTCGTGAACGACGCCTCTTCCTCCTTCTCGATCCAGCCCGCGATGATGTCCGTGGATTGCGATTCGTCGGGCCGGGCCGTGTCCATGGCAGCGTCCACGAGCTCGGGCGCCTTTTCGGTGCCGGCGCTCACGGTGCCCGAAAGGACGATGGCCATTGCCGCTACGGCGAAGAGAACGCGGTCGGTCATTTGGTTCACGCCTGTATCCCTGTGGATACTTGAACCCTTCCCCCGGAAAAGGCGTCCGGCAGCGCTTCTCAGGCCGCCTTCGAGGGCGTCGGTCCCACGACCCGCGACCCGCCTACGAAACCCGTATAAAGGCGGCGTCCTTCAGAATAATGGGACCCAGTGCCAGGCGAAGCCAAGGACAAGTGCGGCATCTTCGGAATCGCTTCGAAGTCGGGCTCCGTTTCGCTCCTCATCTTCTATGGTCTACGGTCTCTTCAGCACCGTGGCCAGGAATCGTCGGGCATCGCGGTGCACAACGGGTCCTCCGCCGGCGAGGAGAGGACCAACGGCGGGCCCGGCGTACGACCCGGGCGCACGCAGACCTTCCGCGGGATGGGCCTCGTCGAGAACGTCTTCACTCCGGAAGTGCTCCAAACGCTCGACGGGAACGTAGGGATCGGCCACGTCCGTTATTCGACCACGGGGGCATCGGCGTTGGAGAACGCGCAACCGTTCACGGTCACGACCTCGCACGGGGAACTGGCGCTCGGCCACAACGGCGACATCGCGAATTCGAAAAAACTGCGCGAGGAACTGAAAGCCAAAGGTTGGGCGTTCCAGACTTCGAGCGACTCGGAGGTCGCGGTCCGCATGATCGCGAACGAATTGTCGGAGACGGGGAACGTCGTTCGGGCGATCCGAAGCGTCATGAAGCGGCTCTCGGGTGCTTACTCGTTCATCATCCTGTTCAAGGACCGCGTCTATGCGGTGCGCGACCCTCACGCGATACGGCCGCTTTGCATCGGGGAGCTTCCCGATGGCGGATTCGTCGCAGCTTCCGAGAGTGTCGCACTCGACGTTGTCTCCGCGAAGTTCCTGCGGGACATGGAACCGGGCGAGATCGTGGAGATCTCGGAGGAGGGGTTGAAGGCGTTTCCCGGGACAGCCGCCGAATCGACGGCCCATTGCCAGTTCGAGTTCGTCTACTTCGCCCGCGCGGACAGCGTCATGGACGGGAAGAACGTCCACGACGTGCGCATCCGCTTGGGCGAGATCCTCGCAGAGGAGGCCCCGGCACGGGCCGACGTGGTCGTTCCCGTCCCGGACTCCGGCCGCACGCACGCGCTGGGGTTCGCCCGCAAGAGCGGCATCCCGTTCATGGAGGGCCTGATGAAGAACCGTTACATCCACCGCACCTTCATCATGCCGGAACAGCAGGCGCGCGACATCGGCGTGAAGTTGAAGCTCAACCCCGTGCCTTCTGTCATCAAAGGAAAACGCGTCGTGCTCGTCGATGATTCGATCGTGCGCGGCACGACGACGCGACGCATCGTCACGCTCTTACGTGAGGCGGGTGCGAAGGAAGTGCATCTTAGGATCGGCTCGCCTCCGATAAAGTCGCCTTGCTATCTCGGCGTCGACATGCCGACCCGCGAACAACTCATCGCCGCGTCGAGGAGCGAAAAAGAGATAGCGGCGTTCATCGGAGCCGACTCGCTTGCCTACCTTTCGGTCGAAGGTCTCGTAAGGTCCATCGGCATGGACAATGGCGACTTGTGCCTCGGATGTCTCACGGGCGAGTACCCCGTGGAGATACCTGGGGAGAAGCACAGGTTGCAAAAGACGCTCTTTTGAAGAAGGCCGGAGATCGTCGGGTAGAGCACGCCCCGATTGCCAGAGGATCACGTCACAGCAACGGATTCTCTGCGCCCAGGCCCTTTCTTGCCTTCGATTGACCAACCCTCATACATGAACAATGATAAGGCTCCAACGGCTCTTCTCTTGAAGAGGCGTACCATGGGGAAGAACGTCCGGGGACTGTCCACGCTTGCGATCGTTTTGCCGCTTCTTGGCGTGAGCCTCGCGGGCTGCGTCTCGCCGACAAGTTCCATGACGCCCACGGACACGTCGCTACCCGTGAACCTCGCCCCCGTCGTCGAGGCCGTCGGGGCACAGATCTCGGTCGTCGGCGACTCCGTCGTACTCGTCTGGAGCGGCAAGGTGACGCCACCGGCCGCGATCTGGCGGCCGGACACTGGGCCGACCCCGGTCCCGCTTCCCGTCCCGATCCCTTCGAGCGTTTCGAAACCAAGGCTACCGGATGACCCGTTGAACTACGTCGACCTCGACTTCACCCTTCCCCCGGACGTGACCATCGTCCAAGGAAACCTCACGTGGATGGACGGTGCCGCGACGCTAGGCTTCCGGGTCCTCAACGAGTCCGGGACGACCTGGTGCGGCGCGCCGTCGATCGGCCGGAATGCACGGGCCGGCGAATGCTGGGCGACACTTTACGGGGATCGTTCCGAAGTGCGTGACTGGCGCCTCCGCGTGAGCGCCATCTCACGGATCGGCGACGCCGTCCCCGTGGATTTCGCCGCGCGCCTCACGCTACGAAACGTCACCCTGCCCATCTTGGGCTCTCCCGTCCCGGTCGGGACACAGGCGCCTCTCCAATTCGGGACGCCGGTCCTTGTCGATGCCGAAAAACGCACCGGCGAGCCTTCGATCGCGGTGAGCCCCAAGGGCACGATCTACGTCGCCGCGCCCACGGGTCCCCAAGAATCGTTGTGGCAGTCGATGGATGGCGGCATGAGTTTCACGCGGATCAAGATCCACCACGATGTCCGAAGCGACCAGATGGGCGCGCTCTCCGATCCCGGTAGCATATACACGGTTGGCGGCGGCGACTCCGACGTAGCGGTCACCGGCGAGGACACCATCTATTTCTCTGACCAGCAAGGGGGAAGCGGCGAGACCGTTTCCTCAAGCCACGACGGCGGAAAGACTTGGTTCACGAACCCCGGTGGAGCGCAGTACCCGGCGCAGCCGAACCCGGCCTCGTTCTACCCCGTTTCCCCGCCCGCGCTGCCAGTCGCCGCGCCCGGCCTCCCGATCGGAGCGCCCTACTCGGCGGATCGCCAATGGCTCGTCGTCGACGGGGCGGACCACGTGTGGCTCGGCTTCAACGGACGCGACGGAGCGACGGTGACACACTCTTTCGACGGGGGAAAGACGTTCTCCGGCCGGACCATCATCCCCGAAGACGATTGTTTCAGAGGCAATCTGGCACGGGCCCCCGACGGCACGCTCTATCTTGCAGGATGCAACGACGACGGCCCCGGGGTTGCGACGTCGACGGACATGGGAAAGACGTTCGTGTGGCATAACGTCGCGAAGCGTAACGGCGAGACGAACACGTCGTTTTGCTTCCCCTGCCACATCTTCACCGTCGTAACGGCCGACGCGGGCGGTAACGTCTACACGGCGTGGAGCGACGAGACGGATTCGAACGGCGGCCTGAGCATCTGGATATCCCACTCGTCGGACAAGGGCGCCACGTGGTCGCCGCCGCAGAAAGTGAACAACAACCCGGGGACCTACCTTCTCCCGTGGCTCACCGCTGGGGCTGCCGGCAAGGTCGCGCTCTCCTTCTATGGTACGGCCTTCGTCGGACACCCGGAGAAAGTGCTCGGCGAGTGGTACACGATTCTCGCGATCACCGAGAACGGGTTGGACGACGACGCGACGTGGGTCGAATCCGCGGCAAGCCCCGAACTCATCCAGTACGGGCCTGTCTGCATGCGCGGGAGTGCGTGCGGAAACGCACGTAACCTCCTCGACTTCTTCCAGATACAGGCCGACAAGGACGGCCTCATCCACATGGCATACGTGGACGGCTCGGCAGGCGGCACCGCGCGCCTTTCGAAGATCATGTACGTCAGGCAGACGGGCGGGCTATCGCTCGGGGGCCCGAGTGTGGACAAGAACGGTGGGAAGTAGAAGGCGCGATTTCCTCCTGGGGCGGTCCGATTAGAGAACCGTGATCCAAGGCCCTGTTCTCGCCGAACGCGCGGCATCCTTCTTCGCAAGGTCCTACGGCAGCTTGCTGCTCCAGCCATGATCCGCGGGCCGCGGCTGACGCCGCCCATCCCGGGTGAGGAGCCAAACGACGCCGATTAGGAGAAGAAACGGAGAAAAGAACGCAAGCACCATCACCAAGGCGACGATTCCCATGATGAGGACCACGGCCAAGCCGAGAACGAGGCCAAGGCCAATGAGCACCGGCCACGTCCACCCCGGCGGGACGTGTTCGGAGTCCCGATCGTTTTGCCAAGGCCGCCAACGCTCCATCGCGAGGTCAGCGTAGTAGAGCCCGGCGAAACCGGCGATGAGAAAGACGAGCAAAGCACCGGCGACGATGCGAGAACGGTTTCGCGCCGTCATGGCATTGCCGCGCGGGCTTCGGGTCCGCCTCGGCCGCTTGCCGCGCCGTCTTGTGGCGGCGCCGGTCCCACGCATCCCGAGAGAAAAATGGCCAACGCCATGTCGGTGACAATTCCGCGCGTCATCACCGCACCTCCCTTACGACGACGGTCCCGGCGTACCTGTCGGAGACGCGCTCCTTCTTGTCACCGAACGCGAAGTGACCGAGGAGCGTGTCCGCGAGGACGAGCGGCGGGAACCCTTTCGTGAAGTTCCTGATGAACGCCGCCTTCCAGCCAACGGGGCCGCCGTGCTCCGTTGCGGTGCGCAGTTGCATGACGATCTTTCCGGGCGTCTGTCCCCGGGTCGCCTCGAAGGCCGCGAAGATGAGCGCGAAGTAGAGTATGCCGAAGAGCTCGTCGGCGCCCCGGAACGCCCCGAGGATCGGCGTACCGGCGCTGCAGCGGAACTGGAAGGGGTCGATCGAGCACGAGTAACCTACGGGGTCGAGGATGATGCTCACGAGCGGTCGGACGACGAGTCCGGTCGCGATGGCGACGATGACGAAGTCGATGAGGTACGCGATCGCGCGGGGCGTGAACGGGGCCCTTTCGAGTTTCGCCCGTTTCGGGGCGAAGAAGGCGGCGTCCACTTCATCCGGGGTCCCTAACGAGTGGATCGCGAGTCTAGCGTGGTCTTGCGTTATTATCGAGCCGCCTTCGGCCGAGACACGCGTGGAGGCGACGTCGAAGAGGTGCGAGTAGAGTTCGAGTCTTGCGTCCAATCGCTCGCGGTCAGGTAGCCCAGAGCGCCTCGCGACGGAGTCGGCGTAGTCCTCGAGCAGTCTCTTTGCGGCTTGGTCTATTTCCATCTAAGGGCCTCCCACTAGGGTGTCCATCTCGTCCTTGTACTGTCTCCAGGCGCCTCGTAGTGCTTGGAGAAGCTCCACTCCGGTCGCGGTGAGTTTGTAGTACTTCCTCGGCGGGACGCCGGTGTCGGTGGCGACCCAGCGGCTGGACAGAAAACCCGCGGACTCGAGGTCGTGCAGCAGCGGATAGACGGTGGCTTCGGTGGAGCCCCACGCGACGGCTCCTTTCTTGCGAAGCTCTGTGAGTATCCCGTACCCGTACGTCTCCTTCTCGGAGAGGACCGCGAGGAGGGCAAGCCTCGTCGAGCCTTTCCTTAGTTCGCGCATCCAGCGCTCGAGGTCGGCGCTCGTGGAGTCGGAGACGCCGCGGCGCTTAGCGGAGCCGGCGGGCTCCGCGTTAGCAGTCAGATCGGCCATACCTTGGATAGCAAGGTATACCGACGAACAATATATTGTTTTCGGCAGATTCGAAGAGATGCCACGTTTGTAGCAAATGTTATTTTAGAATGCCAGCGCGACGCTTTGCCGCAACATCGTCCGACGGGCGTCTTTTTCCGCCCGACCGACATGCGACGAAAGCATGTCCCTCGAGATCGTGGCGGGCGTGAACCCGGTGAAGGAGGCGTTGAAAAGTGGCCGCTCCATCCGACGGATACTGCTCGCTCGCGAGACTCGGGGAAGCGAGGAGATCCTCGGCCTCGCCGCAGAGCGGGGAATAGACGTCATACCCGCGAGCCGCCGCAAACTGGATGAGGAGTTCGGCGGCGTCCACCAAGGGGTCCTCGCCTACTGCGAGCCGCGAGGCACCGTCTCCATCGAGGACATCCTTGCGCGGGCAAAGCAACGCGGCGAGGACCCGCTCATCGTCGTCCTCGACGGTGTCGAAGACCCCCACAACCTCGGCGCCGTCATCCGAAGCGCCGAGGGCGCGGGCGCCCACGGGGTGATCATCCCCGAACGCGGCGCCGCGGGGCTTACGCCCACGGTCGTGAAATCGAGCGCCGGCGCCACCGAGTACGTACTTGTATCTACAACATCATCCGTGCCGACCGCGTTACGCCAACTGAAACGCCACGAAGTCTGGATCGCGGGTGTGGCCGTCCACGGGAAGAGACCCTACTTCGAAGAGCGCCTTACCGGGCCCCTCGCGCTGGTTCTCGGAAGCGAAGGCAGCGGCATGGGACGGCTTTCGGAGGAACTCTGCGATCTCACCGTCTACATCCCGATGAGCGGCCACGTCGGATCCCTGAACGTTTCGAACGCGGCTGCCGTCCTTCTCTACGAAAGGGTGCGCCAGACTTCGGCGGCCAAGAAGATGCGACCGTAGCAATGGGGGCTCGGCCGCGCATCCCACGCGTGATGCGCCAACGTCTCGTCGGTACGTATTAACCCAAGCCCGCGTCCCGGGTGTTCCCCGCGCCCGGCCGGACCGGCCAGGGACGCTCGCTTGTTCCCAACTGGAGTGACGCAGAACCGGTTATCTATCGACCGTCCCCATGGCACTCTTAAGCGGCAGGTCGAAGGAGCGGGCAGGATTGGAAAGAGGGAACGGGCGGAGGCGGCCAGTTTGCTGATAAAGCAACTTTTGGCCATCATGGTCGTCATCGGCAGCCTGCTCTTTTCCCAGTTCACCGCCACCTACTCGCAGTTCGCCGGCGGCGAGACAGGGATCGACGTCTCGAGCGTCCCGACGGACCTTCGCGTCTACACGGCGCAAGGTCCAGGCGGAGACGCGTATGGCGGCGTCTCCGTGCTTTTCGCGGAATTGAACGGCGCGAAGATCGAATCCGATTTCTGGGGGACGGGCAAAGTCGATAAACTGATCTTCAAGGTCGGGACCAAAAGCGGCGACAACGCGCGCCTCTTCGTCGGGGACCGCGAACTGAAACTCACGCCGATGGACGTGATCACGCTACGCCACTTCGAAGGCAAGTATGGTGTCTCGAACGCGGGCACCACGCGCGCGGAACTCCATCTCGACGGGACCATGCACAGTGCGATGTTCGCGGAGTCGGACCTGAAGCAAGTCTCGACGAACAACAAGGCACATGCGAAGCAGTCGCTCGACTCGTTGGCCGACGCGAAGGGTGCTTTGGACGAGGAGACCACGAAGATCGCCTTCGTCATCGTCGACAGCCAGAAAGTGACGGGTGTGGAACTCAACCCCGGCGGGTTCGCGAGGCTCCAGACAGAGAGGACAATCGGCGGCGATGTCACGAAGAACATCCCCGTCTCGGCGGTCGTAGTGGATGGCAAGCCGCTCGATTCTTACACTTACATGGACCAGCCCATCGGGCTTATCCAGTTCACGCCGACGACGCAGGAAACGCGACAGTTCAACAATGAGACCACCGGAAACGTCACGATCAGCTTCGACGAGAACAACTTCGACCTCAGCGTTTGGTATGAATCGTGGGGAAAAGTGGACAACGTATTCGCGGTGTCCGATTTCGTCGGCGTCCTGACCTATTTCAAGGTGGGCCCCCGCGAAGCGCGGCTCTCACTCGACGGATACGCGCGCCAGATCGTTTCCCCCCAGGGTGCCGGTGCTGGCCACAACCAGACGCTCCTCGGAGGCCCCCTTTGTGTGGACGAGAACGACCCGCAGACATGCGTATCATTCCCTCCGCCCACGATGCTCCTCCAGGCCTCCCCGTTCTTCGGCGTCTACACTTTCACCAACATCAGGTTCACGGACCTTTCCACCGACGACGGCGTCATCGTCCTTTCCCGCTTCGATTTCGGCGACGGGCACCTCAACGCCAATCTCCAGAACCCCGGCGCCAACGACCCAGCCTACAACGAGCCGGTCACCATCGTTCACGCGACGCACACGGACCTCAGCGGGACCCTCGGAATAACGGTCAAACACCAGTACGTCGACGACGGCGTCTACACAGTCACCCTCACCGACACGGACAACACGCTTCTCTCCAATTCCACGACCCTGAACATCACTATCCTGAACCGGGCTCCAGTCGCGTCGTTTGCCTTCACGCCTCCGTTCCCAGTCGACCTGAGCCCGGTCCAATTCTCCGATACGTCCACCGACATGGATGGGACGATCGTCACCCGGTTCTGGGATTTCGGCGACGGGAACACGTCCGCCGTACAAGCCCCGATCCACTCGTTCGCAGACGACGGCAACTACACGGTGAGCGTCACGGTGACCGACGACGATGGCGCAACGAACACGACGCAGACGCGCATGTACGTCGGCAACCAGGCACCGCTTGCAAGCTTCACCCGCACGCCCACAGTGCCCTTCACTAGCCAGACGATCCAGTTCAACGACACGTCCACGGACGCAGACGGCGTCATCGTGTCGCTCCTTTGGGACTTCGGCGACGGGAACGGCTCCGCCGCATCGAACCCCACGCATTCGTACGCGAACTCCGGCAACTACACCGTCAGCCTCACCGTGACCGACGATGACGGCTACTCGAACACGGCCCTTGTGAACTTGCAGGTCCTCAACCGGGGCCCCGTGTCGGACTTCTCATGGTCGCCCGCGGTCGCAAGGCGCGGCGAACCTGTCAACTTCACGGAGCTAGCCTCGGATCCGGACGGCGTCGTAGTCTCTTATCTCTGGAACTTCGGTGACACGCTCCCGACAAGCACCGACGCGAACCCGTCCCATACGTTTCCCGGCTCGGGAGCCTACTCGGTCACACTCACGGTCACCGATGACGACGGTGCGACGGGCTCCGTGACGAAGATAGTCGCCGTGAACAGGCCGCCGTCGGCGCAATGGACGGCGAACTCCGCCAACGTCCTCACCTTCGAGACCGTCTACATGAACGCGACGGGCTCTGACCCCGACGGGACCATCGTATCGTGGTTTTGGAACTTCGGGGACGCCAGCAACTCCACGATCCGCAACACCACGCACGCCTACGTGAACCCGGGCGTGTACGTCGTGACCCTCACGGTGACCGACGACCTGGGCGCGTCCGCCTCCGCCTCCGCGAGCATCACGGTGCGAAACCGGCTACCGGTCGCGAGCTTCACGTACGGGCCGACTGTGCCGCAGATCGGCGAGACGGTCTTCTTCACCGACACCTCCACCGATCCGGACGGCAGCATCGTCGCGCGCCTTTGGGCCTTCAGCGACACGCCGACGACGGACAGCGGCGCGATCGTCAACCACTCGTTTGCGTCGGCCGGCCAGTTCACGGTCACCTTGTCGGTCACCGACAATTCGGGCGGCTCGTCGACGACGAACACGACGATACGGGTCAACGCGCCGCCGAGCGCGGATTTCAACTTCAACCCCGGTTCTCCCATCGCGGCCCAGGTGGTCGAGTTCCACTCGACCGCACTCGACGTCGATGGAAGTGTCGTGACCCTCGATTGGGACTTCGGGGACGCGAACGGGACCGCGTCGGGGCCGGACGTCAACTACTCGTTCTCCGCGATCGGCACCTACAATGTCACGCTGACCGCCACGGACAACGACGGCGGTTCGACGGTCATCGTCCACGCGGTATCGGTCGCCAACGGGCTCCCGACCGCCGACTTCACGGTAGCGACGGTCCAACCCGTGGAGAACGTCGCCGTCCAGTTCATCGACGCCTCGACGGACCCCGAGAACCTGCCGCTCCAGTACCTGTGGGACTTCGGCGACGGGTCGAACTCTACGGCTCAGAGCCCGAGCCACGCCTACACCCTGTCGGCGAGTTACGTGGTGAGCCTCCGGGTCACGGATACGGGTGGGGCGACCTCGACCGTTTCAAAGACGATCCGCGTCTACGGCGGGACGAACTTTGATGTGGAGCTTCGCCTCGTGCACTCGCCCGGCGATAGGCCGTTCAACCTCACCTCGAGCGTGTATGCGCTCGCCTACGTTGACCTTTCGACCGGAGCGACGCTTTCGACGGGCGATTCGGAGATCGCAGTGACGGCGGACGGTTGGGCGAACGCCTCGTTCGGCATCGGGGAGTGGGGCGCCAACGACATGCTGGAAGTAAGGCTCACGATAAACCCCGGCGGCACGTTCGTCGTCGCGCGCTACCAAATGGGCCTCGCGACGCGCTCCGTCGAAGTGGACCCCTTGCGGATCGCTTTGCAGAAGACGTACACGATAATCCTCGATCAGGACGCGGAGGTCGGCGTCGTGGCGTCGACGGTCGGCATCGTCCCGGTGCCGCCCTTCGAGACGTACGATGAGGGACGCTCGGACAGTTTCAACGACCCCACGAAGCCCGTCACGGGCAACGTGAGCGTCGTCTTCATCGACGGAGTGCCCGTCGAAGGCGAGGCGCTCGTGTTCGACGTATCCTATACTGGGGCCGTCAGGACCGTCCCGGTGGTCGAGACGGGCATGCCACCGCTCACGGCCCGCACCGACTTGAAACTCGACCTTACGACCGACGCTGGCGGCCGCGCGACGTTCACGGTGGGCTTTGACGTGGATACCGGTGCCGGCGCAGGCCTGTACTTGCCCGGGTGGCACTTGATCTCGCTCAACGGGTGGATAGTGGGAAGCAACCTCAGTCCACCGACGCTTCCCCTGCGGCCGCAAGCAGGGCAGAACGTGGTCAAGGCGTTCTACGTTTCGCCGGAAGGCGCCGGCACTACGCACTACGACATGACGTGAGAAAGCGGCCTGGGCGTTCGATAGGCGCCGGTGTTCCATAGGACCCGGCTACCGTACTGGACCGGGCGCGTCTGCTGTCCCTTGGTACGACGGACGCCGTTCCTTTAGAGAGAGGATATGCTCTGCCGCGCGAACGTTGAACCGTCCGCGACGCATGCGTATCGCGTGCGAGAGACGGCCGTTCCGACGCTTCTCGGCATTGTGACGATACTACTCGTCGGGGGCGCGGGTCCCCACGCGGAGGCGGCGCCCCTCGGCGTGACGATCTCGACGCATGCGCCCATTTGCGTGTACGAAGACCTCTCCTCGAAGACGCCGCTCGAACGCTTGGAGAAGTACGGCATCGTTGCCGGTGACGGCACAGAGGATCTGCCGTACATCGTCGCGTTGTGGACGATAACGGACGGTTACCCGCTCGACACGCCGGCCACGGGATGCCGGTTCGCCGCGGCCATCCAATTCTACGGGACCCGCGAGCATTTCGTCGTCCAAGAGAACCGGATCGTCGGCAACAACGCGATGACACAGGGGCTCCTCGTCTACGCGAACGCGACGAACGTCACTATCAACGATAACGCGTTCGTGTGCCCCGGCTGCACCGTCGACCTGCGCGGGATCGACATCGTGAGCACGCCCGGGACGTTCATCGTCTCCGGCAACAACATCAGCGGTTATGCGACCGGTGTCCGCGTGGGGGGTTTCCCGCCGCCCGCATCGATAGTCATCGAGGCCAACCGCATCAACGGAAGCCGGACATGGGGCATCCACCTCGCATCGGCGGGCTCTAGCGTCATCTACCGCAACAACGTGTCGGGAAGCGACATCGGAGCGTTCCTCGACTCGGGGGCGACGAACGCGAGCGTGATCAACAACACGTTCTA
This sequence comes from Euryarchaeota archaeon, assembly GCA_016207515.1. Lineage (NCBI taxonomy): Archaea > Methanobacteriati > Methanobacteriota > Methanobacteriota archaeon. Next base: position 33,470 of record JACQPN010000002.1, on the reverse strand, counting down.
CATGAACCGCATCGGCGTGCGGGCGGAGCTCTTCTCCGACGGCGTGAGGGTGAACACGAACAACCTCGTGAAGAACGCCGAGTACGGGGTCTTCGGGGAGAGCACCTTCTGTTCGCGGACCCTCGACGGGCGCATGAACTTCTGGAACCACCACTTCGGGGCGAACCAGACGGGAGGGGACAAGGCGAATCTGTGCGTCCAGAAGACGAGCCTGTTCCGCTCGGCGCCTTGGCCGGAGTCCGGGCCTCCCTAGGGCGCGGAAGCTACGAGAATAACGGGCGAAAAAACGGAGTCCGCGACGGAATGACCGGAAGACTTGTACCGCTTACCCAGTGACGCCGTCAAGCAGCTCCGACGGCTCCGCGTGCTCAAGTTTCTGCGGCCCGTCGCGTTTCAAGAAATAGGATCTCAGCGCGTCGGTTATCGTGTCACTGATCTGTTGACCCGTGAGCACCTTCATCGAGTGTAGTTTCACGTGGTATTCGAGCGGAATCTTGACTTTGACTTCCTTCAGGGGTTCCGCGTCGTCCGAAGGTACTGAAGTGCCCGGCCCATTGTCCATAAGTATCAACCTTTCAATTGATTATTACTACAACTATTGGGTTTCAGGTTATTTATACATTGTCGCGAACAATCAACCGGAGAAGATTGGAACGTTCACAGGTCACAGGTCGGGAGAAGGATTTCCCGCCGTCCCGATGACAAGACGGCCCGCCGACTGCCTGGACATGGGGTCCGTTCAAGGCCTCTGCCCATGGCCGCCGCCGGCCGACGACGGGTGACGACTCGCCCCCTTCCCTTCGCCCATGCGACGCGAAACACCGGGCCTTCGTTCGATTCTTATTTAGCAAACCTGCCCTTAACAGCGTGCCCAGAACCAGATGACAATCGACGACGACATCAAGGCGGTCGAGGAGGAGATCTCCAAGACCAAGTACAACAAGGCGACCAGCCACCACATCGGGAAGCTGAAGGCAAAACTTTCCGCGATGCGCGACGAGCAGGTGCGCCGGGCGTCCCAAGGCGGCGGAGGCGGCGGCGGCTATGCGGTCAAGAAGAGCGGGCACGCGACCGTTTCCCTCGTCGGTTTCCCAAGTGTGGGCAAATCCACCGTGCTCAACCGACTCACGAACGCGGATTCCGAGGTGGCCGCCTATGAATTCACGACACTCGACGTGATCCCGGGCCTACTTGAGTACCGCGGAGCGAAGATCCAGGTCCTCGACCTACCCGGACTCATCAAAGGGGCTTCCCGCGGCAAGGGCCGCGGCCGCGAGGTCCTCGCGGTCGTCCGAAACTGCGACCTCGTCATGCTCATCATGGATGCCTTGCGCCCAGACAACATGGAAGTCCTCATCGAAGAACTGCGCGACGCAGGGATCCGATTGAACGAGAAGCCCCCGAACATCCGCATCGTCCACAAGAAACAAGGTGGCATCGGCCTCAACGCCACCGTGAAACTATCGCACCTCAATGAGGAACTTGTGCGCGACGTCATGTCGGAGTTCGGCATGATCAACGCCGATGTCATCGTCCGTCAGGATGCGACGGTGGAGCAGCTCATCGACTACGTGAGCGGCAACCGCATCTACGTCCCGTCGTTCATCGCCATAAACAAGGTGGACGCAATAACGGCGAGCGAACTCAACTCGCTGAAGAAGAAGTGGCATGGCTGGCACACCGTCCCGGTCTCAGCCTCCAAAGGCACCGGCCTCGACGAACTGAGAGAGGCCATCTACGCCAAACTCCGCTTCATACGCGTCTTCATGAAGCCGCCGGGAAAGGAACCGGACTTCAAGGACGCGCTTGTGCTGAAGTCGGGTAGCGACGTCGGAACCGTCTGCGACATGATACACCGCGAATGGCGGCGCAAGTTCCGCTACGCGATAGTCACGGGAACGAGCGCCAAGTTCGCGGAGCAGACGGTGGGACTCGACCACGAGTTGAACGACGAGGACATACTGACGATAGTGACGAGGCGGTAGGATCCGCCAGTAGCTTCGACCTGACCTGGAACATGGCGTCGGCAGGTTCCGAACATTCAACTTCGTTTGTAGCCGAGGAGACGATCGTATTCCGGGTGGGACCCGATCCAGAAAATGGCGACCTCTGACCTTCCTTCTTGCGTTGAGACAGAATAGAGTGCCCGCCACCCTTGCGGTAAGGCAAGCCTGTGGACGTGCCGCATGTGTCGGAATCTCGACGGGATCAAGTCGTCACGGATTCTCTCGCCAAGATATGGAGTGGCCTCAAGTCGCGGCTTGAGCCGCCTGAGCGCCCTCGCTTGCGGTCCTCCGGCGCGACGCATCATGCGCAAGTCCACCGTGACTCGGACGATTCGCGCGGCCACGCCCGGCACGCTCACCGGAGTTCGATGAAACCTTTCTTCGCCCAGAAGGCGGGGTCAGGGTTGTAGGTCCACATGACGCCTCTTCGTGGAGCGTACAGCACGAGACCCAGCCGCTGGAGTTCGTCCACGCACGTGCGGATCGTCGAATGCCTGACGCTCTTGGCCTTCATCCGTCGCTTTATCTCGGCCAAAGGCAAAGGACCCTCCCCGCGACTGTCGGCCTTGCGGAGAATGATCTCGATCGCGTGTAGTGTCGTCAGGGTGGGGGCTGGCCCACGGATCGTCTTCGGCAACGCGGGAGGCTCTTTCAGGCGAGACATTGAATGAGACATATTTGTCGTATGACGTATTTGTAACATGCGGCTCGGCAAAGAGGACTGCTAGCCGCGGACGGATAAGTCTTCGCCCGTTTGGGGCGAACGCCGCCCGCCTCACTCCACCTTGATCATTCCCTTGGCCATCGCCTTCGACGCCTTCTTTCCATGCACCTTCTCGGCGTGGTGGAGGTACGTCTCGATGACTTCGTCCTCGTCGTGGCTTTTCACCGTGAAGCCGCAATCGGTGATCGGGAAGCAAACGAAGACGTGGAATTTCTTTGGCGTAGGCTCGTCCATGCGTGGGCCCAAGCGTTCGCCCCAAAAAAAGCCTTCGAATCCTCTGGCGCCTACCCTTTCTTGATCAATCCTTTGACGCCCGCCCTGGAGACTCGCATCTTATGCCCTTTCTCGGCGTGGATGACCGCCATGTCCACCACTTCCTCCTCGTTGTGGCTTCTCACGGAGAAGCCGCACTCTTCTATCGGGTAGCACGTGTAGATCACGTACTCCCTCTGGTCTTGGGGTTTGTCCATGTGTTCTCGAACCTCCTATAGCCTAGCGGTGGTTGAAGAGCGTTTGCGTTGCGCACCTAGAATTCCATGAGTTTCTTCTGCCTCTTCGGGGCGGGTTTTTCCGGCTCCTCTTCTTGTGGGGGTGCTTCCTCGGCCGGTTCGGGCTCTTCCACGGGTTCGGGCTCCGGCGTAGGCGCTCCTTTCGCCGTTGGAAGCGCTTTGATCTTCTTCGCTTCCTCAAGCACCGCCTTCACTTCGTTCGAATCGACGCCCGACCCCATGATGAGCGCCAACTCGTGGTCCTCCACGTCGAAGTCGTGGACGAACTTGCCCCCGAGCGTCGGGACATTCGTGAAGAGTGTGCGTAGGAACGGGAACACGTCGTTTCGGGCGACGCGCCGGCCCACGTGGAGCGCCTCGCCTACTTTGCGCGAAGCGGACTTTCTCGTCTCCCGTATCGCCCTGGCGGTGGACATCTTCTTGAGGTAGGTCGGGAACCGGTAGGGCGTGAAGCCGGGGTAGCGCCGGCGTTTGGCGACGGTGACCCCGAACGCCGCTGTCTCCTTCGCGTACTGCCACAGGCCGTAGTTCCCGGTCCGCACCGTTCTCCCGAGGAACGTGTCGGCGCGGGAGAGCCACGCGAGGCCTTCGACCAGATCCGCCGGGTCCTTGTATTCCAATGGAAGGTTCTCGTCGAGCCAGAGGAGTAGCATGTCGGGCGTTTCGTCGAGGTCGAAAAGCACCGTGCGCACGGAGTCGATCTTCTCGGACTTGAATATCTCGCGCACGGCGTCGAAGATGGATGCGCGGGCGTCCCTGAAGCCGATTGCTTCGACGTCGGCGGCCTTCAACTCGGTCTTTCCCGCCGTCAACGCCTGAAGGTCGTTTATGGCGCTTCGAAGGTCGCCGCCGCTACGCTCCGCGATGTTGATGAGCGCCTCCGGTTCCGCCGTCATCCCCTCGGCCTTCAGGATGTTCCGAAGCACTGGAGGGATCGCGTTCTTCATCACGTGGCTGAACTTCACGACCTTGCATTGGTTGACGAGGGAGGCGCCGCGTCGCTGCAACTCGTACTGGTCGTTGCAGATGAGTATCATGGGTTGCGCCGTCTCGCGGATGGTCTCCGCGATCGCCTTCACGCCGCCCCGGTCCTCGCGGCCGAAGACGTTGTCCGCCTCGTCGAGGATGACGAGGGTGCGGCCGGCGTTCGTGTCCTTCACGAAGCTACCGTCGGCACCGAACCCGCGGTGCTTCGAACCCGCGCCCGCGACTCGCCGGATCGCCTCTTCGTTACGCGAATCGGACGCGTTCAACTCGATCACTCCCCACCCCATGTCGTGGGCGAGCGCATGGGCGGCCGAGGTCTTTCCTATCCCGGGGTCGCCTGAAAGAAGGAGAGCGCGCTTCTCCGGTACGCCCGCTTCCCAGCTATCCGCCCACGCCTTCATATCGGCGAGCGCTTTTGCGTTGGCCGCCACGTCGGCAAGGGTCTTTGGGCGGTATTTCTCCGTCCACTCGGTGGGCACGGGACGTGGATCGCACTCCCGCTAGATTACCCCGACGCCTGGATTCGCGATGCCATCAGACGGCGAGAAGGCCCATACCTGCACGCGACGTCCCCCTGGGAAAAGGGTGACCCGGCCAGCCCGATCGGGTTTGGCAGCATGGAACGAAGCGGTCTGGCGGGCAGAGCGTGATGTTCCGGGAAAAAGCCCATCGCGCCGGAAGTGCAGCGCTACGCGGCCCGTGACCGGTGCACGGCTACTGCGGGTTCCCGCGCGTCGTGAGATACAGGCCAGCGAGGCCAAAGCCCAGGGGGATCACCGTCACCGCGTAGACACCCTGCTCGAACCAGCGGCCGGTGATGCTGTACATGTACGCGTAGAAGACCACGGCGAAGACGACCAGGAGGAGGCTCACGGCCGTCCAGATGGAGAAACGCATCGGCCGGAAGATGCCGGAGGTGTATAAAAATGCTACCGAGTGGAGCGGAATCGAATCAAGGGCGCATATACCTATAAGTACGTACTAGCGCGACTATTCCTCGAACTCCCCGCTTTCCGACTCGATCTGCTCGTAGAGCTCATCCTGCTGCTTCTGGTACTTCTCTTTTGAGATGAATAGGTCGCACCAGTAATCGGCGCTGGTGAGCTTCTCGTGGGCGTTGCAATAGCCTGTCCGGTCATCGAAACCGAACTCGGGCGACGAGCCCCAATGCCCGCACTTCTTGCAGTTCTCCCCCGGCTGTTTCGCCAGTCACATCACTCCGACGGCGCGAAGATGTGGTAATGGGTAATATAGGCTACTGCCCACGCGGGGAGGCCCGGTGGCCGCAAGGACTCGCAAGGGCCGAGGAACCCTCCATGCCGCGGGAAGTCCGGACACATGGACCGGCGTGCGGCGCCTAAGCAAGAAGACCGTCCACGGAGAACGGGCGAGACCGCGCGATCTTGCGTGCTCGGACTCTCGCATTTTAAGCCACGGGCCCACCTTCGAGAGACGAGGACAAAGTGGCCGGCCTGGAGTTTCAAGTCAGTTTCGAGTTCCTCGTGAAGCTCGCCGTCGTCGTCGGCGCAGGCCTTCTCGTGGGGCTCGAACGCGAGCACCGCACGGACAAGAAGCTCGTCATAGCGGGGGTGCGCACCTTCCCCCTCATCGCCGTCGCGGGGCTACTCACGCAACAACTCGCCATCGCCTCCGACACGGGGCTCGTCGTCGCGTTCGGGCTCGCGATGGCCGGCATATTCGCCATCAGCATGTTCGTGGTGCGCCACCTCCTCGGCGAGACCGGCTTCACGACCCCGATGTCGATCTTTGTGATCTACCTCGTCGGCGTAATGGTCGGCTACGGATTCCTCCTCGAAGGAACGATAATAGCCGTGATGACGACCGGGCTGCTTCTCACGAAGCGCCGGCTCCACCTCATAGCGCACCACCTCTCCGACGACGAGATAAGCGCCGCGCTCCAATTCGTGACCATCGCCTTCATCCTCTACCCGCTCTCGCCCGACGGCCCCCTGGACCCGTGGGGCATCTGGAACCTGCGCACGATAATCCTCATCGTCGTCTTCGTCTCCGCCTTCTCCTTCGCATCGTTCATCGGTATGCGCCAGATCGGGGCGCGCCGCGGGATCGTCGCCGCGGGCCTACTCGGCGGTCTCGTCAACTCCGAGGCCACCGCCGCATCCCTCGGCCAGATAGCCGCCGCGAACCCTTCCCTGGTCGCCCACGCGGCGGCAGGGACACTTCTTGCGACGGCCGCGATGTTTGGGCGCAACCTAGCCATAGCCGCCTTCGTCGACCCGAGTCTCCGCCTCGCGCAGGTGCTGCTCATCCCGGCGGCGGCGATGGCGTGCATCTGTGTAGGAGCGTCGTTCTTGAAACATGACCGCGACGTCGACGACGCGGCCACTATCGCCCTCAAGAACCCGTTCGCCATCTGGCCGGCCGTGAAGTTCGGCGCCCTCTTCGCGCTTCTCGCGGGCTTTGCGTTCTTCGCCTCGGGACGGGGCGAATCCGGCGTCTACGCGACCGCGCTCGGCGGCTTCATCCACGCGGCCGCCGTCGTCGCATCCGTTACGCTCCTTTACGCGAGCGGCACGATCCCCCTCAAAGTCGCCGCCCTCACGGCCGTGGCCGCGATGACGTTGAGCACCGTGAACAAGTTCATAATCGTCCGCTCCGCCAACAAGAAAGTGGCCGAGCGCGTCGCCTTGCCCATAGCGGCCGCCGCGGCCGTCGGCGTCGCCGCGCTCGTCATCATCGAATTCTACGCGCGGCTGCCGGCGTGAAGCCAAGGCGCGCCTACTAGATCGGCGACACCCGGCCTTGGGTCAAAACTCCTGGAAGTCCGGCACGCGTTGGAGAACCATGCCTTCGATCGTGACCGGCACGCCCCGCTTCGCCTCCGCGAGCGCCGTCTTGAGGTTGTACTCCGAACTCGAATAGATCGTCAGAAGCGGCTCCTCCGTGTCCACCTTGTCACCGCGCTTCTTATGAAGGACGACGCCCGCGCCACCGTCTTTTGGGGCGCCGGCGAGCCTCGCGATGTGGACGAGCCGGCGGTTCGCAACGCCCGTGAGGTAACCGCCGTTTGGAGCGAGGATCGAGGCCGAGTGACGGCCGATCTCCTGCTCCTTCGGTTTCATGCCACCCTGCGCTATGACTATCTCGTCGAACTTCTGCAGCGCCTTCCCGCTTTCAAGGATCTCTTGGGCGAGTCTGCGGCCCTTGCCGCGCGCCGTGACGCCGCCCATCTCCAGGAGCATCCCGGCGATGCCGACGGATTTCTCGACGAGCGATTGCGGCGCGTCGCCGTTGTTGAGCGCGAGCAACGCCTCGTTCGCCTCGAGCGCAGGGCCGATGGCCTTTCCCACCGGTTGCCCACCGTACGTTATCGCGCATTCCACCTTCATCCCAAGCCTCTCGCCGAGGTCGATGAAGTCGCGGGCGATCTTACGGGCCTCGTCCTGTTGGACGATCTTCGTGCCCTCGCCCATCGGAAGGTCGATGACGACGTTACGCGCCCCGACCGCCTTCTTCTTCGCCATGACACTCGCAAGGAGCTGCGAGCGGGGATCGAGCGAAAGGGGATGCTCGACGCGTATGATGATGTCGTCCGCAGGGGCGAGGTTCACGCCACCGCCCCATGAGAGGACACCTCCGACTTCGAGCGTGATGCGTTTGATCTCCTCGGCCGAGAGGCGCACGTTGCAAAAGAGTTCCATGATGTCGGCCGTTCCCGCCGCACCCGTCACCGCCCTCGACGAGGTCTTCGGGATGAGCAGCCCCGCCGCCGCCACAATGGGGACGACGAGCAGCGAGATCTTGTTCCCCGGCACGCCACCTATAGAGTGCTTGTCGAAGATCTCGGCGCCCTCGAAATCGATCACCTCGCCGTACTTCACCATCGCGTTCGTGAGGTCCTCGACCTCCCGCAGGTTCATGTCACGGATCTGGATGCTCGTGACGTAGGCCGCGAGTTCGATGTCTGTTAGGCTGCCGTCGACCACATCGCGGATGAGCGTGTCTATCTCTTCGCGCGAGAGGTCCTTCCCCTCCATCTTCTTCCTGATGTAAGCGACACTCGCCGGTTTGTCGGCGGGGACGACCTTGAGCGTGTTGCCTTCCGTCAGTTCGAGCCTTTGCTGGACCTCGAAAAAGACCCCGACCTGCCCGCGTTCGATGAAGGAATCGGTCGTGTCGACTATCGCGGTGATCGTCTCGTCGGAGCGCGATATCTTCACGCGGTCCTGCGAGTGGATGCCGAGCTCCTCGGCGTCCTTCTCGTGGAGGATCACCTGGTACTTGCCGAGGTCGATGTCGAAAAGCCTAACGACGAGCTTCAGCCCATCCATCGAGTCATTTCCTCATGTCCGCGCGGTCGGAAAAACGTAAGGCTTCCCGTTGTCCTCCGCTCCCGCGGCGTATAATGGAGACTCCACGGGTATTAAACCCTGCTTTAGCGCACGTTTGGAAACATCGTCATTGGCATTTGCCCGGGGCCGTTCAAAAGATTGCGCTGCCTCCATGGAAAACCCCCGTGCGCCCCGGCATCCGGTGCATGCCCGGCGGCCGGACGCGCGGGGCGACCCGTTCCACTGATGCGGAAAGAATGCCCCGCCCCCGTTTGCCTCTCCTTCTTCGCCTCGGACGTTGGTTTTCGCAGGGATTTTTTCGCGCCACGCGTTGCTCCAGCACCCTTTACAAAAGGGTGCATCCAAAGTGGGCGACCTCGTGCCCTCCCGGGCCCTCGGTCCCCCCTACGCGTTGCTCCAGCACCCTTTACCGCGGCGCACGCCGGGCGTGCGCGCGGCCCCGCGCAAACAGTTGTTTGCGCCAGGGCCAAAGGGTGCATCCAAAGTGGGCGACCTCGTGCCCTCCCGGGCCCTCGGTCCCCCTTACGCGTTGTTCCAGGCGTCTGTGCCTTCCGCGAACCCACCCTTCACGTGCATCGGGTGCCTGTTGATGATGCTCATCGTGCGGGCGATCGAGTCGACGGACCGGATCCTGTGTTCCACGTTCGCTGCCTCTTTCGGCGCTTCGGGCGCCTCCAGGTGTTCGCCCGATTCGAACCGTGCCTCGCTTGCCTCCAAGACGGATTCCAATCGGTTGTGTTTTGGTCGCATGTTTCAGCCTCCACCGCGTCGTGCGGTGCTGGTCCGTTGATTTTGGATTATTTATACAATTTCCTCAGACCCTATTCGAGATACGGGCGCTTTTTTCGGCACGCCGCCGGTCGGAAGCCGGTTTCCCGACAGACGGTTTCTTAGAGCCTCAACCGTGATTAGGACCGGTTCAGGTCTGTCAAAAGGCGTTCCACAAAAACGGAGAATCGGCCGAGAAACCGCATGGCGCCCCGCTCACATCGCGGACCCGGACCCTCGACGAGAAGGAACGGACGTGGCGGCCCTGGCACGGCAGGGGAACTCAACGCGTGTCACGGTCCGCGGCAAACTCACACAGGCATCGCGACCGTGAACTCGCACCGGTCGTCCCCGAGCCCCCAGCACTTGGTCTCGGTGACGGAAGCACCGTCGATCTCACGCTCGACGAAACTCTCCAACGCCCCGGCGACGATGCCCGCCTCGAAACGGCACAAAGCCCGGCCAGAAGGTTTCGCGCCAGCGCAGTGTACGCACTCCGTTATCGTAAAGCGGATGTAGCCAGGTTGGATCCTGAAACTCGCTATCCCCACCTTGAAATCGTATAGGGCCTCGGAAAGGACGGCCAGTTTCTTCGGAAGGTGGATGGTGTTCTTGGAGACCACGCGCGAGAACACGTCGCCGGCGCGTTTGCCCGCGGTGAACAGATGGTCCTCGATGACGGCATCGTCCTCCAAAGTGTGAAGGTCCGTGACCAGGCTATCCGAAAAGAGTCGGAAGTAGTCGAGAGGCAACTCTTCACCTAGCGTCCCGCGTGCCCGAAGTTCCCGCTGCGGCGGCGACAATGTGCTTGCGACAGGCGTAGCATCCCTTTGGATCGGCATTGGCGGCAACCGACCATATCTCGCAACCCGTCGCGTAAGAGCGTTTAGGGAAACCCTCAAATACAAAAAGCCGCCGCTTGAGGCCCCGTGGGCCCCCCAGAAGGCGACCAACGTGGTGGCGCCCGCAAGACGTGGTCGATTCTCATCATGGAGGGTCGTTCAAGCCAGGATTCGACGCCGAAAACTCCCTTATGGGGTCAATCTCTGCCTGTCGCGCGGGAACAGTATCGCTTCCCGCACGTTCTCGACCCCAAGAAGTTCCATCACCAGACGTTCGATCCCCAACCCGAACCCGCCGTGCGGCGGCATGCCGTAACGGAATGCGGACAAGTACGCCTCGAAATCCTTCGGATTCAGGCCCTTCTCCTCCAATCGCTTCACGAGTTTGTCGGAATCGTGCTGCCGTTGGGCCCCACTCGTGACTTCGAGTCCCTTGTGGTCGAGGTCGAACGAACGAGACAGCTGCGACCCGTCCTCCACGTAGGCGTAGAAAGGTTTCGCCGCTGCCGGGTAATGCTTTATGAAGTAGAACTCGTGCCCCTTCGCGAGCATGAGATCGCCGAGCTTCTTCTCGCCCTCGGTGCCGAGGTCCTCGCCCCATTCGAGCTTCAACCCCGCCTCGTTGACGAGTCGAATGGCCTCGTCGTAGGTGACGCGCGGGAACGGCAACGTTGGCACCACGGGCTTCGCCCCGACGGCCGCGAGCGCCGCTGTCTCGTTCTTCGTGATGTCCGTCCAGATCCGTTGGATAAGCCGTTCCAGAAGGCCCATCACGTCCTCTTCGCTAGAGACGTAGGCCATCTCCACGTCGATGGCGGTCGATTCGTTGAGGTGGCGACGCGTGTTGTGCTCCTCCGCGCGGAAGTACCACGCGATCTCGTAGACCCGGTCGAGGCCCGTCGCCATCATCATCTGCTTGTAGAGTTGCGGCGATTGGGCAAGGAACGCCTGTTTCTCGAAATAGGCGACGGGGAAAAGATCGGTCCCGCCCTCGGAAGCGGCGGAGATCATCTTCGGCGTATGGATCTCCGTGAAACCGCGTTCGGCGAAGAACGCATGGGCCGACCGGAGCATCGCGCTACGAACGTGGAAGATCGCCGCGACCTCGGGCTTTCTGAGGTCCATGTACCGGTTGTCGAGACGCGTGTCGATCTCGGCATGCACCTTGTCCGCCACGGGAAGAGGCAGTGGGGCCGCCGCCCGGGAAAGCACCTCTACTTCGAGCGGGAATATCTCATAACCGTTACGCGCTTGAGGCGAGGCTTTCACGCTCCCGCGGATCGCGATCACCGATTCGCGGTTGATGCCCAACAGTTGGTCGAGCAGCTGCTTCTCGATCTTTTTCTTCGGAAGCACGACCTGGAGCGTCCCCTCCCGGTCGCGCAGGATGATGAACGCGATGCCGCCGAGGTCGCGCGACTCGTGGATCCAACCGGCGACCACGGCCTCCTTGCCGTCGTCGGCGGGACTTATCGCGAGCGAGTAGCGGCGCTTCGAAAGGTCGATCATGGGCGTCGCTTCGCCAAGCGGCTAATCGTTAATGAACATAGCGCCGGCGCGCCCGCTGCCAAGCTAAAGACAAGACGACGCGTCGCGATGCCGCCGGACCTCTCGCCCGCGTCGACGGGCAGGAAACGGTGAGCGCCAGCGCGCGCCGGATGCCGGCGACCGCCGACAAAGCAATGATCGAACGAAGGGGCGAAGGGTCACAAACCGCCCGTGTGGGATGCCGTCTACGAACGGGCCAAGCGTCCCAAGTCGGCGATGCGAGCACGCTCCCGCAAGGCCTTGCAATCGAAGCAAAGCCTCGGATCCGGCTTCGTAGTGTCGGTGGCCAACAGGATCCGCCGGTCGTGATCGACGGTGGTCTCCGCTTCTCCAAGCCACCCCGTGTTCTCTGGGGGACTGAAGTAGTCCGCGTGCTTTCCGCCAAGCACTGGCTTGCCGCACTCTCGACACGTTGGGGACGCTGACACGCTTCGCCCTTCTGACGGGTGATGGTCGTCTAGGGGCGGTGATTAACGTTTGCCGGTATGTTTAAGAAAAGGTCGCCACCGTGTTCGCGGGCGAGCCGCCCTGATGCCGACCCGCGTGTGAATGCGCCGGATCGGCCCCTAGTACGATTGCGCGCCGCCGAAACCATGAGTCCGGGGCTTCATCACGCGAGGCAAAACGGAGCCCGTGATCACGCCAGGCCGAACGACGACGGTCCCGTTTCTACCCTCGAACGAGCCAATGAAGCGCAACCGTGGCAAAGGAGGAGCGCGAGGGGGTGTTGGTCGGGAACGTGGACGTGCCGCGCGTTTGGCGGCGGTGTCCCTACCCCGAAATAATCGGTTCTTCTACCCTCCAGGATCGGCCTTCGGCAGACGGCGCACCGTGGTGGCGGATACAAGGCAACCCTCGCGTGTACCTGTCTGCATCCCGGGAGTCTTGAGCATTGTCTACTTACTACGAAAACCGCTTCGAGGGCGCGGGCTCAGGAAAAAGCACTGGTAAACCCGGCCATCCTCGGATCCGCCCTCCCTTATCGGTCGCCAGCCGCAGACCGTCAAATACTCGCTTCGAACTCCACGACAAGCCGCCCCCACTCACGCGTGTCCGCCGTCAATTGTACGGAGTGTACGCCCGCCGCGAGGCGCTTTGTATCGACCAAGAAGACAGCCTCATCGTTCTTGGCGAAGACGAACGGCTGCGAGTCGCGGACGGATTTCGCGAGCGTCGATTTGGCCGCGACCTTCACGCAGAGTCGTGCAACGGCGACTCTCGCGCCATCGATCAAGAGCTGCGGGAACGAAACGATCGTTGCCGTCGAGAACTGGTTCCGTAGACTGAAGACGACGGATTGCCTGGCGTTCGCGAGGCTTCCCTCCACGTACATCTTGCGAAGGATCGCTTCTGGCACGCGGATCCGCCTCGGCTCACCCGCGGCATCCTCGCCCGCCTGGTGTCCGGGCACACGGATCCGCTTCGCCTCGTCCACCGCATTCTTGCGTTCGACGCTTGGTGGCGTTCCGCGCTTCGCCGACGTCCCTCTATCGTCGTCGGTGCTCATCGGTGGGGCGACACCGGCACGCCTAGGGCCCACGACACGATGCCCGCCCCGGACGAGGGAGGACGCGGCGCGCTTCGCCCTTCTCGGCTTGGTCTTCACCGTCTTGCGTGGCGGTACGCGCGCTTTTCGGGCCCGGCCAGCCGGCCGCGCGACCATCAAGAAAACGAGAAGGGCCGCCCATAGCCATTGCGCCACGGAGGCGCCGAGGGGGCGCGCGGTGGAAAGACCTTTCTCAAAACGTCTGCTTTAGACCTGGTCGGACCAATGGGCCTGACGCACAAAACGCTCAAGGCACGCTTGGCACGAACTTGAGGCCATATCGCGAAGACCCGTCCTGCTTGTAGATGCGCCTGAAAGCCGCCTGGACTCTTGTCCCCACCGTGGGCTCGCCGCCAAACCCGCAGGCAAGTTGTGAAACGACCTTCGGCCCTTCGTCGAGTTCCACGATCGCCACCCAATACGGCCCGGAAAGCGCCTCCTGCATCGCGAACTCGGCGGGCGCCCCGCCCCGGCCGATCCTCGTGAGCGAGTATGTCGTGCCGCGCCCCGAAAGGCGAAGCGTCACCATCTGTCCGGCGCCGCACTCGTTGCAAGTCTCGTTGGGCGGGAAGTTCACGGCCTTGCATGAACCGCACACCGCGCCTTCCAAATGGTAGCGGGCCCGGGAGCCGGCAAGCCACGTGGCCTGAGACACGAAAGCCCCCATGGGTTTGTCGTGGATGTGCCCGGTCTCCACACCTATTGCCCGCAACCGGTCGAAGGACTCCTGCGGGATCGGCGTCGTCTTGGGCTCGAAGCGGAAAGCACCCGGCACATCTGCGGCCCGTCCGACCCCCAAGACGGGACGCTTAGAGCCTGAAGGGGCGAGCGTGAACCGATCGCTTCGGACCGCGGCGACAGCATCCATGAGTTCGGCGATGAAGCCCGCTGCCCCCATGTCGACCACGCCGAGTGCGCGAGAGACCGATCTCCCCTTGAAACCGGTCGGCAGGGAAAGATCGCAGGTTCCCGTCCGTGTGACTATGGCCGCGGCCGCCAAAGCGCCGCCGGAAAGCGATCGAGACGCGTCATGGGTCGCCAAGACGAGCATCGGTCTGTCTTCGTCCCCAGATCGAGTCGCCGCCGCAAGCAGCGTCTTGGCCGCGCCGATTGGCGTGTCCGGAAACCTCACGACGGGAACGCCGGTGAGTTCGAGGACATCGAGGACGGTGGTCTCCGAGAACGCTTCGCCGAAGGCGCTCGGGCGCGGCTTGCGAGCGGTCGATGCCACGAACACGCAGGCCATTTCGCGCGGTGAGAGCCGCGTGTGGGCCAGCACCGCGCGGACCGCGTCGACGGCGAGCGTGTTCTCGTCTTCGTCGAACGCGGTCACGAGCCGCCGCAAGGCGGACCGTCGCGTCTTGCCGCGCCTCTTCTCATCTACGTGTACCTCGAAGGAAGGATACGCGATGCCGAACGACGCGACCCCCGCCATCTTCAGCGCTCCAGGACATGGACCGCGGCGCTCGCGCCGGAGCCGCCGACGTTGTGCGTAAGACCGACCTCGGCATTCTCCACCTGCCGTTCTCCCGCTTGGCCCCGTAGCTGCTTCCACACCTCGTACACCTGGCCGGTGCCGGTCGCGCCGAGCGGATGGCCCTTCGCCTTGAGGCCGCCACCTGGATTGATCGTCGGCCGGCCGCCTATTCTTCCCCGGCCTTCGAGGGCGAAGCGCCCGCCTTCGCCTTTGGCGACGAAGCCAAGGTCCTCGACGGCCATCACTTCCGCGATTGTGAAGCAGTCATGGACCTCGGCCACGTCCACATCGCTTTCCGTGTGCCCCGCCTGCGCGAACGCGTCTCGAGCTGCGCGGGCCGTCGCGTCGAGACGTGTCAAGGACTTACGCGACATGAGCGCCAGATGATCCGAACTCGCTCCGGAACCCGTGACCCAAATGGGCGTGTCCGTCAATTCGCGCGCCACTTCCTCGGATGCGACGAGGACGGCGGTCGCCCCGTCCGTCGTGGAGCAACAGTCGAAAAGATGGAGCGGCGAGGCGACCTCCGCCGATTGGAGCGCTTTCTCCATCGTTATCTCCTTCCTGAACTGCGCTTTCGGGTTTCTGGCGCCGTTCGCGTGGTTCTTCACGGCGACGGCCGCGAGCGCTTCCCGTGTCGTCCCGTACTCGATCATGTGGCGCTCGGCCATCAACGCGTAGACTCCGGCGAACGTGAGGCCTGCCGTGCGTTCCCATTCGGTGTCGCCGGAGACCCCGAGCCAGAAACGCTTGTGGATCGGCGAGAGGTCGTTCATCCGTTCGATACCTCCCGCGAGGACGAGGTCGCGTTCCCCGGACTTCACCGCAAGGACGGCATCGCGAAACGCATAGCCCGAGGAGGCACACGCGTTCTCGACGCGGCGACAGGGAATAGAAGGCGACACGGAGGTCTCGGTGACGAAGGGGCCGAGGTTTCCCAGTTGGCCGCCGCCGAACCCGAGGGAACCGATGTATGCCTCCTCGATGTCTCGCGCGTCGAAGTTGCGATCGACATTGGAGGCGAGTTCGGTGAAGGCCTCGTGGAAAAGCTGGCGGAGAGTAAGGTTACGGTCGCCGAAAACTGAATGGCCGGCTCCGACGACGGCGACGCGGGGCATCAGACGATTTACGAAGCTCCTAGGCAAAGACGGTTCCGCACCGGAACGCGCCTTCCCCTGAGAACGTCGCGCACGGAAAGCCTATAGTAAGGCGTCCGATGGACGTCCATTCCGGGCCATAATGCTTATCTACCTACTCGCCGACTCCTTCTGGGGCTGTGAAGGGGGCGTCTTTGAAATCCAAACGGATGCGTCAAGCGACTTGGATAGTCGTAATAGTCGTGGCCCAGGCCGCGTTTGCGATTGTGCCCACCGGCAAAGCGGACTCGACGGTTCTGTCTGAATGCCAATTACCGCTACCGAACGATGCAACGGGGGCCGCTTGGTTCGACGGCCGCGCGTACGTTTTCGGTGGCATCATGCAGCGAATATGGTATTTCGAGCCGCCCGGGTGCTTGAGTGCAACGGCCACCAATTTGCCATTCAGCATAGAGTATCCTGCAGTGGTGACCGCTGGTTCAAAAATCTTCGTGCTTGGCGGCTACGGGCCCACGCTTGGCCGACCTCTTGACGAGATATTCCAGTACGACCCAGTGACCGATTCTCTGACTCTCGTGCCCATTCGCCTTCCTAATCGGACCTACGGCGCGGGCGCTTTTTGGGATGGGCAATACATCTACCTCCTAGGTGGCCACGTTGGCGGAGTTCCGCAACCTACGATACTGAGGTACGACCCGGATACCAGCACGGTCGTCACACTCTCGTCAACCTTGCCCGAGGGGAACGATTTCGGAGCAACGGTTTGGGACGGTCAATACGCGTACATGCTTGGCGGCCAAGACGCGATTGGGCCCGTGGCAACAATCATCAGGTTCGAACCATCGAGTGGCGCTGTTGAACGTTTGTCGAGCCACCTTCCCTCTGGTCGCCGGCACATTAGCGGCGTGTGGACGGGAACGGAGGCATTGGTTTTCGGAGGGAATGGCACAGGGTCACATTTGTGGGACGTGTTGCGGTTCGATCCAAGTACCGGACTCGTCAGCTTGACGAATGATCGTTTGCCACGCGCCGTGGACCTAACGAGCGCGGTTTGGGGCGACGGCGTCGCATATGTAATTGGTGGGAACGACGCGTACCAACGCCTGAGGGATATCGTTGTGTACGATCCCGCAAACCAGGCTTTGGATCCCGTGGGAAATCTGTCTGCGAAAACAGGCTCTGGTCGAGGGGAAGTCAGTCTCTCCTGGCAGGAGCCCCTCCGTCACAATCATGCAATCACCGGCTACCACATCTTTCGAGGCTCCTCGCCGGACGCGATGACGCTTCTCGCGGATATCGGCACCACGTTGTCCTACCGCGACAAGGATTTGGGCGATGGCGAGTCGAATTACTATGAGGTGCGAGCGGTCACTTTGGAGGGGACAGGGCCAGGAACCACGGTCCACGGTGTCGCACCAGTTCGGCCCTCAGAACCATGGAACTTGACGGCAACGCCCGTCGCATTTGGACAAGGGCCAGCCTTGGCGTCGACAAGCATTTCTCAAATCACCCTATCCTGGGCGGCCCCAAATGCCACGGGAGGCGTGGGTCTCCTGGGCTACCGGATTTATCGAATCGGAGGTGACGGAAATGAGATCCTCATCGGGAGCGTTGGGCCTTCCATAACAACGTACAACACGAGCCTGATAGCAACCAATAGCAACGCCGGAGCCATTTCCTTTGATCTTACATTTACGCCAGATAACGTATTCTACCACCATGTAAGGGCTAGAAACGTGGTGGGCCTTAGCGAGGCCTCAAACGATGCATGTGGCGAACCCGGCATGCCTGCTTCGTCGAGAGAACTTTTCCCATTTGTGAAGTGTCCGTGATCTAGTTACCGGAACGCCGGTGAACAGATACGGATGACCATTGGGAGACCTGGATCAACCCTTGACGTCGGTCGCGTTTACGGCGCTACCACTACCATCCGGCCGCAGGGCGGCCTCAAGTTGATGTGGCTGCCGGCGGACCAATTTCGACGAAGCCGAGGGCCGAAAGAACTCGGAGAACCCTACGAGCCGGTAGAGGTCGTAACCCACTCACACCGTGACCTCGACGCGCACTAGCGTGCGCTTCGTCCTCGCCGGTCGATGCCGGCTACGGCGACGCGCTCGATCCCCACGAATTCGGGGAATTTCGCATCGAGGTCCTCGTTCTCAAGATACAATTCTATCGCCTCTTTCACGTTGGCGCGGAGTTCTTTGAGCGTGTCGCCCTGGGTATGGCAACCAGGAAGTTCCGCGACGGAGGCCACATAGCCGCCGCCCGGATCTTTTTCAATCACGACCGTGAAACGGCGCTTCATCTCGGTCTACAGGAGGCGGCAGGAGTAATAAGGGTTTCTGGGAAGACGTTGACGAAACTGCTGCACTGCGCACTCGTCGAACGGCCCGGGTGCGGATCGCCTTGGAAAAAGCTCATCGCGCTTCAGCCGCCACCACGATCCATCCTATGGCCGCCGCGACGTTACCAGGCTGCCACGCGAGGTCGTCCGTCGCAATCCACACGAGGGCGCCGAACGCGGCCACGACGGCGCCGCCAAGTCGTAACCTACGCGTGGAGCGCGCTAGCCCGACCGCCGTCACGGCGGCGCCGACGGCCACTAGACCTCCAGCGACGGAGGCGATGCCGGTCAGGAAAATCCCCCGATCGTAGAAGAGGAGGATGCTAAGCGCCACGGCGCCAAGGCCCGCGGCGGCCACGGTCGGTCTCTCGGGATGGCGCCAAGCCGCAACGAAGGCACCGACCGCGCCGATGAGGAGCGCCAGCATGAGACGCGTCTCGAAAGCGCCTCGCATCACGTTCACGGCGACCCAGAGGAGCGGCGCGACTCCGACGATGGCGAATCCGACGCGCGTGCGGTCCATGCGGCCGGGAACGGGCATCGCGCGTATATATGGGCGGCGGCCGCAAATTCCAACAGGGCGTGCCGCGAAGGGGTCATTCACATGCGGGAAGGATGCGGTCGAAATAGATGTCCTGGACTGGACCGATGTCCGCACCCAAATCGTCCGTGCACGTGACGACGGCCACGAGTTGTTTCTCGGGTGCGACACAGATGAGTTGGCCCCCGAAGCCTAACGCGTAGTGTGTGCGCGTCCCTCCACGGTCGCTCACCCACCAGAAGTAACCATATCTGTTCCCGCCCGGAAAACCGCCATCGCTTTGCGGCGAGATGGATTCCTCGAAGAACGCGTCGTCGACGAGTTGTTTCCCGTTCGCGCGTCCCCGCGCGAGGGCGAACCCGCCGAACCCCAACATCTCGCGCGGCGTGAGGAGAAGCCCATAGCCGCCGATGCTATGACCGTCGCGCGCGCGAGTCCACGGCGGATCGACGATCCCCGATTCCTTGAATATCGTCTCATCGGCGAATTCGCTGGCGGTCTTCCCCGTGACCTCGGAGATCATCATGCTGATGATGTGCGGGCCGACGTCGTTGTAGCAAAACGCGGTCCCGGGAGCGGTCGTGGGCGGTGAACCGATGGTACCGAGAACGTCGTAGTCGCCGAACTCGAGGTCGTAACCCATCCTCATGGTAAGCACGTCGCGCACAGTGATCGCGCGAAACGACTTGTGGGACTTCTTGGCAACATCCGGAAGGATCTTGGCCACGGGATCTGAAAGTGCCGGAAAGGCGCCGTCCTTGATCAAGATCCCGACGAGCATCGAGACGAAGCTCTTGGTACAGCTCCAGACGTTCACGCGTTCGTCGGCCCTTCCATGGCCGAAGTACTTCTCATACGTGAGCGAACCGCCGCACGAGACCAGGACGCTCCTCACCATCGGCAATCCGGTGGAAACGTGCTGCTCAAGATTCGCCATTGCGATCGAATCGATGCCGCGGGCCATGACCCGCCCATGGTTGCGGGCGCTTAAGACGTTGCCACGCGCCCCGAACCTATAAATACAAAATCCCTCCTACCGCGCTTCATCCCTTCTTAGGTGCTTCACATGCCCGAGGATTCCCCAACCGTCGCCGCCGAACAAGCCGGCATCTACGCTTTGAAGACCACCATCAACCAGGAGAAGATGGTCGCGCAGATGGTCGTGACGAAAGCAACCAAACAAGGGATACCTGTCCTCGCGGTCCTCGCTCCCGCAGAACTACGCGGTTACATCCTCGTCGAATGCAACGACCGCGAGGGGTTCGAGAAGATGATCAAAGGCGTCCCGCACGCCCGAGGCCTCATCGAAGGAGCGACGAAGCTCACGGAGATCGAGCATTTCCTCACCCCGAAGCCGTCGGTCGCCGGTATCGCGGAAGGCGACATCGTGGAACTCGTCCAAGGGCCGTTCAAGGGCGAGAAGGCGCGAGTACAGCGCATCGATGAAGGGAAGGAAGAGATCACCGTCGAGCTATTCGAAGCGATGGTGCCTATCCCGGTCACGGTGCGCGGGGACAACGTGCGCGTTTTGCAAAAGAAGGAAGCGAAGTAGCGCGGGTTCCACCGGCCGCCATCACGCTTATCCGTCCGATTCACGTTTTCGGCCCGTGCACTTGACCGATCCCTGGACGAGCGGCGATTCTTACGAGCCGTACGTCGGACGCTGGAGCAGGCTCCTTGCGCCAAGATTCCTGGGCTGGGCCGGCGTGGGTCGTGGGCGTGTAATGGACGTAGGTTGCGGCACCGGAGCTCTCTCGGAAGCCCTCCTGAGAGCGGGCGCGGAGAAAGTCCTCGGCATCGACACTTCGAAGGCCTATGTGGAGCACGCAACGCGACACCTCGGCTCTGGCGAGCAGCGGGCCGAGTTCAAAGTCGGCGATGCGCGGGCCCTTCCCGCCGACGGTTCGTGGGACGGCGCGGTTTCTGGACTCGTGTTGAACTTCGTCCCAGATCCAGGAAAGGCGGTTTCCGAGATGCGGCGCGTGGTGAAGCCCGGCGGCACCGTCGCGGCCTACGTCTGGGACTACGCGGGGAAGATGGAACTCATGCGGTATTTCTGGGACGCCGCCTGCGACCTCGACGCGGACGCAAGGACGCTCGACGAGGCTGTGCGATTCCCCATCTGCGAACCCGGCGCCTTGCGTAGCGTCTTCGAAGGCGCTGGGCTGCTTGGCGTCGTGACGTCGCACGTCGACCAACCCACGGTATTCCGGGACTTCGACGATTACTGGAAGCCTTTTCTCGGAGGCCAGGCGCCTGCGCCCGGCTATTGCATGGGACTAGACGAGGTGCGACGCGGGAAGCTCCGCGAACTTATCCGCGACCGGCTCCCCACGAGAGCCGACGGAACAATTCCGCTCATCGCGCGGGCGTGGACCGTCAAGGGGATGCGCTGACCTCCTCCACCGGAAGGTCCTGGGAAAGGCTTTACCTTGCGGCGGGACCATCATGTTCGGAGGCGAACTTTGCCACGCCGCAAATACGGAAAGCTCAGGAAACCCATCGGGACGAGCGCAGGAAAGACGCAGATCCGGTCGCCGGGATCGATACCGCCGCCCCACCGACAGGCTTGAATTGGTTACCTGCCCCTGACGGCCCCCATAAGTACCCCCCGGGTGATTCCGCCTCGGGTGGTTCTTGTGGAAAACGATCCGACTACGGAAATCAAAACAAAGGCACGGGAAACGTGGGCGCTCGGCGACTTCGACCAGATCGCGCAATTGTTCACAAGCCCTGTGGCCGGGAATTTCGTGAGATTCGCCGGAGTAAAGGCGGGGGAAAAGGTGCTCGATGTGGGGACGGGAACGGGCGTCGTAGCCGTCACGGCTGCCCGCGCGGGAGCGAAGGTCACCGGGATGGACCTCACACCCGAACTCCTTACGCGCGCGAAGCATCACGCCGACATCGCAGGGACGCCTTCGATCAAGTGGGATGAGGGCGACGCGGAGAAGCTCCCGTACCGAGACGCGGAATTCGACGTGGTCTTGAGCCAGTTCGGCCACATGTTCGCTCCTCGGCCGGAGGTCGCCACGAAGGAGATGCTTCGCGTGCTTCGTCCCGGCGGGCGCATCGCATTCGCGACGTGGCCACCGGAGCAACTCATCGGAAGAAGCTTCGCCCTCAACGGCGCCTATGTGCCGCCGCCACCCGGTCAGGCGCCGCCGCCGCAATGGGGCGACGTGTCGATGGTGAGACAACGGCTCGGGACCGCGGTCAAGGACATCCACTTCGAACGCGGCACGGGAGCGTGGCCGGCGCTCTCCGTTTCGCACTACCGCACTTTCCAGGAACAGTACGGCGGCCCCTTCATAAGGACCGTGAACGCGCTCAAGAACGAACCCGTGAAACTAGAGAAGTGGAGGCGGGAGTACGATGCGATGACGAAGGACTACTTCGCCGACAACGTCGTGCGGCTCGAATACCTCATGACGCGGGCCACGAAGGCCTAAATCAGGAAAGTACCTACAAGTAGATACTCTCCCGGTATCTGGCCCACTAGGGGCTGGCCCGGGGTCGACCCTTTATACCCGCCGGTCACGCCCCGGAAACCCTTATCTACAGCGTGCGTTTTCGTCGGCCTGCTTCATCCCTGGGATCGGCTGCCCGGTACGAGGGCGGCCTTCCTCATCGCCGATGCCGGGCAAAAACCCGGCGAGGCCGAGGCCCTTGTGGACTAACCGTCCACGGGGACTCACGGTTATTGGTTGGGGGGCGGGCGACTTCGCCCGCCTCCCCCGTAACATTCAGGGTCGGGGCAGGAAACCGTGACAGTATGGCAAAACAGGTCATCGAAGTGCTAGTCGACGGGGGCAAGGCCTCCGCAGGCCCACCCCTCGGACCCGCATTGGGCCCGATGGGTGTGAACGTCGTGAAAGTCGTCCAACTCATCAACGAGAAGACGAAAGGCTTCGACGGGATGAAAGTCCCCGTCAAGGTCACCATAGACGCCGGCACGAAGGAATTCGACGTCACCGTCGGAACACCTCCCACGAGCGCACTCGTTCTCAAGGAAGTCCGCGCCGAGAAGGGAAGCGGAACCCCGAACACCGCGAAGATCGGCAGCATCAACATCGACGCCGCAGTCCGCGTCGCGAAGATGAAACAGGACGACCTCTCGGGAAAGGATCTGAAAAGACGCGTCAAGGAAGTGCTCGGAACCTGCGTGTCCATGGGAGTCAACGTGGACGGCAAGGACCCGCGCGTGGTCCAGAAGGCGATAGATGCCGGCGAGTACGACGCGAAGATAAAGGAATAAACGCCGACGGGTCGCGGGAACGGCCCGGTCTTTTCTCCTAACTCCCCCTTATCCTCACCCTGACCGGCATCTCGTCCGCATCGAGCGCCGTCACGGTGCTCGGTTCCGACGCCGGGGGCGTCGTCCCTTCGACGACGCTTGGGGCCGCCATCATGGGATTCGCTTCGTCCACCAACTTATGCCTCACCATCCACAGGACGGGTAGGCCGCTCGCGATCAGCACGAGTGTCGCCGGCGCGATGGGGACGACGTAACCGAAGACGTTCGCCGAACCTCCGCGCAAGAGGAAGTTCGCGCAGATGAAAAGGGCAGACCCTGCGAAGACGAGCGGGACCACGGGGTAACCGCTGGTCCTGTACGGCCGGTGCGCGTCGGGCATCTTCCTCCGGAACTTGAAGTAGGCGACGACCGACGGGATGTAAAAGAGCCAAATCGCAAAGACCACCATCGTCGCGAGTGCCACGTACGTCCCCGTGAGGACGAGAAGCGACGCCCAGATCGCCTGGAGCATCAAGGCATACCACGGCGTCCCGTGCTTCTTGTGCACGCTCGCCATTGAACCGATGAAGCCGCCGTCTTTGGCCCATGCATAGTAGACGCGGGGGCTTGCGAGGATGAAGGCGTTCACCGTCCCAAAAGTGGAGAGCATGATGGCCGCCGATATCGCGAGCCGCCCGTTCTCGCCCAAAAACGCCTGCGCTGCGTCCGCGGCGATGCGCGGCGAGGCGGACGCCTGGGCAAGTGGCAGTAGATAGAAGTAGACGGCGTTGGCGGCGACGTAGACGAGCATCACTGCCGCCGTCCCGATGACGAGCGCCCGGGGGACGTTCTTTTGCGGGTCCTTGATCTCCGATGCGACCTGCGTCGCCGACGGCCACCCATCGTAGGCGAACAAGGCGGCGACCATCGCGATCCCGAAAGCGCTCACGAGGTCGATGCCGCCAAGAGACGCAGGGAGGAACGTATTGTAGGCGTCCGGCGACGCCCTACCAAGGAGAAGCCCGCCGACGACGAGCGCGACTATCGCCCCCGTCTTGATCACCGTGAAGACGTTCTGCACGATCCCGCCGTACTTGACGCCGAGGTAATTCACGATCGTGAGGAACATGATGCAGCCGACGGCGACGAACTTCTGGGCCCACGACGGCATCGGGAAGAACACGGCCGTGAAAAGGGAGAACGCCACGGCGACGGCCGCGATGATCCCCGTCTGGATGACCCAGAACATCGTCCACCCGTAGAGGTAGGCGCCCTTCTTGCCGAAGGCTTCCCGCAGGTAGATGTACTGGCCCCCCGCGCGGGGGAACATGCCCGCCATCTCGGCGAACGTGAGCGCACCCGTTATCGTGAGGAGCCCGCACACGATCCAAAGGAGAAGGACAAGCTGCGCCGATTGGACGCCGGCCGCGATGACGGCGGGGAGTATGAAGATCCCTGAACCGATCATGGAGCCCATGATGAGGGTGACCGCTTCGAAGAGGCCGAGGTCCTGGCGGAGTTTGCCGTCGTCGACTATTACCACGCGACGCCGCAACGAAGTGATAGGGGTTAAGACTATTGGGCCGCACTTTTCACGGCCCGGCATCCTCCGCTCGCCGACGCGGGCCGACCATCCCGCGAGCTGGAATCGCGAGCCACGACCCGTGTCCAAGGGCCCGGGCACGGCGCTTGTGAGCCTGGTTCATCCCACGGTCGTCCTTCCAGGAAGCGTCTCACGCATGAGAAGAGCGACAGCGACCCCCGAGCAAAGCGTCACGACGGCGGTCGCCTGTATCCCGACGTCGAGCCCCATCGTGTCCGCGATGAGCCCCACGCCAAGAGCCCCCACTACGAAGCCGGCGTCGCGCCAGAACCGGTAGACGCCGACGGCCGACGCCCTCTCCGTGGGGTTCACGACGTCACTCACGGCGGCGATTAGGGTCGGATAGCCTATGGCGGTCCCTAATCCCAAGAGAAGTGCGCCGATAAGCCACGCGGCGACCCCCGAACCAAGCACGACCGCCCATATGCCGGCCGCCTGCACGATCATACCGACCGCAATCGGCCACTTGCGTCCCACCCTATCCGACAATGGACCCGTGACGAGTTGGAGGACGCCCCATGAGAACGGGTAGGCGGCGGCCACGAGGCCGATCGTCTCCGGTGAAGCGGAACGCGAGAGGAGAAGAAGCGGGAAAAGGCCCCACGCTATCCCGTCGTTAAGGTTGTTCACAAGCCCCGCCTGGCTGGCGGCGAAAAGCGTCCGGTCCTTGAAAGAGACGCGCGCGAACACGTCGCGAAGCCGGGAGGGCTCGGAGGCGCGGGCCCCCGCCTCGTGGAGCGCGGGCCGAGCGCCCCAGCGAGGTACCACGAGACGGCCGCGCTGAGGCCCACACAGGCGTACCCCGCGAATTCATTGAGGCCCATCGCGAAGCCGCGGTTTCGCGGGCCCACGAGGTCGATCTTGCTGGCGATCGTCATGCTCCAAGAAAGACCCTGGTGGACACCGAGGAACAGGTTTGCAACGATCACCGCGTTCCAATCGGGCGCCAAGTAGATGAGAAACGGCACTGGAAGCGCCAAGAGCCAGCCCGCGATGAGAAGCGGCCGTCGGCCGTGGATATCGGAGAGCGACCCCACGACGAGGTTCGAGAGCGCCTTCGCGAGCCCGAAGCTTGCCACGAACGCGAGGATAGCGAGCTTGCTTTCGACGCCGAACTCCTCCTCCCCGAGGACCGGCAGGAGGGCGCGTTCGAGACCGACCATGGCACCGACAAAACCGTTGATGACGACGAACAGCGTGAACTGGGGAAGATTCGCACGTAATCCCAAGACGGGTGGCGCGCCTCGGACGTTCGCCAGTGGCTACGCCTCGCCGAGGTTCCGTTTGACGTTGTCGAGGAAAACCTGCGGCGCGGGCTGCGTGTGGCCGAGAAGCCATTTCACGAACCGCTTCTCGTCCGGCTCGGCCATCGCCGGGTTGAACCGCCGCTCGAAACCGATGGTGCTCGATGGCTTCCCGCTCATGAACGCCCCGCAGGCACTCCCAGAAAAGTGGCTTGGGTACACCTCGACGCCGTCCTCCAACTTCATCAACCGGTCGTGAAGCGTCTCGAACATCCTCGGAGCACCCTCGGGTCCCCAAAGGTCCGGCCGTCCGACGTCGCCGACGAAAAGCGTGTCTCCCGTGAGGACGAACCAAGGGCCCGGCTCGACGCCCGGCAAATGCCGCATCCTCGCCTTGTCGCTTGCGACGAGGCTCGTCGATTCGGGCGTGTGCCCCGGCGTATGCATGACCTTCAAGGACGTGTTGCCAAGGCGTATGATGTCACCGTCCGTCATCTTCTGGAACGGGAACTTCACGGGCGCAAGTTCGTGCATCAGCAGTCTCGCGCCCGTCTTCTCGGCAAGCAAGCGCGCCCCCGACAAGTGATCGGCGTGGACGTGCGTGTCGATCACGTAATCGATCCGGACCCCCGCCTCGTCGGCTTCACGGATGTAACGGTCGATGTCCATATCGGGCTCGATTATCGCGGCCGTCTCGAAAGACTGGCACGAGACGAGGTGACTCGCGCAACCCGAGTCTGGCCGAAGGAACTGCCTGAAACACATCCTATCGATACTCAATCGATGCACCAGTTATCTAGGGCCTCGCTGAGGGGCCGGTGCCCACTTATAGAAAGACCTGCAATGTAGCTGTGCCTCGATGATGAAAACAGACCGCTGAACCATGATGACTGATGGGCGAACTGAGAGGCAGCACCCTTTTTTCCGCCGGGGGCGGAAAAAAGCGTGCACGGAAAACGTGTCTCATGTTCTGTACGCTGACCCCCGGGTTTGCGGCGCCTAGGCCGGGCCTTTGACGAACGCGCGCCCCACGTCGCCTAGGCCGACGCCCACTTCCTTCCACTTCGGGTCCCGGACGTTTTTCCTGAGGTCCTCGAACGTCTGGTCGACTGAACGCTGGATGGCCACGTTGATCTCGTCGGAAACGAGTGTTGCGACCGTGGCTGTGAGCGCTTCGTCGACGACCGTGTGGATCAAGCTTTCCATCCCGGAGATGCGCGATACTGTCGAAAGGTTGGGGCTCGCCTTCATCGCCCGCGTGACGGCTGCGTGGATTTGACCGCGGCTCGAATCGATTCCGCGACCGACCGATTCGGCGTACCGGCCCCCGCGCAGGTTGACCTGCAATACATGGAACATCCTGTCGAGGATGGGCTCGGTGAGGTCCTCGACTATCACCGCCTTGTAACGCGAGTAGATGGCATGACCGACGCGCACGCCGAACGCGCGGTCGAGCGCTTGCCCGAACCTGGAAATCACGATGAGGACCTGGACGATGAGGTAGAAGCCGTCGGGAACGAGGACGACGATTGTTATAGGCAGGAAGCCGAAGATCGCGAACTAGCGCGAGCGCAGGAACCCGAGGGGACGCTCCGTGGCGAGGATCTTGCCCGCGAAGGCGACGCCGAATGCCGCGACCGCGAGAAGGTCCAGCATGCGAAGGAAATTTGCTTCGGCCGGCTGGAGGCCACCGCGAAGCGTGAGCGCGAGGATGAGGACGCTAAGGAACCCGAGCGCCAGGAACAGGTAGTAGATGATGTGCAGGTTGCGAAGCAACAATCGGTGACGGACGAGGCGGGCCATGAGAATCGGGAGGGAATCGACGTTACTCCTAAGAATGCTGCCGGAACGCAGCCTCCCCGGCCGAGGGCAGCGACGGGCGGACCGGCCCCAGAAGTTCTACTGGCTTAGAGGGGGATGTTCCCATGCTTCTTCCTCGGTCTCTCTTCCGTCTTCGTTAGAAGCGAGTTCAATGCGCGGATGACCTTCGTCCTCGTCTCCTTCGGCTCGATGACCTCATCGATGTAACCCTTCTCGGCGGCGATGTAGGGGTTCGCGAAATTGTGACGATAGTCGTCGACCAGGCGCTTTCTCTCCTTGTCCTTGTCCTTCGCAGCGTCGAGCTCCTTCCTGAATATGATGTTGACAGCACCCTCTGGGCCCATGACCGCTATCTCCGCCGTCGGCCAGGCGAAGTTGAAATCGGCGCGGATGTGCTTGCTGCACATGACATCGTAGGCACCGCCGTAGGCTTTACGGGTGATGACCGTGATCTTTGGGACGGTCGCCTCCGAGTATGCGTAGAGGAGTTTCGCCCCGTTCCGGATGATGCCTCCATACTCCTGGGCGGTGCCGGGGAGAAAGCCTGGGACGTCCACGAAGGTGAGGAGTGGGATGTTGAACGCGTCGCAAAAGCGTACGAAACGTCCCGCCTTGGTCGACGCGGCGATGTCGAGGGTCCCGGCGAGGTGCTTCGGTTGGTTGCCGACCACTCCGACCGAGTGCCCGTCGAGGCGGGCGAACCCGATTACGATGTTTCGCGCCCAGTGCTCCTGGATCTCCAAGAACTCGCCGTCGTCGACGATCCGCCCGATCACGTCCTTGACGTCGTACGGCCGGTCCGGTTCATCGGGTACTATCCGTGCGAGTTCCAGGTCCTCCCGGTCGGGCCGGTCTTTGGGGACGAGCGCCGGCGGGTCCTCCATGTTGTTTTGAGGCACGTAGGCAAGAAGGAGGCGGATGGTCTGGAGGCAATCCGATTCGTCCTCGCACGCGAAGTGAGCCACCCCGGACTCGGTGTTGTGCGTCATGGCGCCGCCGAGTTCCTCGAACGTGACCTCCTCGTTGGTCACGGACTTGATGACCTCGGGGCCCGTGATGAACATGTAACTCGTGTTCTTCACCATCAACGTGAAATCCGTGATGGCGGGGCTGTAGACGGCGCCCCCCGCGCACGGGCCCATTATCGCGCTGATCTGGGGCACGACACCGGACGCAAGCACGTTCCTGAAGAATATCTCCGCATAGCCGCCGAGGCTGTCGACACCCTCCTGGATCCGGGCCCCGCCCGAGTCGTTGAGGCCGATCACCGGGGCGCCGTTACGCAGCGCGAGGTCCATCACCTTCGTTATCTTCTTCGCGTGCATCTCTCCAAGGGACCCACCGAAGACCGTGAAGTCCTGCGCGAAGACGTAGACGAGGCGGCCGTCGATCCGGCCGTAGCCGGTCACGACGCCGTCCCCGAGCACCTTCTTCTTGTCCATCCCGAAGCGCGAGACCTGGTGCATGACGAAGGCGTCGAGTTCCTCGAAGGTGCCGGGGTCCAGTAGTTTCTCGATCCGCTCGCGGGCGGTGAACTTGCCCTTCTCGTGCTGGGCCGCGGCCTTGTCGGCGCCACCGCCTTCCCGGTGCTCCTCCCGGCGCGAGCGAAGGTCCTTGATCTTCTCCTCGACGGACATGCTGACCCTGGCAAGCGATGCCGGGGGATAAGTATTATGAAGGCATCTTACCGCCAGAGGCGCTGGTCGTCGCGCCGCTTTGGACCCTCGGATGTTCGAGAAATACTCCGATCTCGTCGTCGTTCGCGCCGCGATCACGCTCTCCATGCTTGCCGGCCTCATCCACACGAGCGTCACAGGCGAGCATTTCGACGAAGGCGTCGTCTATGGCGTCTTTTTCATCATTACGTCGCTTGCGCAGTTCTTGTTCGGCGCTTTTCTCCTTTTCGAGGCGGGGAGCGCGGGGACGTTGGCCGGCCGCAACGCGCGGCGTAACGTGCTTCTTCTTTGGACCGGCATCCTCGGCAACCTGTTCCTCATCGCCCTCTACTTCTACACGCGCCTCATCGGCGTGCCCGTGGGACCCCATCCACCCGGGCCTGAGCCGTTCGAAGCGCCCGGCGTCATCACAAAGATCACTGAGACCCTGCTCGTCGTTTCGTTGTTCGAGCTTCTACGCCGGACAAAACGGGCCCAGGCCGATGAGAAGGAAAGCGTGGTCAATCGAGGACCCGGAACTGTAGGTTGACGCCGCCCACACCAGGCCGCGCCGATTGCAAAACAACCCTTCCCATCCCTTTGGTGGTCGAGGCAAGCGTCCCATCACAAGGAAGGGCACTTGCGTCTCCGACGCGAACGATACGAAGTCCCTCTTCCGGACCAGGGTGCGTGACCTCGTCGGAAAAGCATTGCGCATCCACGTCTCGTAGCGCGGGCCGCGTCCGGTACTCGATCCTCACCAGGAGCTTCTTGGCCGCGAAACCGTTGGCGGCCTCCAACCACTTTGCGGCAAGCGCCGGGCTGAAGCCGACGCGCTGGATACGGATCGCGAAATGACCGCCGCCTTGGACGTGGGCGCTTTCCGTAAGGACGACCTTGGTGGTTCGGCACATGACGCTGAGGATGAGGTGCATTGCGGTGTGCGTGCGTTCGATCCTCTCGCGCCTTTCCACGTCAAGATGAAGGCGCAGCGTATCGCCGATTTTCGGCACGGCGCCGTCCAACGCATGGAGAAGCTCGTCGCGCCGCCACGAGATGCGGCTTAGCCGACGCTTGTCGCCGCCGATCCACGCTTCGCCACGGTCGGGCGGTTGCGGGTGACGGTACAAGGAGGTCCCGGGGGAGAAGATGGTCTTGTCCAACGTAAAGGAAACGCCACGGATGGCCTCGACCTTCGCGTTGCAGGTCCTGCGTTGCGGTTCGTCTAGGTAGAGTAGCGCTGTCAATCGATGCGAAAAAAGCGGGGTGGGACCAAAAGACTATCGTGGCCGAGAACGGCGCCTCGCAAGTCGCCGAACGTGCGTCCTACCGCCCCCGCGCCTCGCCCCAGATATGCTTGTGGAGCGACCCTTTTGCTTCGCAAAAGCGTCGACGGAAAGACGCCTAGCGTCCCCTAGCCTCTCCCCAGATATGCTTATGGAGCTGTGTGCCGACGCGCGCTTCGATGCCGTCCGCCAACACGCGCTCGGCGAGCCATTTCAATCCCTTCCCCCAAACGGGTTGGAAATGTATCCGGGCCCGTGACGGATGCTTCGCGATGACGCCGCGGGCGAATGCGTAATCCGTCTCGTCGGCGACGACGAACTTCAACTGGTCGTGGGCACGGAGGATCGGGATGTTCTTCCACCGGTTCATCTGCTCCATCTTGCTCGCCGGGCACTTCACGTCAAGCGAGATTATCACCTTCTCCCGCGGTGTCAGCCTGTCGACGGCGGAGATGTCGAGGCTTCCCCCCGTCTCGAGGACGATGTCGTAACCCCGATCGAGCGCTTGCATCATGAAGTCCAACGCGTCCCTTTGGAGGAGCGGCTCGCCACCCGTGAAGCACATGTGCCTCGTCGGGTAATGCGAGATCGACCGGAATATCTCGTCGAGCTCCATGTCCTTGCCTTCGTAGAACGAGTACTCGCTGTCGCACCAGGCACAACGGAGATTGCAGGCCGTGCAGCGCACGAACACCGTGGGGAGCCCGACGTGCGCCCCTTCCCCTTGAAGAGAGTAGAATATCTCGTTGACTTTCATGGTGGGATCGGTCCTCGACGCGGCGTTGAGCGCCCAACAGGGTGGGCATACATTATCCTTGGGGGGTGGCGGTTCTGTCCCATTATCGGGGGGCAACCGCCAGTTTCGCGCCCTTGTCACTTTTCGGGGGGTGTTAGGTTCGGCGCCTAGAGGCATAGTAAGCCATGGTGCCGAGTCCGAGGATTACGATTATGGGCGAAACACCTGGCGTCGGTCGCGTTTGAACCCCGTTTGGTTGTGGCGACGAATCCGTGAACGGGGTCGTCACAGTGGTTTCGCCCGCGTTCTGTTCAGGCAGCGTGGTATTGGTAGGGGTCTTCGCGGGACTTGCCGGGGTCACGATGTAGTGCTCTTGGATCTCATGGTCACTAGGAATCGCGTCCACCACAAGGGTAGGGGATTGCCAGCTTGCCCCATAACCACTGACCTTAGCCCGGACGCTAAAATCATAGAAGGTCGGGACAGTCAAGTTCACGACTTGCCTGTCCTCGGCATTGGCCTCTGTGGAGATGTTCAGCGTCTTGGCGTCCCAATTCGAGTCCCATTGGAGTGCGCGAGGCGTTACGATGCCCAAAGTGGCACTTGGGGTGGCCCGGAGGGTGCCACAGAGGGTCAGAGTGATGGTCCATCCACTATCGGTGAAAGAGGTGTCGTGGCAGCCGATGGGCGTCGTTTCGGGCAATGTCTTGGTGCTATCGATAGCACCCCGCGGACAACAAGCGGGGTGGATACTGTAGTCGGCGGTGAATGTGAGATTTCGGGGGCTTGGCTCCAACATAGTGGTGGTGCTTCCTCCGGGCGGGATCGTGGCGTTTCCCAGTTTCCAAGAGACCGCCCCCGTCACGGTAACATACAGATCAATGCGCTGCTCGTCGGGGAAGAGGTCGCTCGTCCGAACGCCCGAGTACGTGACCGTATCCGTACTCGCGATCCCTATTGGGACGATGAAGAAGAGGCCTATCGTGGTCAAGCCTATGATGCGTCGGACCCGGGTTTGCGGTTGTCTCACCAAGAACACCACCCGGCCATACTCAAACAGGTTCTTCCCCTTTTTGGTCAAACCTATTACTCAAAATGGCTCAAGCGGTCGATTTCGTTCCATGTAGCCCATGTCTTTGGAAGGCCCCGGAAAACTGATGCACTACGAGTCCGCCAGAATGCTCATCTACATCAGCAAGGCCGTTGCGAGCGACAGCGCATTCCCATTCAAACCCGGCGACGACCTATGGATTACCATCGACCGAGACGGATCACGTCTCGTCGTAGAGCGAGTCAAGGGCAGGAAAACATCCTGAACCCTGTTCTTTGGGGGTGGCGCCTTTAAGCACGGGCCCGTCGCTCCCGTGGAACCATGGTGGGTATCGGAGAAGTCGTCGAGTTAATCACGAAGATGGAAAGGTGGCTGCGGGATTTTCGCAACGCCCCCGTCCCGCCGTGAGACTCATCCCACGGCAAGACGGCGGGGGTGCATTTGACCACTATCTTTGTACCGTTTCAGCGTAAGTGGGACAAATCGGTCCCTTGATTTTTGGACGGTTCCGTTTCCCGCCTGACTGATATTCCTTGTTTGACGTATAAGCGTGATTGACGGCGTTGCATGTTCTTCTCGCGCCGCCTTTGCCTCGCGGCGGCGAGCTTGAGTCGCCGCTGTTCGAGGACCTCATCCGGGTTTCCCCGATACTTGGTCCAGGGCGTGAGGTAGTCGATCCCACTGTGGAGTCGTTCGTGATTGTACCGGTGGATTATCCCCTCAAGCAGCACCCGTGCGACCTCCGGCGTCTCCGGCTCGTGAAGGAATAGTTCGGTCTTCACGGTTCCTTCGACGCGTTCGACGAACGCGTTGTCGGTCGGCGTGTGGGGCCGGATCCTCGTGTGCGTGATGCCGCGGCGAGTGAGGACGATCTTGAAATCCCGACTGATGAAACCGCTTCCATTGTCGGTCTGGATGACGGGCGTCTTCCCATGGTCGAGGCGGCTGAGGGCCGTCTCAGCCGCCAGGCTCACCGAGTTCCCATCCATCCGATTGAGGAGTTCCCAGTACGTGATGAACCTGGAGTACTCGTCGATGAACGTGATGAGGTAATAGTTCCGGTCGCCGAGTTTGACGTACGTGATGTCGCTCTGCCACTTCTCATCCGGTGCTGTCG